>JAYWFN010000319.1:0-2784 GCA_043778785.1 Sphingomonas sp. | reverse complement strand
CACTTTTCTGCCGGTTCAGCTCACACCACTTTGCGCCCCACCCAGATCACCCGGCCAATCACATCGATCCGCGCGGCGGGGACATCGGGCCAGCTCGGGTAAGCGGCATTATCGCTGCGCACCGCAACACTGCGTCCCGCGGGATTGACCGCCAGCCGTTTCACATTGAGCGCATCATCGATGCGGATCACGTATATCCCGTCGCGCAGCCGGTCGCCGGCGTCGCCGCGATCAACGAGAATGTCATCGCCGTCGGCCAGCGTCGGCATCATCGAATCGCCTTCGACGCGGATTGCCGAGACCATGTCGGTCGTCGCGGTCAGCCGCCGCAGCCACCCGGCATCGAAACCAAAGCGCGCTTCGACCCGTTCACTATCGGGCAGCGCACCCGGCCCCGCTGATGCGCCGACCGACATCTGTGGAATTGAAATCAGGCCACTGCGTTTGCGGATGGCCGACGCGGGCGGGGTTTCGACGGGGCCACCCAGCACCGCTTCGGGCACGCCATAATAGCGCGCCAGCGTCCGCCGGTCTTCCTCATCCAGTTTGCGCGGCACGCCGCGTTTGATGAACTGCTGCACATAAGCGGCATTGCGCCCGAGCAGCCGCGAGAGTGCGACACTGCTGTCACCACGGTCGTTCATCAGCCGTTCGAGAGTATCGCGCGCGTCAACCATAAAAATGACATAGCAATAGGAAAACGCCTAGACAAGTAGGAAAATGCTCTTGAAATAGGAAAATTCCTAGTTGACGAATCGAGGGAGTCGGACGGTGCATTTGCGCAAACAAATTGAGGCTTATCTGAAAGCATCGGGCACGCCTGCAACGCGCTTCGGGCGCGAAGCGGTGCGTGATCCACGGCTGGTGCATGACATGCGGCGCGGCCGTGAAATCGGGCCGCGTGTGGCCAAGCGCATCATCGCTTTCATTGCGGAGCGCAGCGCGTGACCCGCCCCGCACACCGCGCGCTAATCGACGCGCTGGCCGATTATCTCGGCCCGCTCGACGATGTCGCTGCAAAAACACGCGACTGGGCCAGCGCGACCTTTGTCGGCATGCGGCATGAATTGTCGTTTATCTGCGCGGCCTCGGCGACGCTAATCGACGCGCTGCCCGATGTTGATCTGCCGATGGACGGGCATTTCGTCGCCGATTTGGTGCTGGTCTCGTCGGTTTGGGACGGATTGTTGCATCATGTCGTGATCGAAGTGCTGACGGTGCGTGCGTGATCGGGGGTGACCGCAGTGCTGAGCCTGTCGAAGCACGATTCGGCGCGTGAACCGCCCTTCGACAAGCTCAGGACTACGGTTTGGGTTGCCACTTCGTGGGTGGCTCATAGTGTAACCTTTGTAACCTTCACCCCGTCGCCGGCATCAGTTTCTTCAACAACCGCCGCACCATGACGATTAATGTGACCGACCCGATGGCAACAACCGCCGCGATGATGATGGCCAGCACCGGGCTCGCAATCGCTGCCACAAGCAAACCCGTCGCGGTCATATCCTCACCGGTCGAGACGACGACATTGCTGAACGGTTCGGGGCTGGCATTGACCACCGCGCGCGATCCGGCTTTCGCAGCATGCCCCATCAAGGCCGCGCCGCCACCGAGCAGCAATGTGACGACCTGCCATGTCGGGTCATTGGCATCGACCACGGCAAGCGCAAGCAGCGCCCCACCGACCGGGCGGATCGCGGTGTGAACCGCATCCCACAGCGAGTCGATCCACGCGACCTTGTCCGCGAGAAACTCGGCAAGAACGCCAATCCCCGCCGCACCGATCACCCACGGGGAGGCCAGCACTTGCAGCCCGTGCAAATGTTCGGGCAGAGCAATCCAGCCGAAACGCATCGCGATGCCGGTCGCCAGCACGCACAAATAAACGCGCCAGCCCGAAAGCAGGCTGAGGCTGGCGGCCGTGCCGATAACGCTGATCAAATCCATGCTGCTGTGCTGCCACGCGCTTTGCACGCTGGCAATGTTGCGGCTAGGCGAGGGGGCATGACCGACGACGCCATTCCCGCTGCCACGCTTGTCCTGTTCCGCGAAAGTGGGGCGGGCGCCGCCGAGCATTTGTTCGTCGAGCGCGCAGGAACAATGGCATTTGCGGCGGGGGCAATTGTTTTCCCCGGCGGGCGTGTTGATGAAGGCGACCGGCTGCTGGCCACGCATTTCCCCGGTCTCGACCCCGACGACGCTGCGGCGCGGATTGCCGCGATCCGCGAGACGATCGAGGAAGCCGGTGTTGCGGTTGGCTTTGACCCGCTGCCCGATGCCGCGCTGCTCGCCGCGATGCGCGCGCAGTTGCTTAAGGGCATGGTGTTCAGCGATATTATTGCGACAGCAGGGCTGACGCTGGATCCGTCCGTGCTCACCTGCTTTGCCCGCTGGCGCCCGAATATGCGCGAAACACGCAATTTCGATACGCGCTTTTACATGGCGCGAATGCCCGAAGGCGCCGCGATGGCCAGTGTCGACGCGACCGAGAATGTCCGGCTGTTCTGGGGCACGGCGCAAAGCGTGCTCGACGATGCCGATGCGGGGCGCGTCCACGTCATCTTCCCGACCCGGCGCAATCTCGAACGGTTGGCAAAACTCGGATCCCTCGACGCAGCGCGCGCGGAGGTTGCGGTTATTGCGCCTGAAAAGATCACACCGTTTTTCGAGATGCGCGATGGCGAGCGGTATCTGTGTATCCCCGAGGATCGCGGCTATCCGGTTACGGCGCAGCTGCTTTCGTCGGCAGTGCGGGGGTAGTTCGGCCTAAACCCGTCATTCCCGCGA
>JAYWFN010000318.1:0-2788 GCA_043778785.1 Sphingomonas sp. | reverse complement strand
CGCGGGTGCCGACGCTGCCGCCAAGGTCGCGGGTGCGGTGGCCCGCTTCGAGCACGGATTGCACGGCGCGTTCGATGTGGTCGGCGGCGGGCGCATTGTTGAGGCTGAAGCGCAGCATCATTGCGGCGGACAGGATCGTCGCCAGCGGGTTTGCGATGTCTTGGCCCGCAATGTCGGGTGCCGAGCCGTGGATCGGTTCGTAAAGCCCGAAGTTAGCAGCGTTGAGCGAGGCGCTGGGCAGCATCCCGATCGAGCCGGTCAGCATCGATGCCTGATCCGAGAGGATGTCGCCGAACATATTGCCCGTCAGGATGACATCGAACTGCTTCGGGCTTTTGACGAACTGCATCGCGGCATTGTCGACATACATATGGTCGAGCGCGATGTCGGGGTAATCGGCAGCGACTTCGATCACGACCTCACGCCAGAGCTGCATCGTGTCGAGGACATTGGCCTTGTCGACCGAGGTGACGCGTTTGGAGCGCGCGCGCGCGGCCTGAAAAGCGATATGCGCAACACGGGCAATCTGCGCTTCGGTATAGCGCATGGTGTCAAACCCTTCGCGGCTGCCCTTTTCGCCGGTGATCCCTTTGGGTGCGCCGAAGTAAATGTCGCCGGTAAGCTCTCGGATGATCAGGATGTCGAGCCCCGCAACGATTTCGGGTTTCATGGCGGAAGCATCGGCGAGCGCGGGCCAGACGATGGCAGGACGGAAATTGGCGAAAAGGTCAAGCTCTCGGCGCAAACCAAGAATGGCCTGTTCGGGGCGGAGTTCGCGCGGCAGCGTGTCGAGATCGAAGTCACCGACGGCGCCGAACAATATGGCGTCGGCGCTACGGGCGGTTTCGAGCGTTGCGGGGGGAAGCGGATGGCCATGTTTGCGATAGGCCACGCCGCCGACATCGGCTTCGTTGAAGGTCAGGCCAAGGCCCAGTGTGTCGAGGACGCGCACGGCTTCGCGCGTGACTTCGGGGCCGATTCCGTCGCCGGGAAGGAGTGCGATTGTCGTCATGGCGACTGCCGATAAGGGCACGGGGGCTGGTCGCGCAAGGACTTGGCGATTATGGGCGGGAGAAACCGGACTTTCGAGGGCGAATAATGAAAATTGCGATGATCGGTGCGGGCTACGTCGGCCTGGTTTCGGGCGCATGCTTTGCCGATTTCGGGCATGATGTCGTTTGTGTTGACCTCGACCAGGGCAAGATCGATGCCTTGCTGGCGGGCAAGATGCCGATTTTCGAGCCGGGGCTTGCCGCACTGGTGGGAAGCAATGTTGCGGCGGGTCGGCTGTCGTTTACGGTCAGCCTTGCGGCGGCTGCCGAAGATGCCGATGCGATTTTCATTGCGGTCGGCACGCCGTCACGGCGCGGCGATGGCCATGCCGACCTCAGCTATGTGTTTCAGGCGGCGCGCGACATTGGCGCGGTGATCAAGAAGCCGACCGTGGTGGTGACGAAATCGACAGTGCCGGTCGGCACAGGTGACGAAGTCGAGCGCATCCTGCGCGAAGTGGCGGTCGGGGTCGATGTTGCGGTTGTCTCCAACCCCGAATTCCTGCGCGAAGGCGCAGCGATCGGCGATTTCAAACGGCCCGACCGCATCGTCATCGGTTGTGAAGACGCGCGCGCCGAACAGGTGATGCGCGATGTGTATCGTCCCCTGTCGCTGGGTCAGGCACCGTTGATGTTCACCGGACGGCGGACCGCCGAGCTGATCAAATATGCCGCCAATGCGTTCCTTGCGACCAAGATCACGTTCATCAACGAAATTGCCGATCTGTGCGAGGCAGTCGGTGCGGATGTCAAAGACGTGTCGCGCGGGATTGGTCTGGATAATCGCATCGGATCGAAGTTCCTGCATGCGGGGCCGGGCTATGGCGGATCGTGCTTTCCCAAGGATACGCTGGCGCTGCTCAAGACAGCCGACGACCACAGCGTGCCGATGCGGATTGTCGAGGCGACGGTGGCGGTTAATGACAGCCGCAAGCGGGCGATGGGGCGCAAGATCATCGCGGCAATGGGCGGCGACGTGCGCGGCAAGACGGTCGGTATCCTCGGGCTGACGTTCAAACCGAATACCGATGACATGCGCGATGCGCCCGCGCTGGCCATCGTTCAAGCGCTGATCGACGGCGGGGCCGAGGTGAAAGCCTATGATCCCGAAGGCATGGATCTGGCCGCGCCGATGATGCCGGCCGTGACGATGTGCACGGATGCCTATGCTGTGGCCGCCGGGGCAGATGCGGTGGCCATCGTGACCGAATGGGATGCGTTTCGCGCGCTCGATCTTGGGCGGCTCGCCGGTTTGATGAACGAGAAGATTCTCGTCGACCTGCGAAACATTTATGATTCGAAAGATGTTGTTCGTTTTGGCTTTGCCTATCATGGTGTGGGCCGACCAACCTGATCGACAAGGGAGAATGTCATGCGCAGCGTGATTTTGATAGGCTTTGCATTGGCGGGTTGCAGCACGATCGTACCGCGCACCTCTGCACCGAACGATGTCGTGGCACAGCTTCGCGCGGCAGACGGGGCGGATCGCGGGCAGGCGATGCTCAGGCTTGGCGATGGCGGGATGCGCCTGACCGTTAATGCCGTTGGCCTTATGCCCGGCGTGCATGGCGTGCATATCCATGATGTCGGCAAATGCGATGCGCCCGATTTTGCTAGCGCCAAGGCGCATTGGAACCCGGCGATGAAAATGCACGGACGCGATAATCCGATGGGCGCGCACAATGGAGATTTGCCCAATCTGATGATCGGGACCGACGGGCGCGGCTCTTTAAGCG
>JAYWFN010000317.1:0-6716 GCA_043778785.1 Sphingomonas sp. | reverse complement strand
CGAAGCACGGTTTGGTGCGTGAACCGTGCTTCGACAAGCTCAGCACTGCGGTTATTTTCTCAGGTGACAGCATCCAATACCGCTGCCCTTAATTCGGCAATCCCCATCATCTTCTCGCTCGACGTAACGAAGATTGTCGGGTGCGCGGCGGGGCGTTTGCACGCGCTGTCGGTGGTGCGCTGGGTGACCGCTTCGAGTTCGGTCGCCTTGATCTTGTCGGCTTTGGTCAGGACGAGGTGATAGCTGACCGCCGCCTTGTCGAGCATGTCCATGATGTCGTCATCGACCGTCTTGATGCCGTGGCGGCTGTCGATCAGGACGAAGGCGCGACCGAGCACTTGCCGTCCGCGCAGATAATCGTTGATGAGGAAACGCCAGCGCTTGACCATGTCCTTGGGCGCTTCGGCAAAGCCATAGCCGGGCATGTCCACGAGCCGCAGCGCAGGCGGATCGCCGACATCGAAGAAGTTCAGCTCCTGTGTCCGGCCCGGCGTGTTCGAAGTGCGGGCAAGCGAATTGCGGTTGGTCAGCGCATTGAGCAGTGAGGATTTACCGACATTCGAGCGGCCTGCAAACGCGACTTCGGGGAAGTCGGGATCGGGGAGAAATTCGAGTGTTGGCGCTGATTTCAGGAACGTGACGGGGCCTGAAAAGAGTTTTCGCGCGGATTCGATGGTTTCCTCGTCCACTTACTTCACCACCGGCGCGGCAAGACCCGGATAGCGCGCATAGAGCAGTTTCTGCTGCAGGATGGTGAGCAGGTTGGTCGTCATCCAGTAAACCTGCAAACCCGCCGCAAAGGGCGCCATCACGAAGATCAGCGCGAACGGCATGATCTTGAAGACCTGCTCCTGCGTCGGGTCCATGGGAGCGGGGTTCAGCTTGAACTGCACATATTGGGTGATGCCGACAATGATCGGCAGGATGCCGATGGCGAGGAACGCAGGCAAGCCAAGATCGGGGAAGAGGCCAAAGAAGAAGGGATCGGGCGCGGACAAATCCTTGATCCAAGCCACGAACGGCTGATGCCGCATTTCGATGGTCAGCATCAGAACCTTGTAGAGCGCGTAAAAGATCGGGATCTGAAGCAGGATCGGCGCGCAACCGGCCAGCGGATTTATCTTTTCGGATTTATAGAGCGCCATCGTTTCTTGTTGCAGACGAGGCTTGTCATCCTTGTAGCGTTCCTGAAGCGCTTTCATCTTGGGCTGGACGACGCGCATCGCGGCCATCGACGCGAATTGCTTTTGCGCGATGGGGAACATCAGGCCGCGCACCGTGACTGTCAGCAGGATGATGGCGAGACCGAAGTTGTCCGTCATGCGGAACAACCAGTCGAGATACTTGAAAATCGGCTTTTCGACGATCTCGAACCAGCCCCAATCAATCGCTTTGCCGAAATGGGTAATGGCGAGATTGTCTTCATATTTGTCGAGGATGTTGGTTTCTTTGGCACCGGCAAAGAAATGCGAGGTGACGACTTTTTGCTGACCCGGCGCGATCGTGGCGGGGGCAAGTGCATAGTCGGCCTGATAGGTTTTCCCCGCTGCGCGGAAGCCAGTATCGACGCTCGCATCCTGTGGCGGGACGAGTGCGGCGAGCCAGAAATGGTCGCCGAAGCCCATCCAGCCGCCCTTTGACTGGAAGCGCGTGCCACCAGGCCCAACGGTGTCGAGGTCTTTGTAATTGACGCTGTAGTTTACCGTGCCGTTGAAGGCACCGATTGGACCGACATGGTTGGTCCAAGTATCTGGATCTTTGCCAACGCCATCGCGGCTGACATAGGCATAGGTGCGCGCGACGACGGGGGCGGCGCCGGCGTTGCTGACAGTCTGTTCCGCCGTGAACATATAGTTCGCGTCAACCGAGAGCTTGATTGCGAAGGTCTGGCCGGTCGGGTTGGTCCAGCGCAGCGTGACCGGTGTGGTCGGGGTGAGCGCGGTGCCGTCGGCTTGCCACACAGTCGCAGGACCAGGCGCGGCGAGACCATCGCCCGACCAGCCGAAGCCCGCATAATAAGCGTTCGCCGTGCCGCCGGGTGAAAGCAGGCGAACGGGCGGCGCGTCTTTCGCGATCGTTTCGCGGTGCGCGGTCAGCACGAGATCGTCGATCCGCGCGCCCGTCAGGTTGATTGATCCTGTCAGCTTTGGCGTTCGGATGGCAACACGCGGCGTGGACGCGATGGTTTGCGCGCGATCCTGAACTTTCGCGACAGAGGCGGGGGCCGGGGCGTTGCTGCCCGAAGCCACGGGTGCGTTGCCATTGGCGGGTTGCGTGACCGCGGGCTTGGGAGTTGGGAAGAAGCGCTCCGATACGGCGCTCCAGCCAAACAGGACGAGCGCCGACAGAACGACGGCGAGGATCATGTTACGCTGATTATCCACGGTTTTCTAATTCCCCAAAATCACGGAACCGGATCATAACCATGCCCGCCCCACGGGTGGCATCGGGCGATCCGGCGAAAAGCAAGCCAGCCGCCACGACCTGCGCCGTGTTTGCTGATCGCTTCGATGGCATAGGCCGAACAGGTCGGCAGATAACGGCACGATGGCGGCAGGATGCGCGACGGGCCAAATTGCCATGCGCGGGCAATGGCGATGAGAAGTGATCCTAATATACCCGTTCGGGCTGAGCTTGTCGAAGCCTTGTCCTTCTTCTTATGCAACGGCCCCAAAGAAGGACAGCCCTTCGACAGGCTCAGGGTGAACGGTATTTGTTGGGTCATCGCGCCAATTTCTGCACAGCTTTGGCGAGATCAGCGCGCAGAGTCGCGAAATCGCGGTCGATGGCGCCCATGCGACCGATCAGGATATGGTCGCTGCCCGCTGCACCCTGCGATGCGATCACGTCGCGCGCGAGTTCGCGGAAGCGGCGCTTCATCCGGTTGCGGACGACAGCGTTGCCGATTTTCTTGGTGACGGTGTAGCCAACGCGCTTGAGCGGATCGCCATCGGCGCGGTCGCGAATCAGCAGCACGAACCCCGGCATCGGTGCGCGTTTTGCTGAATTGGCAGCGAGAAAATCCCGCCGATTCGAAATGGTGATTAGGCCGACAGCTTCTTGCGACCGCGCGCACGGCGGGCATGGATCACGGCGCGGCCGCCCACGGTCGACATCCGGTGACGGAATCCGTGACGCCGTGCGCGGACGAGGTTGCTCGGCTGGAAGGTGCGCTTCATCGCTCATGCCCTGATTCAAAACTTTGAAAAGAAAAGGCCGCCCCGCGAGGAACGGCCGCTGGGGGAGCGCATATGAGGGGCGGGGGCGAAAGTCAATTCCGGACTCTCATCTTTCTGGGTGCTTCAAGGTTTCCGGGCGCTTCAGGGCGGCCCGGCGTTTGGCGCTGGCACGGCGCAGTCCCCAATCGGCCCAAGACCCGTGTTTGGGCCAGCGCCGCTTGAAATGAACATAGCGCCGCTTTGCCCAGCGCGAATATTTGAGCGTGAGACCAAGGCCAAGCGGAAACACGATAATAAAACCGGGACCTGGCAGCGCACCAATGATCGGCGAAATGATCATCAGGAAAATGCCGAGCACAAACAGCGTCACACGGACGGCCGGTTTGCGTTCATACATCCGCCAGCGGCTACCCAATTTCATGAAGAGCATGTGGTTAGCAACGGACGGCTTGGCAAGGCTGCTGTTATGGCAGTAGATCATTCTTTGAGTCAGGGGCGCAGGGTTAATGGTCGCAACAGTACCGACGGTCGCGTATCTCGGCCTCGAAGCGCGCGCTGTCGAAGTGCAATGTTCGCTGATCGCCGGTGTCCCCAATTTCAATGTTGTCGGCCTAGGCGACAAAGCGGTGGCCGAAAGCCGCGAACGCGTGCGCGGGGCGATTGCCTCGCTCGGCCTGTCGTTGCCACCCAAGCGGATCACGGTGAACCTGTCGCCCGCCGATTTGCCCAAGGAAGGGTCGCATTATGACCTGCCGATCGCGCTGGCGCTGCTCGGCGCGATGGGGATCGTCGATGCCGAGACGTTGTCGAGCTATGTCGTGGTCGGCGAACTTGGCCTCGACGGGCGTGTGGCGGCGTCACCCGGCGTTTTGCTCGCGGCACTGCATGCCTCGGAGATCGGCAGCGGGCTGGTCTGTCCTGCCGTTCAGGGATCGGAGGCGGCTTGGGCAGGGCAGATCGAAGTGATCGCTGCGCCCGATTTGTTGAGCCTGCTCAATCACTTCAAGGGACAGGCGCTGTTGCCGCCGCCTGAGGCTGGCGTTGCCGACGAGCGCGAGCACGGCCCCGACCTGCGTCAAGTGAAGGGGCAGGAAACGGCGAAGCGCGCTTTGGAGATCGCAGCGGCGGGCGGCCATAATCTGTTGATGTGTGGGCCGCCGGGTGCGGGGAAATCGCTGATGGCATCGTGTTTGCCGGGGATATTGCCCGATCTGACCGCGGCCGAAGCGCTTGAAGTGTCGATGGTGGCGAGCGTTGCGGGCGCGTTGAACAACGGGCGACTGGTGCGCACCCGGCCTTTTCGTGCGCCGCACCATAGCGCTTCGATGGCGGCGCTGACGGGCGGTGGCTTGAAAGTGAAGCCCGGCGAAGTCAGTCTGGCGCACCTCGGCGTCCTGTTTCTCGACGAGTTGCCCGAATTCCAGCGCGCGGTGCTCGATTCGCTGCGCCAGCCGCTCGAGACCGGCACCGTTAGTGTGGCGCGGGCCAATGCGCATGTGACGTTTCCGGCGCGGGTGCAGCTGATTGCGGCGATGAACCCCTGTCGTTGCGGGCATCTGGGCGACGCCGCGCTCGCCTGCTCGCGGGCGCCGCGCTGTGCCGCCGATTATCAGGCGAAAGTATCGGGGCCGATGCTGGATCGAATCGATTTGCATGTCGATGTCGCGGCCGTGAGTGCTGCCGACCTCGTCCTGCCGCCACCGGCCGAGGGCAGTGTCGAGGTGCGCGCGCGGGTCGCCGCTGCACGGGCGGTTCAGACTTCGCGCTATGGCCCTGATGGCCCACGGACCAACGCCGAAGTCGATGGCAAGCTGCTCGAGGAACATGCCACGCCCGACGAGCCCGGCCGCCGCTTGCTCGCCCAAGCTGCCGAAGCGATGCGCTTGTCGGCGCGTGGTTATACGCGCATCCTCCGGGTGGCGCGGACGATCGCCGACCTTGGCGGCAGCGCCGATGTCAGGCGTATTCATGTGGCTGAAGCGCTCAGCTATCGCCGACAAGCGCCACGTAACTAAACCGATTGGAATAAATGATGCGATGGATTTTGGTGCCATTCCGGCGGATGACAGATGTATCGGGCCGCTCGCGGCGGACCGAATTCTGGCTGTTCTGGCTTGCTGCGATGATCGTGCAGATGCTGACGGGCTATATTGATGCAGCGACGTCACAAGCAACGCTTGCCGTTGGCATGGGGCCACTCACGCTTATAACGACGTTGATCCTGTTCGTGCCTGCGACCACGGTCGGCATCCGGCGGCTGCATGATATTGGCCGCTCGGGCGGGTGGATGCTGTTGTTCGGCCTTCCTTATGGCGCGTGGCTGATCAGCGTGGATTCAGGCGCGCAGGGCGTTATTCCGGCGCTGGCGCTTTTGCTTGGCTCGGTGGTCTTGCTGGTCTTGCTGGTCCAGCCCGGCATGATCAGTGACAATGCTTATGGCTCCAATCCAAAAGCCGAAATGACCGGGAACAAATCCGCGGACTAGTGCAGCGCCAGACTCCGTAGTTTGCCTGATACCCGTTGCGGGACGACAAGCCGATAATCGCAACGCGGATTGGATTTGATCATGACACGACTGCACATCCACAAAGAGCGTCACCTTGTTGCCCGCGTTGGCTGGCTGCGTGCCGCTGTGCTTGGCGCCAATGATGGCATCGTTTCGACGGCAAGTCTGATCGTGGGCGTGGCGGCGGCATCACCGGGACGTGGCGCAATCATGATTGCAGGCGCGGCCGGGCTTGTTGCCGGGGCCATGTCGATGGCGGCAGGTGAATATGTTTCGGTTAGCTCGCAAGCCGACACCGAACGCGCCGACATTGCCCGCGAAACAGCGGAGCTTGCCAACAACCCGGACGCCGAACATGCCGAGTTGTCGCAGATTTATGTTGATCGTGGTCTTGATCGCGAAACTGCCGCGCAGGTTGCTGCCCAATTGATGGCAACCGATGCGCTGGACGCGCACAGCCGCGACGAGCTGGGTATTTCGGCGATCACGACGGCACGCCCCATTCAGGCAGCGCTGACTTCGGCAGCGACGTTTACGGTTGGCGCAGCAATGCCGATGCTGATGGTGATCATCGCGCCGGTGGAACGACTTGCGGTAATCGTCTCGATCGGTTCGCTGGCGTTTCTGGCCTTGCTCGGCGCGATTGGTGCCCGCGCAGGTGGCGCACCGATGAGCAAGGCGGTGCTGCGCGTAACATTCTGGGGCGCCCTGGCGATGGCGCTGACGGCAGCGATCGGTCGACTCGTCGGAACGGCCGTTTAGGGTCAGCATTGGCGGTGGAGATATCGCGGTCAACGCTGTTGCGTTCGGCAATGCCGCTGATACTGGCACACTGATGGCTGTTCGATGCGATGACAATAACCCTGCTCTCTGGCGCAGCCGATTGCCGACCCTGTCACGCGATATGCATAAATATGATCGCGGCCATGCCCTGATCATGGGCGGCTATCCCAAGACGGGAGCGGCGCGGCTGGCCGCTCGCGCCGCTGCCCGCATCGGTGCGGGGCTCGTGACGGTAGCGGTCCCCGAAA
>JAYWFN010000316.1:0-6721 GCA_043778785.1 Sphingomonas sp. | reverse complement strand
ACAATATTATGTCGGCCGGTGGCTGCACGAGCGCACTGGCAATCGGGACCCGAAAAACAATGTGCTCAAATTTCCGGGGTTCGCATTGTGATGCGTCGCATGTCCAGCGCGGCATCGTCGCCACAACAAGTAAGTGATTGACAAATATGGTGGACACACTTGGGTTCGAACCAAGGACCCGCTGATTAAGAGTTTGTTCAAGTGACATTTTTTGGGTGTTCATTGTCGTTCAAATTTGCTCATTCCTGTCCGTCGCTCCATTATTTTTATCGTTGTTTTATATGCATATAGTCAGCGGGCCATGTCCACCTTCGATCAACGTGGTTCAGATTTCATATTATGTTGCCCTGCGATTCTATGGAGCCTATATGGAGCCTATAGGAATTGGCTCCATGAAACGAACCGCCTCTGATGCCCTAAACAAGCACTCGATTGATGCGTTGGTCATGCGCGCTCGCAGCGTCACGGGCAAGCAATTCGAGCTGATCGACGACCGGGAAACCGGGCTTCGTATTCGTGCAGGCGAGCGATCGGCAACATGGATGCTCGGGACTCGATTGGCGAATGGCAAGCGCAGCCGCATCAAGCTCGGTGTTTGGCCGTCGATGGGCATCTCCGATGCGCGCAAAGCAGCCCAAGCCAAAAAACTGGAAGTTGCTCAGGGGATCGATCCCAACGAAACCAAACGCGAAGCGGTGCGCCAAGCAGCGCAAGCTGCGGCCCGTCGCAGGACCGTTCGCAATGTCCTCGATCAATATCAGGCAATGAAGCTCAGCCAATTGCGGCACGGTGACGCGGTGCGGCGTGCGCTCGATGGCAATTCCGGCATTTTGCGTTCGCTCGCGGATCGCGACATTGCTTCGATTGTCCGTGCTGACGTGGCGGAACCTATCCGCAACCACGCAATCAAAGCGCCGATGGCGGCGAACCGTGGCCTTGCCTATGCGAAGGCGTTCTTCAATTGGTGCGTCGTCGAGGAAATTATCGACGCTAGCCCTGCCGCCACCATCAAAAAGCCCGCCAAGGAAAATGAGCGCGACCGCCGCCATTCGATTGCGGAACTGCGCGAAATCTGGGTCGCTGCGTCGTCGCTGGGCTACCCTTTCGGCCCGCTCTATCATCTGCTCATTACGATACCGATGCGCCGCGAAGAACTCGCCGCTATGACCTTGAACGAACTCGACCTGGGCAACGACGACAACCCCGGTGGAGCGGTCTGGACGTTGCCGTCGGCACGAACCAAAAACGGTCATGCGCTTCGTGTGGCGTTGTCACCGCTGGCGCGGTCGATCATCAAGAATGTCCTTGTCGATCCGGCCCGGCCGCCGTCGAGCATTTACGTCTTCAGCATGACGAGCGACACGCCGGTTTCGGGCTTCACCAAAGCTAAACGAAGGCTGGACAAGACGATTGCCATCAACCGGCGCGCAGCAGAACGCGAAGCTGGAACCGAACAGTCAGACATGCCGCACTGGACGGTGCATGACCTGCGGACGACATTTACGACGCTGGCTTGCGACAAGTTGAAGATCAATCAGGCGGTTGCCGACCGGATTCTCAACCATGTTGCGACCGCCACGACGTCCAAGATCAGCCGGATTTACAACAAGTCGGAGATATTCGAGGATCGGGCGGAAGCCTTATGCGCTTGGGCAGCGTTGCTCGAACGTGAGTGCATGGCTTAGGCGCTGCGGCAACGCTCGGCTACGCCCATTACGCAATCGCTTCGATGCCCTTGCGGTCGATGACGTCGAGCAAGCGCGCCGAAGCCCCGCTCGGTTTCTTGTTGCCCTGCTCCCACTGAGCGACGGTGCTCGCGCCAACGCCCACCATGACAGCAAAAATGGGCTGGCTCATCCGCGTCCGGCCTCGGATGCGTCGAACATCGGCGGCGCTGAATGTCCGCTTCTTCGGCAGGCACAGCTCGTCCATCATTCGCATCGTGATCGCATCCATAGCCCCGACGGCATGGATATCCTTGGCCATGTCGTGGGCCATATCCAGTATGTCGCTCATTTCCCGCACTCCATTTCCACAATCGTTCCTCTGACTTTCAGGTCGTCAATTTGTCGGTCTGTCGCATCGATCAAGGCCGAAGCGTTCGCACTAAGCGCGCTCCGCTCCCTCGTTGTGATGTTCGCCCGCACATTCTTGGGAAACCCGTAGAGAAAGAAAATCCGCTTCGCGTCCGACTTTCTGAAACCCAATATCGTCCGATAGCCACCAGACTTTCCGCCATCGCTGCGGGCAATCCGCTTCTTGAACAGATAGCCGCCCAGATCGGCATCATATTGACCCGCGAATGCCTCGGCTGCTGCTTGGCACAGGTCGTCATCGCTGATCGCTTCTCCGGTCGCCCAACGGCTGAACTGTTTGCCTTTGAACACCCGCATGCCTTTTCCCTATCACTGAGTAATAGGGAAGTCGATAGCTCGAAAGGCGATTTTGCTAAGTCCGGCGCAGGGGCGCGATATGCGCGCGCCCCTTGATCGTCGGTCTTCGGAAGCGGCTGACGCAGCACGATCTGACCGTTCATCGGGATGACCGAGAGTTGCAGCGAGAGGCCCTTGCCGTCGCGGTGATGCCATGCGGCGCCAACCTTGGTCCAGAACGAACTTTCGCCTTTGTTGGTGACATGCCAGGCCTGAAAAGCGGGCGCGTTGGTTTCAGTGGGTGCGGCGGTGTTAGTGCGTGCCATGATAAATTCCTTTCGTTTGGGTTTGGCGCGTTGCACCACCCGATAGACCGCACGGACAGGGGCGGGCGTCATGTCCTACACGGGTGAGCGCAGCGAACCGGCGCGGGCCGGACATTGGCGCGCGACCGCGTGCGGTCAGGAAAGGGTGTCTGAAAACGCGGCAATCGCAACGAACGCCAAGCTAAGCACCGAAACAGCCAAGCCGCCAATATGATCCTTGCTTCGTCAATCTGAGCGCAACAACGACGGCTGACCTCAGATCAAGCCGCCGCCCGAATCTGCGCGATCTTCTGGAACTCGGCCAATATCTCGGGGTGGAATTTTGCCAGATGATGCACGACGCGGACGTTATCGATCAGACGGGTCAAATAGCCCGTCGCCAGCACCAGATCGACGTGATCGACACCGTAATCCTTTTCGATGAGCTTGAACTCGCGGTCGAGATTGGCGGACTCGCGCTCCATCTGTTCCAACTGGTCGTCGGTCAGGCCTTTGCCCGATTTCCGTTCCCCGGGCACGAGCAGGTTTTGCGGCGTCGAGGCAACGTATGATTTGGCGAACGACCATGAAAAGCGGTTCATGCTAATCATGCCCGACGCCACCTCGATCTGGCGCATCGGCACCAAACGTCGGAGTTCGCGGAAGGTGTTGATCGGAATGTGCCGGTCCTGAAAGAGCTTCACCACCTCATCGCAAATGCCGTCCAACAGCTGCTTCTTCAGGCGGATATTGGCGATGTCGACATTGAGCGCGCGCGCCAGTTTTTCCTCGGGTACGCCTTTGTCCAGCGCGATCCGGATCATCTTGTGTTCCTGAATCGTTGCCAATCGGCTGATGCGCTTGTTGTAGGTAAAGGCTTCGTCCTCGATGGCGATCAGACAGACGACTTCGGTATCGCCGCGCTCCTTCATCACCTCGATGCGGATATGCCCGTCAAGCAGTTGAAAGCTGTTGACATCGTCCACCTTGCGAAAGACGACCGGCGGTTCGATCACGCCGACTTCATGGATCGACGCCTCAATCTGACCGAACTTGAGCGACTTGCGGATTGCCGCCGTCATCGGGCGTAGCGGCTCGATGTCCTTGATCGCGATACGCAGACTGGTCAGTTCAAATCCGAGCTGGACGAGCGGGATGGCGATGGCCTTGGTCATGGTGCGCCGACCGGAAAGCTCTCGATACGGGCGTTCAATCGTTCGGGCAGCGACGCCAGATCCTCGTCCTCGATCAGGGCCATGAACACGTCATCGTTGGCGAGTTGGCGCAAGGCCTCGGTGATGAACAGAAGGCGATTTCGGGCGGCCTGCGTGCGTTTGACCATGAGCCGTTTGCGTTCGGTGTCTTCCTCGAACGCCCGCACCAACCCTTCGGATGACAGCCGCGACTTTTTACGTTCGGCTATGGCATTTTGTGGTTTTCGGCCATGCTGGCGCAACTCGACCAATCGCCGTGCGGCAAGCAGATTGCGTCCG
This sequence comes from Sphingomonas sp., assembly GCA_043778785.1. GTDB lineage: Bacteria > Pseudomonadota > Alphaproteobacteria > Sphingomonadales > Sphingomonadaceae > Sphingomonas_O. The sequence goes on along the minus strand of JAYWFN010000316.1, from coordinate 2,551 downwards.
CGCAAAAGCTTGTTTTCATAGGCCTCGTGCAACGCGGCTTGAACGCCCTGATCGTCGGCTTCGGCAATTTGCATCGCAACGCTGATCGGCAAATATCCGGCTTCGACCGCGCGCAACAATCGCTGTTCTCCGCGTTCCAGCAGGCGCGCAACGGCATGGACATAGTCGTAGGACAGGCCGGTTTTGCGGGCGATTTCGGTATCGGAATTACCGCGTTTCCGCATCGCGCCGATGTCTTGCAGCAAATCGACGGCATGATGCTGCCGCCGCGCGCAATTCTCGACCAAGCTCGCGACAAGGCAATCATCGGGATCGGCGACAACGATAAAGGCAGGGACGGTCGTTTGCCCAAGCGCCTGAAACGCCTCCAGTCGGCCTTGACCGCAGACCAAATCATAATGCGCGCCGTCGGCCTCGGTGCGCTGGGTCACGGTGATCGGTCGTTTCAAGCCGACCTCGGCAATATTGGTCACGATGTCCTTGAACACGCGTTTGTTGCGCATCCGGGGATTGAGCACGGTGATCCGCGCAATGGGGATCATCTCGACGCGCTTTGCCGGTGTCGCGGCCATTATGCGGCGCGGCGCAAAGTGGATCGCGAGGTCAGGGCATAAAGCGCGTCGAGCGAATCATGCCGATAAGCATCGAGCGACAGACCGTTATGCTCGGCCATCCGAACGACGGCTTCGCGCATGTCGAGACGCGGCAAGACGTAAAAGTCATGCGGGCGCTCGTTGCGCGCATCCATGCGGATCGCGACGGTCAGATCGGGCTTGAGCGCCGTATCGAGGCGGATTTTCCAGCGAGCCGATCCCGTGGTCGTCAGTTTGCACCGGGCAATGACGATGGTCGCAGTGAATTCGCGGTTGATCGTCAACAGGTCGGTCAACGGGTGCTGGACGACTCTGCCGCCGGAGGCGTCGATTCCCTTGAGGACGTCATCGAGGACGACGCTATGAAACCGGCGAAGCGAGCGGTTGATCTCGATATAGCGATAATCGTGGTCGGGCGTGAAGCCGACCAGTGAATAAGCCCGAAGCAAGCTGCCAAAGCGCGCATGAAAGGCACTGCTCGACGGGCAATTTTCGGTCTCGTCGATGATCAGTCCCGACAGACACCCGTTTTTGCCATAAATCGCGCGAAGCTGTTCGAGCATTTCGTCGTCGGTCAGACGGCTCGAACGGGCGGCAATGATCGTTTGAACGCGGTCGAACAGGGTGCGCTCGACGATGGGCGCAAACGCGCCGTCTGACCGCACCCAGTTTTCAGGGGCATTCTGGATATGCTGGCGTTTGAGCTTAAATGATGTCCGCGCCCAGACATTGTTGCCAACATATTTTTCGTTGATGAGGATTTCGTGGATCGTGCCGCGCGTCCACGGCCTGCCAAGGTCCGAGAGGATGCCGCGCTCGTTCAACCGGCGGGCGATCTCGCGTTCGTTTTTGTCGCCGATCACAAAGTCGCGGTAGATGTCGCGGACGATGGCGATCTCGGCATCGGGGCCAGGCACAAGAATGACGCGGTCGGTGGCAATGCTCTTGTGCTGCCCGCGCGATAATTCGCCCTTTGACGTGCCTGCCTGATCGACGAGCATCCGGCGCAAGCCAAACCCCGGCGCGCCGCCCTGCCGGAACCCAAGGCTGATGAGGTTGGCCTGACCGGCAAAGACTTTGACCGAAAGTTCGCGGCTATATTCGCCCGCCATCGCGCGCTTCACAGTCTTGATGATCGACGATCCTATGGTGCCGTCGTTCTCAAACTGCTCGGCACAGTAATGCACGGTGATCCCGGCGCGCTTGCACTGAATTTCATAAAGCGCGGCTTCGTCGGGGTCCTGAAAACGACCGAACCGGCTCACGTCATAGACAAGCAAAACCTCGAAGTCGGCACGACCCTGCTCAACATCGTCGAGCAATTGCTTCAGCGCGTCGCGCCCGTCGAGCTTCAAGCCGCTTTTACCTTCATCAGCATAGGTGCGAACAATATCGTAGCCGCGCTTCGCAGCATACAGACGGATTTCCGCTGCCTGATTATCGGTCGAGTGTTCTTGGTGCTCGGTGGACATGCGGACATATTCAGCCGCCCTCACAAGGGGAAGTCGGACCGGCTCACCGCCGCTTGGCTGATTCCAATCAATTACCATCATGTTGGTCCACCGGAAAAATGAAATGCGGCAGCCGTCGCTCCTCTGCGCCCTACGACAAAAGGAACGGCAACATGTTTCCTAAAAAGGGCAAAGAGTTTCCGGACGCGCGCGACAAGGTAACCTCCGCACAGCTTTCGGCGGCGATCCAAAGCGCGTTGCGTGAGGAATTGGGCACTTCACACAGGGCCGCTAAGACAGTGATGCGCTGGACCACGGCAAGCGAGCGAACGGCAAAGAACTGGCTGGCAGGCACGCACTGCCCGAGCGGATTGCACCTGCTGGCGCTCGCCCGCGAGTCCGATGCGGTAATGGCCGCGATCCTCATCCTTGCAGGGCGCGAGCTGAACGTATCGGCGCTCAGCCTGATTTCGTTAAAAGCGGGACTGATGTATGCGGTCAACGCCA
>JAYWFN010000315.1:0-6723 GCA_043778785.1 Sphingomonas sp. | reverse complement strand
TTTGCCCGCCCGCAGCCGCCCTGAACCCCGTTATTGCAGTTTTATGACATGATGACATTTTTGTTGCAGGATCGCGCTTGCCAGCCGTATTTGTCGCTCAACTGGAAAAACAGGGAGAAATCGGATGGCCGCAACGCTGGTGATTGCCGGACTGATGTTCGCGCAGGCTGCAACGGGCATTACCGTTGAAGCGCAACCGCAGTTCGATGCGGTCGGCTATCAGGCGCTTGCCTCAGGCCGTCCAGACCTGGCGATCGAGCGCATCTCTTCCGATCCAGTAATGAGCGCAACCGATCCCGCCGCGCTGATCAACCTGGGCACCGCCTACGCCCGCAGCGGCGACCATGCCGCCGCAATGGCGCGGTACCAGGCCGCGCTGATCAGCCGTGACCGCTACGACCTCGAACTCGCCGATGGCCGCTGGCTCGATTCGCGCCGGGCCGCCCGGCTTGCAATCGTCATGCTCCGCAAGGGTGAGGCGCTGGCGCTGCGGTAGGGCTCAGCCCACCCGGTTCTCCACCAGACTTTCGACCACGCTCGGATCGGCGAGCGTGGAAATATCCCCTAGGTTCCCCGTATTGTTCTCGGCGATCTTGCGCAGGATGCGGCGCATAATCTTGCCGCTGCGCGTCTTGGGCAGCGCCGGGGCAAACTGGATCGCATCGGGGCTGGCGATCGGGCCGATTTCCTTGCGGACCCACTGGCGCAATTCGGTGCGCAAGGCGTCTGAACCCTCCTCGTTCGCATTGAGCGTGACGTAGGCATAGATGCCCTGTCCCTTGATCTCGTGCGGCATGCCGACGACGGCGGCTTCGGCAACTTTGGCATGGAGAACAAGCGCGCTTTCGACTTCGGCCGTGCCCATGCGGTGTCCCGAGACATTGATGACGTCGTCGACCCGGCCGGTGATCCAGTAATAGCCGTCAGCGTCGCGTCGCGCGCCGTCGCCAGTGAAATATTTCCCCGGAAATGTCTGGAAATAGGTTTCGAAAAAACGCCGGTGGTCGCCCCAGACCGTGCGCATCTGCCCCGGCCAGCTTCGCGCGATGACGAGGCAGCCTTCGGCAGCCCCCGCAATCACGCCACCGTCATTATCGACAATCTGCGGTTCGACGCCGGGCAGCGGGAAGGTCGCCGATCCGGGTTTGAGCGGCGTGAAGGCGGGCAGCGGCGCGATCATCCCTGCGCCCGTCTCGGTCTGCCACCACATGTCGATGATCGGGCAGCGTCCGCCGCCGACCACGTCGTGATACCAGCGCCATGCCTCGGGATTGATCGGTTCGCCGACCGATCCGAGCAAGCGGAGCGAGGTCCGGCTCGTCGCGGTCATGAAGCTGTCGCCTTCACGCATCAAGGCGCGCAGCGCGGTGGGGGCGGTGAACAAGGTCTGGACCTGATGCCGGTCGACCACTTCCCAGATGCGCGATGCGGTGGGCCAGTTGGGCACCCCTTCGAACATGAGCGTCGTGCCGCCATTGGCGAGCGGCGCATAGACGACATAGCTGTGCCCCGTGACCCATCCGACATCGGCGGCGCACCAGAAAATTTCGCTGGGCTTGTAGTCGAAGCAGGTTTCGTGGGTCATGGCCGCCCAGAGCAGATAACCGCCCGAGGTGTGGACCACGCCCTTGGGCTTGCCAGTCGAGCCCGAGGTGTAGAGGATGAACAGCGGGTCTTCGGCACCCATCGGTTCGGGCGGGCAATCGGTGCTCACGTTTGCTTCGTGCAGCCACAGATCGCGGCCCGGGTGCATTGCGACATCGCCGCCAGTCGCTTTGACGACAATGACACTCTTGATGCAGCGGGCAATCTCGGCGGCCTTGTCGACATTGGCCTTGAGCGGCACGCGCTTGCCACCACGACGGCCTTCATCGGCAGTCACCACGATGCTCGAATCGCAGTCGGTGATGCGACCCGCCAGCGCGTCAGGCGAAAAGCCACCGAAGACGACCGAATGGATCGCGCCGATGCGGGCACAGGCCAGCATGGCAAACGCCGCTTCAGGTATCATTGGCAGATATAGGGTGATCCGGTCGCCTTTTTTCGCGCCCGCCGATTTGAGGACATTGGCAAAGCGGCAGACTTCGGCATGGAGTTGCTTGTAGGTAAAACGGCGCGGCTCTTCCGACGGTTCATCGGGCTCCCAGATGATCGCGGTCGCGTCACCGCGCGTCGCCAGATGGCGGTCTATGCAATTGGCACTGACGTTCAGCACGCCGTCAGCGAACCAGCGGACGCCGAACGTGGCTTCGTCAAAGCTCGATTCGTCCATTGTGGTCGGCGTCTGTATCCAGTCGAGATGTTTGACCGCATCGCGCCAGTAACCGTCGGGATCGTTTAACGACCGCGTATAGTCCGCCGCCGGATCGCCCGCCGCGCGCGCTGCCCAGTCGTCGGGAACCGGAACGATCATGTCAGCCATATTTGCATCCTTATTATCGCGCCAGGGTCAGACCGAGCCAGAACGTCTGCGGCGTTCCCAAATCTTCTACGCCGGTTGACGAGATACCGGAAACGACCTTTTCATCGAAGATATTTTCGGCGCGCGCGACGATGCGGACGCCCGCGAGCAGGGGAACACTGACAACGCCATCGACGGTAAATGCCTTGGGTAATTGGCGGGTTTGCAGATCATCTTCATATTGCGCGCCCGCATAACGCACGCTGACCGACGCTTGCGGACCCGAAGCGGGGGCGTAAGCGAACGTCGCACGCCCCTGATGCTCGGGTGTTTGTGCGGGGCGCTTGCCATTGAGCGGCAGGCCAGCGTCGCTCGCACGGACGCGGGCATCAGTGTAGGCATAGGACGCGATCAACTTAAAGTCTCCGAGCGGGACGGCAGCAGTTGCCTCGATCCCTCTGACCTCGATGGCGTCCACGTTAAGCCGCTGGCGAAACACGCCACCCGCTGCGACGAAACCGACTTGCGGAAAAACGGCAGGACCAGCGCCCAACGTGACATTGGCAATGGCGCCGTCAAGCTGGTTCCAGAAAGCAGTGAGGCCGAGCGTCGCCTTGCCCGCATGGAAGCCGAGGCCGCCTTCGAAACCGTTCAGCTTTTCAAGACCGAGCGTGCCATTGGCGGCCGTTGCATCGGCACCAACGCGGAACGGACGATAGAGTTCGTTGAGCGTCGGCACCCGAAAGCCGGTATAGCCCGCCGCGCGCAGGTCGATGGTGTCGGCGAGTTTGAGCAGTGCACCCGCGCGAAAGGTCGGGCGGGTGCCCGACCGGTCGGCAAATCGAAGGTCGAGCGTGTTGAGACCCGTGCCGATCACGCTTTCGGTCAGCAACCCGCTCTTGATCGACCAGCGATCGAGCCGCGCACCGCCGGTTAGCGTGAGCGGCCCAAAAATGGCGCTGCCCTCGATGAACCCACCGAACGTCATGTTGACCCCGCCTGCACGGCGAATGCGCGTCGGTGCGCCAGTGATATAGCGGAAGAATTCGTTGGTTCGTCCCGATGCCTCGCGAATGTCAGCGCCGATGCGCAGGCTGCTCGTATCACCGACCGGCGGACGGACTTCGATTTTCGCGCCGAGGCCAAGCGAGGGCGTGTTGAACTGGTTGAGCGTCGTCGTCGTGCTCGACCGATCGGCCGCGGTCGCGACAAATCCCGACCGGAAACTGCGCTCCTGCACGTAGGCTAGTGCTTCGAAGCCCCAGCGCCCACGTCCAACCAATTTGATGCTGCCATCGGCACCGCGGCTGCGCGATGCCGTGCCCGCAAGGCCGCGCAGGCGGTGATCGTCGAACATGAGCGCGCTGCCCTGAACCTCGAGATCCCGATTGATCGGCGCGACGCCGCGTAACGCTGCGCTCCATGCGTCGTATCGTGATGGAATATCGGCTGCGCCGCGCTGTGTCGCCGGGTTGAGGAGATAGCCATCTCCGCGATCCCAGCCGGCATTGATGCTGGCAAAGCCCGCGCCAAGACGCTGGACGACGCCGCCTGAAAGTTCGCTGGCATTACGGCTGCCACCAAAGGCGCGCGCCGAAATGCCGGGTAGATCATCGGGACCGCCGCTTGCCAGTTCGATTGTGCCCGCAACAGCGCCGACGCCGAACGCGCCCGCACCGCCGCCGCGCGTTACCCGCGCCGATGCCAGACGCTCGGGTCGCAACGCGGAATAGGGGATGTAACCGGTAAAAGGATCCGCCTGCGGGACACCATCGAGCAACACCAGCGCCCGGCTCGACGCATTGCCGCCCAGCGCGCGCAAGGTTGCGCCCTGGCTTGTCGGGTTGGCTGCGCGGCTGTCGGTCCGGCGGAACTGCTGGAACCCCGCAACATCGCCCAGCACATCCTCGATCCGCCCCGAAGCGTTGAGCGCCAGCCGGTCGCGGGCAATAACCACACTGTCATAAGCTTCGATACCGATGGGGACGTTGAGGCCTCGGCCCGTCACGATAATAGGCGTCGCCTCGTCGGCCAGCGCGACCGCAGGAACGGTCAACGCAACAGCAACAATCAGAATTCTCATACGCGTCCCTAACCAAAAGCGGCGGAGAGGTCATCCCTCCCCGCCGCCTGCGACTCCGATGTGTTTACTAGAAGAACAGGATTGCACCAGTCGCGAGCGTATCCGACGTGGCTGTGTTCGGGCCATGCGCTTTTGACCAGGTGTGGGTGTATTTGGTGAGCCGCGTAACCCAGCTGGTCAGGCCATAGCGAACTTGTCCAACATAGCTGCTGTTGGTGTCGACCAGCGTCGGGTTCACTTCGCCCGGTGTCAGGCCAAGGCAGCTCTGCCCATAGCTGCCTGCCAGCGTAACCTTGCCAAAGCCAAGTGTGCCCTGGACATAATAACCGTTGGTATCGCGCTTGCGACCCGCAGCATCGGTGGCAAGGATGAACAGGCCAATCGTGCCAAGGCCCGAACCGTTGTAGTAATAACCGAGCAGGACGGCCGCCGGCAAAGTGTATACGCCCGATGGCGACGATACCGATCCCGATGGCGACAGGGTGTCGGATTTCTTTACGAAGATGACAAAGATGACCTATGGCAGCCACGCGCAAACCGCGGAAACGGGGGGTTGGGATCGACGGATAGAAAGAGCCGGAACGGAGCGTATCAAGAACATTTTGTGTAGGACAGGGCTTTTTCGGATTGATGAGGCCGCATCGCCGCGCGCAACCTGATGCCGTCGCGCTAAAGCCTGACGCTGGACAGGAATGCACGGAGTTGAGCTGGCTTCACCGGCTTGGTCAACATGGGCAAGATGCCGGCCATAAAAGCTCGCTCCGATCCGTCCCGTCTCGCCAGCGGCAACCCACGGATGGGCACTGAATCGCGCAAAGCGATTTGCAGTTATGTCTGGAAAGGTAAAAACGGCGCGCCGGTTTGCGGCAAGCAATTCAACCCGCGCCATACAGGCGTCCCTGGGTTCGCTCCGGATCACCTGGCCATGGCGACATGCCGCACGGCACCGACGATGAAAACATCCTGCATCATCTGATCCTTTTACGTGCTGCGTCTTATGCGATGTCGCGAAATCCCTTGATGATCGCGGAGAAATCAAGGCCGCCTGCGCCTGCTGCGGCAAATTCCTCGTATAATGCCGCTGCCCGCGTCCCCATTGGCACATCGGCATCAACATCATCTGCCGCCGCCATCGCCAGCCGCAAGTCCTTGAGCATCAGCGCGGTTGCAAAGCCACCGGCGTAGTCGTTGTCGGACGGGCTTTGCGGTCCGACACCGGGGACGGGGCAATAGCTTGTCATCGACCAGTTCTGCCCCGACGCTTTCGATGAGATGTCATAGAATGTCTGGAGATCGAGCCCGAGCTTTTCGGCCATCGCAAAGGTCTCGCACGTCGCGATCATCGACGCGCCGAGCAGCATGTTGTTGCAGATCTTTGCCGCCTGCCCCGCGCCGCTGTCGCCCGCATGGATGACCGCCTTGCCCATTGCCGACAGGATCGGTTCCGCACGCGCGAACGCATCGGCACTGCCCCCGACCATAAAGGTCAGCGTCCCCGCATTCGCCGCCGCAATGCCCCCCGAAACCGGCGCGTCGACCATCGCATAGCCTGCTGCGGCTGCATCCTCCGCGACCTTGCGCGCAGTCGCAACATCGATGGTCGAGCAATCGAGCAGCAACGCTGACGTTGGCGCATGACCAATGACATCCGCGCCATAGACACTGTCGACAATCACCCCATTGGGCAGCATCGACACGACGGCATCGACCCCCGCAACGGCATCACGAACAGTGCCAAACGTCAGACAACCATTCGCCTTCGCCGCTGCCAGCGCGACCTCGGACAGATCATATGCCTGCACATGATGCCCGGCCTTCACGAGATTCGCGGCCATCCCGCCGCCCATATTGCCGAGGCCGATAAACGCGATCTTCATATGATCACCCCATTGTCGGTATGACGAACGCATTGGCCCCATCACCGACGCCGCCATCGGGCCAGCGCTGCGTGATCGTCTTGACCTTGGTCCAGAACTTGACGCCTTCCATGCCGTGCTGGTTGGTGTCGCCGAACGCACTGCGTTTCCACCCACCGAAGCTGTGATAGGCAACGGGGACCGGGATCGGCACGTTGATGCCGACCATCCCGACGTTGACCCTTGCGGCAAACTCGCGCGCGGCATGGCCGTTGCGCGTGAAAATCGCCACGCCATTGCCATATTGATGCTCGCTGGGCAGACGCAGCGCCGTTTCGAAATCGGGCGCACGGACCATTTGCAAGACAGGACCGAAGATTTCT
>JAYWFN010000314.1:0-6744 GCA_043778785.1 Sphingomonas sp. | reverse complement strand
GCCTCGCATCGCTAACTCTTTGCGTCAATGTCTCACTCGTCATGGCTTGGTCTCGCTTTCGGGAGTCTGAACGGGCGGCTTGCGCAGTTCGGGAATCGTCCGCTGGAGGAGCAAGCTGGGGTCCTGGAACGTCCGCGCCGTGTTGAGCAAGCTGCGGAACGGCGCTGTCACCTTGATGTTGAAGACGAACGGCAGGCCGATAAACTGGCGCGCGATAAAGCTTTTTGGCGGACTAAGCGGTGCTTCATTGATGCCATTGAAGTTGATCTGCGAAACAATTTCACCATCGAGCGGCCCGTTCAAGGCAATCGTCAGGTTCTGGTAGCGAATCGATTTCAGCGCATCAAACGCCAGCTTGGCATAGACGTTCATCGCCGTGTTCGAGATTTCGCCTACATAGGCCAGTGTCCCGCCGCCTTGCCGAACCACAAGCCGACCACCCTCGATCCGCCCGCCGTTCGCGTCGAAATACATCGGCATGATCCCGTCAAACGTGCCGGTGGCAGCAAGATTTTCAAACTCGAGTTGCTGGATGAATTTCGCCGCATCAAGGCCGACGACCCGGAATGTCAGTTTCCGTTCGGTTTCCTGCCCCATATCAAGCGTAGTGGGATCAAGCAGCAGATCGCCCCCGGCAAACGGCCAAATGCCGCTCTCGATGGCGATCAGCTGGTTCGGCAGTAACTGATAACGGATCACGCCGCTTGTGACCAATGTGCCTGGATTGACGCTGGCAATCGTCACCTGCTGGCCCGGCGGCGTTGCAAGGGCGAGGAGATCATTAAACACCACCTCTCCTTTCAACCCCGAGACCGGGCCGAAAGCGGCCGCAAAATCCAGCCCCGCCGTTATGAAGCGCCCTGTGCTGGTCACCCCTTTTGGTCCCCAGCGAATATCGCCACGGCCCGTCACCGCACCATCGACATTCGCGACGACGCCCAGCGTCAATCGTGTCAGTTCTTCGGGCTGCATCGCCTTGCCAAAACGAAGATTGTCGACCGTTAGCACTGCTGTTCCCGTGCCAGCGCCCAAATCGTGAGCGATGATGACTTTGGTCACTTCGGTTTTACGCGTCGGTGCCCGCAGCGTCGCCGTCGCCGCAATCTGCTCGTTCACAAGGCGCAGCACGGCGTCATCGCTTACCAAGGGGTTGAACCGCCCTGGGGCAAGCGCGTCCGAGACCGTCAGTTGGCCACGAAGCACGAGAGCGCCATTGCGAAACGTCCAGTCGCCAGCGCCCTGGTCCATCAGCAGTGGCACATTACCAATCTTGCCCGACGTCCCCCCGAACCGTCCCTGTATCGCACCGTTGACGAACCGCCCGCTGAGCGACCCGATCTCGATCTGCGAGAGTCGATCACCGGTGCCAAGCCGAGCAGATACCTTATCAACCACAAAGCCGTTTGTTCTCAATATCACGCGGGCATTGCTGGCGGTCAGATTGACCGGCGTTTCGCCAAGCCGACCACGAAGATTGGGAGAATTGACGACTGCCCCGCCCGATATTCTTCCGTTTGCTATGCGAAACAACGCGTCGCCGTCGACGGGGCAAAGCGAAAGACCAGTCGGATCCAACCGAAGTCCCGACATTTCCAGCACACGGAATGCGACAGGCGTGCATCCGTTATTGAACGTCACCCCGCCATTCGCTGCGATCGTTGCATTGACTGGCAAACGCAGCCCCTCGACCCGCCCCCCGCTTAGCGGACCGTCAAGCGTCGCAACGGTCTCAAACCGCATGGCCCCCGATTGATTGGCGGCAAACCGGACGCGATCCAGCGCAACGCGTGTGCCACTCCCCACAAATGGTGCAATCTGGGCAATCCCCAACGTCATGCCATCGACGCGCCGTTGCAGTGTCGATTGCACGCTCGGAAACCCGCCGCCGGAAAGCTGAAGCTGCGTATCCGCGACAAATCCTGCTGCGCCAAGTTTGATGCCGCTGCCACCACCGGCCTGCAGCACTGCGCCCGAAACGCTTTTTGCTTGGAAGCTCGAGATGACGGTATCGCCGTTCGAAAATGTTGCGTCCGCTGTGACAGCAAGACCCGATGATGCCCCGCGCATTGCCTTTGCGAGTTTTGTCAGCAATGGGCCGACCGGCGTTTCTGCTGCACTCTGGGCGACGCTCTCAAGACGGCCTATGGCACCGCCGTCGGGAAGCAATCGCGCAACTTGAATCGTCCCCTGCCCGCTAAACGCTGGTTTTGTCGCGAATTGACCAGTGACGCCGAGCCCTGACAGGCGCGTTGTGCCAAACCGTCCCGCATCCGCCGACAGGGTAGCGCTGCCGCGTGTGTCTGCTGCGGTGCCGTCAAACGAGACGCGCCCGGTTAATCCAGCGATTACTGCCTGTGCGTTTTCGACACCCTGCGCTTCAATCGCTGCTGACCCCCGCCATCGATCCAATGCCGCGCTCAAAGCAACATCGACACCGAATGCGGGGTTCGCAGCCAGAACGCCTGCGCACTGCGCCGAATTGGCGCGGACCGGCCCTTTCAATTTTGGTTCACGATTGCGAACGACGACATCGACATAAGCAGTCACCTGCTGCGCACGGCAATCGGACACACGCAAAGTTGGTGCGATTGCTGCCAGCTTTCCGGCAAACCCGTTGGCCAGATTGCCTTTGCCGTCGATCCGCCCGCCGAACTGACCCCACGGGCTGTCGATCCGCACGCGCGCATCGACAACATCCACGTATAGATCAGGCAGGGAAAATGGTATGTTGGCGTCACGCTTGCCGAGCAGCTTGTCGATCTGGCCAAAGCTCAGCTGGCCATCAATAATGCGTCCCCGCAAGCGGACGCCCCCGGCCCGCACCGCCCTGAGCCCGACACCACCGAACCCCGCCGAGACCCGGATTTCTGCCCATTGCGCTGTCAGGTCTGGTGATCTGGGGTCGCCGATGCGGAGATTTTCGATCCGTTCCCAGCGCAGTCCGATGCTTTTGACCGTGTAGCTTGCTTCAACGCCGCGCGCTTCAATGGCACGCCGGATCGCGGCATCGGCAATGGGGCGACGCGCAATCCATGCGATTGCCGCCCCAACAAGGACGACCAAAAACAAACCGGCAAGGATAGGGCGTGCAGTCAGGCGGGGCATATCATTGTCATCTGGTGCACCCAATGTCTTAGAAACGCTTTCGGGTCCAACGATCAAGGGCAATTGCGTGTTCCGTCGCAGCGCCTTAGCAACGGGTATGGCCGATGCCCCCGCCACGAATGACGCCGCCGGCCATCGCAGCCGCCTGCGCGCCCGTTTGCTGCAAGCAGGCGGCGATGCACTGCAGGACTATGAACTGATCGAATATCTGCTCGCACTCGCCATCCCGAGGCGCGATACCAAGCCGCTGGCCAAGGCACTGTTGCGTGAATTTGGCGGCATTGGTGGCCTGCTTACCGCCGATTCGGAATCACTGCTCCGCGTCGATGGCGTCGGCGAAACGGTCGCGGCGGCGCTCAAGATCGTTCAGGCCACGTCTTTAAGGCTGCTCCGGAATGACATCGTCGAAAAACCGGTCCTCGCCAGCTGGCAGGCGCTGATCGACTATCTCTGCGCTGACATGGGGCATATCACCATCGAGCGGGTGCGCGTGCTCCACCTCAATGCCAAAAACATGCTCATCCGCGATGAAATCATCAGCGAGGGTTCGATTGACCAAGCGACAGTCCATGTCCGCGAAGTCATCCGCCGCGCCATTGACCTCGGCTCGTCGGCGATCATCCTTGTTCATAACCACCCCAGCGGCGACCCGTCACCGAGCCGCGCCGATATTATGCTGACCCGCGATATTATCGACGCCGGAAAACGGCTGAACGTCGCCGTCCACGATCATGTCATCATCGGGGCAACCGGACACAGCAGCATGCGAGCGCTCGGCCTGATCTAGCGATTTCAGAAAATTGGCGCGCCCGGAACGATTCGAACGTCCGACCCTCAGATTCGTAGTCTGATGCTCTATCCAGCTGAGCTACGGGCGCGCAGAAGGCGGTTCCCTAGTCGCATGGTCGCGTGGGCGCAAGCCCGTTGCGACATTGCTGCCGTGGTTCTAGACCCGGATCATGAAGTGCCTCATAATAACGTCGGTCTGCATCCTCGCTGCGGCGTGCACTGCACCAGCAAATCCACCCTCGCTGCTGCCACGTGCAATTGAAAAGCGGGCGGAGACAGTCACTCCGCCACCACCGGTCGAGGCGCCAAAAAGCCTTGATCCAGCGCTGTCAGCAAAAATCAGCGCACTGCTGGTCGAGGCGCGCGCCGGAGAAGCGGACTTTGGCAAAACGCTGGCATCGGGCCGTATGGCCCTCGCATCAGGCCGAAACGCACCGTCGGGCAGCGAAGCATGGATCGCTGCCGAAGTCGTTCTTTCGGCACTTCAAATCGCGCGCCAGCGCAGTGCGTCAGCGCTTTCGGAAATCGATACGCTGGCGATCAATCAGGGCGAAATGGCATCCCGTGACAACACGGTCGGTGGCCTTCTAGAGATTCAGACCGCTCAGACGGCAATCGAATCCATCGTGGCGCGGCAGACTGCCAGTCTAGATGCGCTCAGCCGCTGACAGCCGCTTTATGCGCTTTGGCATTCACGACATAATGCACCACACCAACCTGATTTCGCGCAATTTCTTCAATGGTCAGGTCGCGCAGTTTCTTGGCCGGGCGCCCTATCCAAAGTTCGCCAGCGCGAATCACCTTGCCGGGCGTCAGCATCGCCCCGGCGGCCAGCATCCCGTCTGACTCAATCGTGCACCCGTCCATGACAATGCTGCCGAGGCCAACGAACGCTCGATCATGCAGGACGCTACCGTGGAGCATCACCATATGCCCGATCAGCACATCGTCACCGATGATCGTCTGCGACCCTTCGGGATTGCCCGGCCAGGGTGAATCGACATGGATGACCGTGCCATCCTGAACATTCGTCCGCGCACCGATCCGGATGCGATTTACATCGCCGCGCAAGACGCAATTATACCAGATGCTTGATTCGGAACCGATTTCGACATCGCCGATAATCCGCGACCCCGGCGCGACGAAGGCGTCGTCTGCAATGATTGGCGTATGTCCGTTTAGCGTGATGATCTGCATCAATGTGTCCGCCATGCTTTCAACAGCGGCAATATACTCGCATGATCATCCGTCCACCCGGTAAAACCCTCGCGTCCTTTCAAGGCACGCCACGGTTCGCTGCCCGAAACCTGCTTGAGCCGGTCGATCATCGCGGGATCCTGCGCCATCGCAATCCAGGCTGACGTCGCATAGCCGCGCTGCGCTTCATCATCGGTCGTGTGATAATCACGCAACGCGCTATGCCAACCGTCGGTTTTAGCAGCCGCGAGAATTGGTTCGAGATCAAGAAAACGGTTGGAAATGTGCATCAACAACAATCCATTTGGTGCCAGCCGCTTGCGATAGACGGCCAGTGCCTCCCGTGTGAGCAAGTGCATCGGAACGGCATCGGACGAGAATGCATCAACGACCAGAATATCGAGCCCATTTGCCGGCTCACCCGCAATCACAATACGCGCATCGCCAATATGGATTGGCACATTGGGCAGGCAGCGCGACAGGAACGTAAACTTCGCCGTATTGCGTGCAATCTTCGCAATTGCGGGATCGATCTCGTAAAAACGCCAGTCCTGACCCGGACGCGCATAGCATGCCACCGTCCCGGCACCGAGGCCGACAATCCCGACACGCGCGTTTGGACCATAGAGCGCTGGCAAATTTGCAAGCGCCAGACCGACGCCGGAGCGTGGCGCATAATAGGTCAGCGGATCACGTTCGCGGCCGGGCTTCAGGCTCTGCAAGCCGTGTACAGTCGTGCCATGAACCAGCGCGCGATTGACGCCGGGGTTCGTGCTGATCGAATAAATGCCGAAAAAGCTGCGAACCTGATTGTCGGTCGTCAGCGAATTCATGATCGCGCGCGTGCCACCGAAATTGAGCATCAACGCCACGATACAGATGGTAAAAACGAGCCGGTTGCCAACCGACAGGAGACCAAGCGCGATAATGATGATCGCCGTCGGCACCAACCCGTTTGGCGCGCCTGCATTGTTCGAAATAAACGCACATGCTATCGCGGCGACACTGATAATGACAGCAGCCCGCGAACTCTGCGCCGACTCCCAAATCTGGGCGCCAATGCCCAGCAATGGCTTCGCCGAAAGGATGGCTGCGGTTAGCAGGATCAAAATCGGATGCTCATAGCCCCAGTCAAAGGCCAACGGGGCCACCAGCGCACAGAATAGCCCGCCGAGCGCACCACCGGCAGACATCGCCAGATAGAACCCGGTCAAGCGCGCTGGTTCCGGACGGCGTTCATAGAGTTTCGAATGTAAGGTAACGGACACCGTAAAGAGCAGCACGAGCCCGAGAACAGCATATATGACGGGTGTTTTCGCGCTGTTGGCAAATGCCGTCCCGCCGCCTGCGAGCAATATGATCGGTGTTGCCGAAATGATTGCATCCGCCAGCCCGCGCTTTTCCGAAAATGCCACCGAGAAGCTCAGGAGATAAAGCCCGAGCGGCAGAACCCAGAGCAGCGGCATCGCAACGATATCGGTCGTGAGATGCGTGCTGGTGGACAGCATGAGACCCGACGGGATCGCCGCGAGCAGCATCCAGATGCCGACCTCGCGCCATGATGGACCTGCGCCGCGAATGACTTGCTTTTCGATTGCATCTGTCTTTGGCAGGGCGAAAGCACAAAGCGCAATCAGCAGCAGCACCACGAAA
>JAYWFN010000313.1:0-16311 GCA_043778785.1 Sphingomonas sp. | reverse complement strand
TCGTGCTTGTCCTTCATCTCCTTATATTGGAGGAACATGCCATATTCGCTCTCGGGCATGCCGATGGTGTCGAGCAAATGGCTGTAGGCGGCGATGTGCACCGTCTCCATGTTGCTGAACGCGGCGAGCATCATCTTGACTTCGACGGGCTTGAAGATGCGGCCGTATTTCTCGTGGTAGCAATCCTGCACCTCGATGTCGGCCTGGGTGAAGAAGCGGAAAATCTGGGTCAGCAGGTTGCGCTCATGATCGGTGAGCTTTTGCGCCCAGTCACGGCAATCCTCGCCCAAAGGCACTTCCTCGGGCATCCAGTGGATCTGCTGCTGGCGTTTCCAGAAATCATAGGCCCAGGGATATTCGAACGGCTTATACTGGGTACGGGCTTCGGTGAGGGACATGATTATGCTCCGGTGATCGAGGTTGAGATAGGAAGAATTACGCCACCGCCAAGCCGTGCAGCGTCCAGGCGGACCCGGCGAGTATGATTGCGGCTGCGGTCAGCATCGTGGCGGCAATGCGGTTTCGGTATACGGCGGCTTCGCTTGGCGTGGATTGCACGAGCACGAAAATGGCCCCAACCGCGCACAGCAAGGCGACGCCCGCCATAATGAGCGGGGCACTCACGGCTGGTGATATTCGTGATCACAAACACGCCAAGCACTCGTCATAATCCTTCCTCACGGATTGTATCGTCATCGCGGCAGCCTCAGTTTATCAGGATGCGTCGGCCCAAAAATAACGAATTCTACCTGCGCAAGGCGGCGCTCCTGACCACCGACCTCGTCTCGCAACTTATCGACAGATTTCTCCAATCGGTCGATCCGGTCCTCGACGAGCACCATCTTACGTGCGCCCGACAGCATGCGTTCCCAAAGACTCATGCCGCCACTTTCGAATGGAGAGCGCCATTGCGAAGTTTGGCAATCCAGTCCCAGTCGATCCGAGGGTCGGCTTCGACCTCGCGGGCAATCTGCTCGCGATATTCGGGCGATCGCAACCGCGCCATCTCCGCGTCATGCGCCTCTCCGTTCGCCAACATCCGATCGAGCGTGGCAAGGATATTGTCAACGGCGCGTTCGAATTCGGGCATTAGCGCTTCGAGTTCGGTTTTGGCTGCCGCCTCTTCAGGGTCGAAACCCAGCGCTGCCTTGCGCACGAGTTCGCTCACCGAAATGCCAAGCGTCGACGCACGCGCGTTGATCGCCGCCTTGTCCGCCGGGCTAACCATCAATGTTAGTCGATCCGTTTTCATGCCTGCCTCCATCTACACATACATATAAACATGCACATGCCTATTGGCAAGCCAGACACTCGTCATAATCCTTTTCGGCGAGCTCGATCACCGGGGCGAGCGCAGTGTTGTCTGCCTCGACGCCGCCGGCGAATCCGGCACGCTGGATCGATTTGCTGCGGAGATAATAAAGCGATTTCACGCCGAGTTCCCATGCGCGGAAGTGGAGCATGAGGAGGTCCCATTTTTCGACATCGGCGGGGATGAAGAGGTTCAGGCTGGTGGCCTGATCGATATAGGGCGTACGATCCGCGGCGAGTTCGATCAGCCAGCGCTGGTCGATCTCGAAACTGGTCTTGTAGGTGTCCTTTTCCTCGGCGGACAAGAAGTCGAGATGCTGGACGCTGCCGCCCTGTTCGAGGATCGAATTCCACACGCTGTCGCTGTTCTTCGATTTCTCGGCGAGCAGCTTTTCGAGATAGGGATTGCGGATCGAAAAGCTGCCCGACAGCGTTTTGTGTGTATAGATGTTCGCGGGGATCGGCTCGATGCACGCGCTGGTGCCGCCGCAAATGATGCTGATCGACGCGGTCGGCGCGATCGCCATTTTGCAGCTGAAGCGCTCCATCACGCCGCGTTCCTCGGCATCGGGGCAGGCACCGCGTTCGGTCGCGAGCATCATCGAGGCTTCGTTGGCTTCGCGGCTGATATGCTTGAAGATCTTGAGGTTCCACGATTTCGCCATCGCGCCCTCGAACGGCAGGTTGCGCGCTTGCAGGAAGCTGTGGAAGCCCATGACGCCGAGGCCGACCGAACGCTCCCGACCGGCGCTATATTTGGCGCGCGCCATTTCGGGCGGGGCGCGGTCGATATAGTCGGTCAGGACATTGTCGAGGAAACGCATGATGTCTTCGATGACCTGCTTGTCGCCATTCCACTCATCCCAAGTTTCGAGATTGAGCGACGACAGGCAGCAGACCGCCGTGCGGTCATTGCCGAGATGGTCGCGGCCCGTGGGCAGCGTGATTTCGCTGCACAGGTTCGACGTCGACACTTTCAGGCCGAGTTCGCGATGATGCCGCGGCATCGCGCGGTTCACGGTATCGGCGAAAACGATATAGGGCTCGCCCGTCGCAAGGCGCGTTTCGACGAGCTTCTGGAACAGGCTGCGCGCATCGACCGTGGCGCGGACGCTGCCGTCCTTGGGGCTGAGCAAATTCCATTCTTCACCCGCGCGGACCGCTTCCATGAACGCGTCGGTGAGGAGGACGCCGTGGTGGAGATTGAGCGCCTTGCGGTTGAAATCGCCCGAGGGTTTGCGGATTTCGAGGAATTCCTCGATTTCAGGATGCGAGACATCGAGATAGCAAGCCGCCGACCCGCGCCGCAGCGAGCCCTGCGAAATTGCGAGCGTGAGCGAATCCATCACGCGGACGAACGGAATGATCCCGCTGGTCTTGCCATTCAGACCAACCGGTTCGCCAATGCCGCGCACCGCGCCCCAATACGTCCCGATGCCGCCGCCGCGCGAGGCGAGCCAGACATTCTCGTTCCACGTCTCGACAATGCCTTCGAGGCTGTCGGGCACTGAGTTGAGATAGCAGCTGATCGGCAGCCCGCGCCCCGTGCCGCCGTTCGACAGCACCGGCGTCGACGGCATAAACCACAGCCGCGAGATATAGTCATAAAGCCGCTGGGCATGCGGCTGATCATCGGCATAGGCCGATGCGACGCGGACGAACAAATCCTGATAGCTCTCGCCAGGCAACAGATAGCGATCCTTCAGCGTTTCCTTGCCGAAATCGGTGAGCAGCGCGTCGCGCGAATGATCGACTTCAACCGCATAAAGCTGCGCGTTGATCCGCTTCGAATCACTGACCGGGGCCCCATCACTGGAGGCATCTGCCGCCGCGCTTGAAACTGCCTCTAACAGGGTCGTTGCCATATCACTCATCGCCGCTTCGCTACCTTTGAAATCCATTACGCGCCCCTACTCTCGTTCTATTTCTGTTCGACTCGGAAGCGAACCTCCCGTGTAGCATTTTTCACACCGCGATGGGGAAAAGATGTTTTGCATCTGTTCCCGGTTGCACAGGCCGTGACTCACCCTCGCTGCGGCTGATCCGCAATCCCCGAGTGATACCAGTGCTTGTGTCGCCCCCGACCGTATTCGCTACCTATAGTGCCTTAACTTGAAAATCGCGCAAGGTGGTAAATGACATTTTAGAGACTCGTTTCGTCGCAAATTTGATTCGGTTTAGCGATGCTGCCGTATGCTGCAGCGCCGCGACGCGCCGGTTTTGCGTTGTTTATCGACAGCGCAAGAGAACGAGCGCGGAACAAAAATAAATAGTCAGTTTATCGTGAACGCAAATCAGATCGAGAGCGCGGCACTGTCCAGCTTGTGAACCGACAGGACCGGACTTGCCGCGTTGTCGAGCGACTGTGCGGATTCGACAACTGGCACGCACGGCGCAAGCGGCATCGCCCTGAATGCAACGGCCGGATTGACAGCCTTGTAGGCAGGGGCCGTTGCGGCATGGACGGCCTGTCGCGCCACGGGCAGCGTCGCAACAGAACCGACGATCAGGGCAGGCGGGCAGACGCACAGCGCGAGCGTTGCCAGCGTTGCCGGTTTGCTGCTGACGGCGGCGACACTGACTGCTTCCGGCGCGGCCAGTGTCAACGTGGCACCTGCGCGGACCCGCCAAGGCAAGATGCCGACACGCGTCGATCCCGTGGACGAGCCCCGCCGACGACGGGATCGAAGGGTGCCACCGACGACGCCAAAGCCGCCGACCATCAACATCCAGGTTCCGGGTTCGGGCACCGCGCGCGCAACCGGCGCGATAGCGATGCCACCGTCATAAACGCTACCGCGATTGCCGCCCAATACGGCCGAAGCAAATTGTGCGGCAGTGTCACCGCTGCCAACGTCCCAGGCAATCGGGCCGACGCCCGCAATCGGCGGCGCAAGACCGGCAAAAGCCGGCGGGCATGGCATGCTCAACGATACATATTGCGATGATTGGCGTTTATGGCGCCGCACTTTGCCAGATTTATTGGCTGCGGATCGCGATGCCGTTGCCTTGTGGACGGCGTGGCGGACTTTCGGCAGCGTGACCGCGGCAGTTCCGAGGACAAGTGTCGGACAAACGCACAGCGCAGCCTTTGCCACCAGCGTCATGCCCATGACGACGACTTCCGCTTGCTGGCACCGGAAAAAGACACACGCATATGCAACCCCTGCGACCACAACAAGCAACCGGGCAGTCGCGCCGACTTATCGTGATAAACGCGCCATTAGCATAAATGCGACTGTTGAAAAAGCTCGGTTCACCGCGTTTTCAATTGTTTACGTGCTTGATTGCGGCCAGCGCTGCCGGGGTGTCGACATCGACGAGAACGTGCGCGGGGGTATTGATGCACAGAGCATCCTTGAGCAGTTCGCGTGCCCCCGAATCACCGCCGAACGACGCGAGCGTGCCCCACATCGCACGCGGGAAAATCGCGGGCGGCGAGCGAATTTCATCGACTTGCCCATCGACTTGCGATGCGATGATCCGGTCGGGATTGGCGTGATGCGCCGCGACAAGCGCTGACAGGTGATCCGGGGTCACCAAAGGCATGTCAGCGAGGCAAATCAGCAGTGCACCGGCATCAGTGGTCAGCGCAGCCTTTGCCGCCAGTGCCAGCGAGTGCGATAGGCCTGCGTCGGCGTTCTGGTTGTCGATCAGCGTGAATCCTGCGGTGGTCAGCGCGGCAGCGAGCGCCCGATGCGCGGGGTTGTGAACCGCGAACAGGTGGCCGCATTCCGCGCCCGCCAGCGTCTGCGCCGCATGGAGGCCGAGCATATTGTCGCCGAGCATCGCTTCGAGCTTGTTGCCCCCGAAGCGGGTGCCGCGACCGGCGGCGAGGAGAACGGCGGTGGTTGTGGGGTAATCCATTCTAAATTGTCGTCATTCCCGCGAAGGCGGGAATCCAACGCCCGAACCTCGACATTGGGCGTTGGACCCCCGCCTTCGCGGGGGTGACGAATGATTGAGCACTAGCGCAGTCCATCGTTCATCACCCGGACCATGCCCGCCGCAATCGAGAGCGCGATTTCGGGGGCGCTGATCGCGTTGACGGCCACGCCTGCTGGTCCTTCGATCCGTGCCAGTTGATCCCCGGCAAAGCCCAGCGCGCGCAATCGCTCCAGCCGCGCCGCGTGTGATGATTTCGATCCGAGCGCCGCGACATAAGCCGCCGGACTGGCAAGCGCAGCGACGAGTGCGGGGTCGTCGATCTTGATGTCGTGGCTGAGCGTCACAACGGCCGTGCGGCTGTCGGGCTTGAGCGCGGCAACGGCCTCGTCGGGCCAGCGGTCGTCGCGGGTGACACCGGGGAAGCGTTCCTCAGTCAAAAAGCGCGCGCGCGGATCGATGACCGTGACGGCGAAACCCAGTTGCTGCGCGATCCCCGCCAAGGCAGCGGCAATTTCGACCGCGCCGATGATCAGCAACCGTTTCGGCGGGGCATAGACGTTGAGGAACTGGTCCCCGCTGCGCCGGACGATGACATCGCTGAGGCCGCTGGTCAGGTTAGTGCCGATGCGTAAGGTCTCGCCGTTCGCATTGGCCGCGATGATCCGGTCAAAGAGCGCAGGCGAAAATCCGACGGCGCTGACGGGTTGCACCAGCACCGCGATATTCCCGCCGCAGGGCAGGCCGACTTCCCATGCAGCACCATCGGCGACACCATAGCGCCGCACGATTGCGGGCGCGCCACCAATGACTTCCGATGCAATATACAGGACATCACCCTCGACGCAGCCGCCCGAGACCGATCCGACAAAAGCACCATCGGCGTGGACGAGCATATGCGTGCCCACCGGACACGGCGCGGACCGCCATGTCTCGATCACGGTCGCCAGCGCCATCGACGTGCCCGTCCATTCGGCGGCCTTGGCGAGAATGCGGTTATGGTCGGCAGCGCCGGTTTGCATTGGTTCGGGTCAATCCGTTTTCAATCGAGACGAAATCATGTAAACCACAGTCAACATCATAAGCGCAATGAGGTCGGACGATGACGATAGCGGCAACAGTCAACGGCAAAGCCGTCACCTTTACGGCCGAACCCGATACGCCGCTGTTGTGGGCGATTCGCGAAGAGCTAGGCCTGACGGGCACGAAGTTCGGATGTGGCATTGCGGCATGCGGCGCGTGCAGCGTGCATGTTGACGGCGAAATCACGCGGTCCTGCTCGGTGCCGGTTGGCGACGTGGCGGGCAAGGCGATCACGACGATCGAGGGGATCAAGAGCGCGGATGGTGCGCTGCATCCGGTGCAGGCCGCATGGATCGCGGCGCAGGTGCCGCAATGCGGATACTGCCAGTCGGGCCAGATCATGGCAGCGATTGCGTTGCTGAAAACAACGGGCAGCCCGAGCGATTCGCAGATCGACGATGCAATGACCAACATCTGCCGCTGTGGCACATACCCCCGCGTCCGCGAAGCCATTCGCGCCGCCGTAAAAGCGTAAGGGAGCAACAACATGGCCGATAATCCCACGCTCGACATCGCCGACGCCCAGCCGGTTCCTGCCAAGCGCAAAGGCGTCAAGCGCCGCGCGTTTCTGATCGGTGGCGCAGCCGTTGCCGGCGCGGGTGTGTTCGGGGTGCTGTGGACTGACAGCAGCGTCCGCAAGCGCGCCGTCGAACTGACGGCAAAGGACGGCGAAGCGTCGTTCATGACCTGGCTGAAAGTCGCGCCGGACGATGTAATCACGATTTACTCGCCGCACATTGATTTCGGGCAGGGATCGCTGACCGCGCTGGCGCAGATGGTCGCCGAAGAACTTGATGCCGATTGGGCGAAGATCAAGGTCGTCAACGCACCAGCGGAGCCAGCTTTTGCCAACCTCGCGCTCGGTCGCGCGTTCGGCGGCGAGATGTCGGGGCATCAGGATATTTTCAACGCGCTCCCCGAATCGCTCGTTGGCATCCTTGCGCGCTCGATGGATTTGCAGATCACCGGCGGATCGTCTGCCGTCCGCTTTACCGGCCAGAACGGCATGCGCGTTGCAGGCGCAGCGGCGCGGCTGGCACTCGTGGACGAGGCCGCCAGCCGGATGGGTGTTCCGGCGAGTGAACTGACGACCGCGAACAGCGTGGTCAGCCACGCAAAGTCGGGCAAGTCGCTGCGCTACGGCGAACTCGCCGAAGCCGCCGCCGGACGGTCGCTTAGCAGCAATCCGCCGTTGAAAGCGCGCGCCGATTACAAGTTCATCGGCAAGGACGTCGCTCGCCTCGACATCCCGGCAAAGGTCGATGGCAGCGCAGTCTATGGCATCGACATGACCCTGCCCGACATGCGCGTCGCGACGATCATGATGGCGCCGGTGCGCGACGGCAAACTGACCTCGGTCGATCCCGCGCCAGCACTGGCGGTTGCGGGCGTCGAGAAAGTCATCAATCTCGACGGCGCGGTGGTGGTTATCGCCAAGGGCTACTGGCAGGCGCTGAAGGGCGTTCGTGCGCTTTCGCCGAAGTTTACCGATGGCGGGCATGGCGCGCTATCGACGCAATCGATTTATGATGCGCAAGCCAAGCTCAACGCCGAAGGCAAGGCACTTGCCGCGCCTGCCGGTGGCAAGCTGATAACCGCCGACTATCGTGCGCCATTCCTGCATCAGGCAATGATGGAGCCGTTCGCGCTCGTCGCGCATGCCAAGGACGGTCGGCTCGACGTCTGGGGTGGATTGCAAGACCCGCTGGGTGCGCGGACGATGCTCGCCAAGGCAGCGGGTCTCGACGTCGGCAAGGTCATGTTTCACCCGATGATCATGGGCGGCGGATTCGGGCGACGCTTCCCGCCCTATAGCCAGATTGTCGATCAAATCGCCAAAATCGCAGTGCAGGTTCCGTATCCGGTCAAGCTCATCTGGAGCCGCGAACAGGATGTGACGCAAGGGGCGTATCGCCCGCAAGTGTCGATCCGCCTGCAAGCGGGCCTCGACAAGGACGGCAAGATCGCAGCCTGGTCATCCGACTATGCACAAAAGGACAATGCCGGCGCCGAAGCCAATGTCCCCTACACCATCGCCACGGTCGAAGCACGGCACCACGAGTATATCTCGAACCAGGTCAACGCCTACTGGCGCTCGGTCAACGCGAGCCAGCATGGCTTTTTCAACGAATGCTTCGTCGATGAGCTTGCGGCCGCCGCGGGCAAGGATCCATTCGAATATCGCCGCGATCAGCTGACGCCCGGATCGCGCCAGCGCACGGTCCTTGAAACTGTTGCCCAGCGGGCGGGCTGGGGCACGCCCCTGCCCGCTGGCACCGGTCGCGGGATCGCGATTGTCGAGAGTTTCGGCACCGTCGTCGCCGAAGTCGTCGAAGCGTCGATGGGTACCGATGGCCGGCCCAAAGTCGGCAAGGTCTGGGCCGTGGTCGATTGCGGCACGACCGTGAACCCGAAAAATGCCGAAGCGCAGATTCAGGGCGGCATCATTATGGGACTATCGTCGGCGATCGGCGAGCAGATCACGATTGATAAGGGCGCGGTTGTTCAGACCAATTTCGACAATTACCCCGTGTTGAAAATGGCCGACAGCCCGACGGCAATCGACGTCCACTTCATCGAAAGTGGCGCGAAAATGGGTGGCATCGGCGAACCCGGCCTGCCCCCCGCCGCGCCCGCGCTAGCGAACGCGCTGTTCGCAGTTACGGGCAAGCGGATCAGGCAGTTGCCGATCGTGACGGCATAGCGTTGGAGACCGGACCGTTGATAGCGACCTAGCGCCCCTCGTTGCCAACTCACGATGTCAAAGCAAAAGCCACGCAATTGCTTGCGTGGCCCTGCCCCCACCGACAGGATCGGAGAAAGACAAATTCGATGCACGGCAGTTCGGTAACTCGTTAGATTGTGCCGAAGGAAGGAACGCCAATTGTAGCCGCAATCGAAGGCTCTAGCCAATAGCTCACAGCCTTCCTTGCCCGTCCGCCAAAGCCCATAATGCTCTTGTGCCCTGCAGGGGTCAGGAAGCGGCCACCCTTTCTAAATTTTAGAATGGCTGATGCGAAATGCCCAAGTTCATCTGGGGTTTCCTCCCTTCGCTTGCCAACTTGAAACGTGCCGTTGACCTTGGCTGCCGGATACTTGTTGCCGCTGGCATCAATGAGATAAAATCGGTTGTCGGAAGTCATTTTTTAGCCCCTGTTGTTGAGGCCAAACTAGGTAGAACTAAAATCTTCTAATGAACAATGGCAAATTGCATGCTCATAAGATGTTGAGAAAGTTGTCTAAAAATTGGCAAAATGGATGCGGGTCTGTCAAATTCCTCAGACCGTAAGCCGCACCGTCGCCACATCCCCCTCTGTCAACCGCTCGGCCTTGCGCACGGCGGCTTTGACGGGGAGCAGGTAACCGCCGACGTCCTTGCTGGGAAACAGCGACGTGCGCCAGCTGGTCGTGCCTATGGTGACCGCCACATAGACCGATCCCCATGCCGCCGTGCGCCCCGGCGATGCGGCGCGGATCGCCTCTGCTACAGCGCCGTCGACCGTGATGAAGAACCAGGCAACGGGGCTCGGTGTGCCGTCTTTCGCTTTGCTTTGCCAGCGCCAGAGTTTGCCGGTGATGTCCCAAGACCCACCCACCGGTGCCTCGCCGCCCAACTCCTCGCGCAGGAAACGCACGAGATCGGCGGGCATCGCTTGAGCGTCGGCGGCGGGGCGCTTAGGGGCATTCTTATTCACGTATCGGGGCATAGCATGACGACGACAATCCGCGAATCCGACATCATCGAAAGCGTCGCCGATGCGCTGCAATATATCAGCTATTTCCACCCGATGGATTATATCCGCGCACTGGGCGTGGCCTATGAGGCCGAACAGGGCCCGGCGGCGAAGGACGCCATCGCGCAAATCCTGACCAACAGCCGCATGTGTGCCGAGGGGCACCGGCCGATCTGTCAGGACACCGGCATTGTTACCGTGTTCGTGAAATGGGGGCAGGATTGTCGCCTCGCATCCAACCGGTCTTTGCAGGAAGTCGTCGATGAAGGCGTCCGCCGCGCTTATCTTTACCCCGAAAACAAGCTGCGCGCCTCGATTGTCGCGGATCCTGCCTTCAGCCGGGTGAACACGAAGGACAACACGCCCTCGGTGCTCAATGTTGAAATGGTCCCCGGGGCGCATGTCGAAATCACCGTCGCGGCAAAGGGCGGGGGCAGCGAGAACAAATCGAAATTCGCAATGCTCAACCCGAGCGACAGCATCGTCGAGTGGGTGCTCGAGCAAATCCCCAAAATGGGTGCGGGCTGGTGCCCCCCCGGTATGCTCGGCATCGGCATCGGCGGGACGGCGGAAAAGGCGATGACGCTCGCCAAGGAAAGCCTGATGGGCGACATCGACATGGCGTCCTTGAAAGCGCGCGGCGCGGCGACCGACACCGAGCGGATGCGCATCGAGATTTTCGACAAGGTCAATGCGCTCGGCATCGGGGCGCAGGGGCTGGGCGGGCTGGCGACAATCCTCGACGTGAAAATCGAAAGCTGGCCGACGCATGCCGCATCGAAGCCGGTCGCGATGATCCCGAATTGTGCCGCGACGCGCCATGCGCATTTCACACTTGATGGCTCAGGGCCGGTGTTCCTCGAGCCGCCCCGCTTAAGCGAATGGCCCGATGTGAACTGGACCCCCGACAAGGCCGCGATCCGCGTTGACCTCGACACGCTGACGCCCGCGATTGTCGCGAGCTGGAAACCGGGTGACCGCTTGCTCCTTAACGGCAAGATGCTCACGGGCCGAGATGCTGCACACAAGCGGATTCAGGATATGCTGGCAAAAGGAGAGCCATTGCCCGTCAGCTTCAAGGGCCGCACGATTTATTATGTCGGCCCGGTCGATCCGGTGCGCGACGAGGTCGTCGGCCCTGCTGGCCCCACCACGGCGACGCGGATGGACAAGTTCACCGAAATGATGCTTGCCGAAACCGGCCTGATCGCAATGGTCGGCAAAGCCGAACGCGGGCCTGCGGGCATCGACGCCATCCGCAAGCACAAGGCAGCCTATCTGATGGCGGTGGGTGGTGCGGCCTATCTCGTCTCGCGGGCGATCAAAGCATCGCGGGTGGTGGGCTTCGAAGACTTGGGCATGGAAGCAATCTACGAATTCACCGTCGAGGATATGCCGGTGACCGTCGCCGTCGATGCGACGGGGGAGAGCGTGCACAAGACTGCGCCGCTGGTTTGGCAGAAGAAGATTGCCGAGGGGCACTTGCTTGAGGCCAATGGCTAAATTACCCGGTAATCTATGCCGGGTTTGATTCACATCGTTCTGATCTGCTCCTATTGCCCTATTCAGCCAAATGCTGGGGACCATGATGACCGGAATTGCCAAACTACTTGAACGTGCCCGCAGTCGAAAGCCGATTAAGTATCGCGAACTTGTGAAATTACTTGAAGCTGCCGGGTTTGAGCAGCTGCCGCAGCGTGGGACGAGCCACACAATATTTAAGCACCCCGCCCTAACTGGCCATGTAAATATCCAGCGCGACGGCTCTGAAGCGAAGCCCTACCAAGTGAAGCAGTTTCTTGTTATGATTGACGAAGCTGGGATCAAACCAACGGACTGAACATGACGCCGCATTACCACATCAACCTGTTCTGGTCGGACGAAGACGACAGCTGGATTGCTGACGTGCCCGATCTGCGTTTCTGTAGCGCACATGGTCCAACGCCGGATGAGGCCCTACGCGAGATCAAAATTGCGATGGACCTGTGGCTTGAAGTTGCCGCTAAGCACGGCGATCCCATACCCGAGCCGCACTACCGCCCCGAAATCTACGATCTGCGCAACGCCGCTTGACCTTCACGCCGACACGCAGCGCCGCCCTATCGCGCCTTAATGATTTTGTCCCGCGCGCCGGGCGGATATATGCCGATGGGCGCAATGCCGATCATGGGCCGGATGCGCGCGCCAATGTTTCGATGCTGTCGCCTTACGTGCGCCACCGGCTGATTACCGAGGAGGAAGTCGTCGCTGCTGTCCTGGCGCGGCATTCGGGCGCGGTGGCCGAAAAGTTCGTGCAGGAAGTGTTGTGGCGGACCTATTGGAAGGGCTGGCTCGAATTGCGGCCCGAAGTCTGGACGCGGTTTGTGACCGAGCGTGACGGCATCGAGCGCGGCAGTGGCCTGATGAAAGCCGTTGCCGCTGCCGAAGCGGGAACGACCGGCATCGACGGGTTCGATGACTGGGCGCGCGAGCTGGCCGAGACCGGCTATCTCCACAATCACGCGCGGATGTGGTTTGCCTCCATTTGGATTTTCACACTGCGGCTGCCGTGGACGCTGGGCGCGGATTTCTTCCTTCGTCATCTGGTCGATGCCGATCCGGCGTCGAACACGCTGTCGTGGCGCTGGGTCGCGGGATTGCAAACGGCAGGCAAAACCTATCTCGCGACCGCGGATAATATCGCACGCTACACCGGTGGTCGTTTTTCGCCCAAGGGGCTGGCGCGCGAGGCCGTCGCGCTGAGCGAAGCACCGATTGCCAAGGCAGCGCCGATTGCCACGCTGCCGACAGTCGATCCGCGCACCCCGGCGTTGCTGTTGCTGACGGGTGAAGATCTTCATCCCGAAAGTCTGTTTGCCAAGGACATGGCCGTCCGTGCCGTGCTTGCGGCACCGGTTGTGACGGGATGGCCGTGGGGCGATAAGGCGGCGGCGTTCGTTGCAGCCGCCACAGACGATGCGCGTGAACGGGCGGGGAAATACTTCAACTGCAAGACGACGACTGCGGCGCTCGATGCCGATGCGGTGATTGCGGCGGCCCAAGCGGCAAAGGCGAAAGTGATCATCATCGCCTATGCACCGGTGGGTTCGGTCGCCGATGCACTCTCGGCCATCGAACCCGCGATCAGGGCGGCGGGGCTATCGCTCGTGCGCGTTCGCCGCGACTGGGACAGCGCGTTCTGGCCGCATGCGACCAAGGGATTTTTCCCGTTCAAGGAACGCATACCAGCGTTGCTCGGCGAAATGGGGATGCGGTTTTAGCGCGCTAGTGCATCGAGCGCGGCGGGGCGTTTGCTTTCAGCTCGTCGAGCGCGTCCTTATATTCGGCCTTGTGCCGGTTCCAGCCGAGGACGCAATCGCCGTAAGCAATCGCGGCATAGACCGCCGCCGCGCCCGCCCATGCGGCCCAGTCGGGCGCGCCGAGCCATTGCGCCGCGAGAAAGACGAATATGACCAGCAGGCCGAAACCGAAAGCCGTGGCGGCGGCGGCAACGGGCGTGTCGGCGGGCGCGGGGGCGACCGAATCGGCATGGGCTTTGGCTTGGTCGAAAGGAGTCATGGGTGGTCCGAAGTTCACGAAGTTCTCACTATGGCAGCATACGGATTTGCGCGGAAGCCGCCCGTGAGGTGGCGAAAGGAGGGATAAAGGGGTTCACGCGAAGGCGCAAAGGAGAAGCGAAGGCGCAAAGGGTTTGGCGCGCCCGTCATTGTTGCGCGTTGGCCGCCCAATTGGTGTCGGATTTCTTGACGAAGGTTACAAAGGTGACACGAGCGCGGCCACGCGAAATGCGTGGGTGTGGGGTTTGGGATCGACGGTTGGAAAGAGCCGAATCGGAGCGTAGCGACGGCCGCGCGTGTAGGACAGCCCCCGAGCTAGGGTTTGGCAAAAACGTTCATGAGTTGCCAACCAGACCGAGACATGCAAACTATTGATCATGGCACAGCGCATCGTCATCAACCCGGAAGTCTGCGGCGGCCGCCCGATCGTGGCCGGAACGCGCGTGCGTGTAGCGGACATTTTGGCGATGCTCGCGGGTGGCGCGAGTGAAGCCGAGGTGCTTGTTGATTTTCCTTATCTGAAGGCCGAGGATGTACGCGCCAGCCTTGCGTATGCGGCGCAGGCTGTGGATCATAGCATCGTCCAAGCGGCGGCATGAATTTCCTGATCGATGCGCAATTGCCGCCGGGTTTGTGCCGGTGGCTGGAAGCGCGCGGGTATGGTGCAGTGCATGTGATAGACGTGATGGCGGGTGAAGCGCCTGATCGCGATGTTGCCGCTTATGCCGTGGCGAATGATCTGGTTCTGGTCACCAAGGACGATGACTTCCTGACGCGCTATCCGCCGGTGGATTATCAGCTGGTCTGGGTGCGGATCGGCAATGCAACGAACCGCGCACTCGCGGCGTGGCTCGAGGTGCGATGGGATGGGGTTGTTGCTGCGCTGGAATCGGGGGAGCAGTTGGTCGAGGTGCGGTAGGGTGGACTGCGGCCCGTCACCCCGGCCCCCGAGCCAGGGTTTGGCTTTTTCTTCGGGCTGTGACGAAGGGCGCTGGACCCCGGATCAAGTCCGGGGTGACGGGGACTTTAAGTGAAATATTACAATGATCCGAGATTTCACGCGCTGGAAACAATATCGTCGATTGTCCATCCGTCCGCATTATCGAACGGTACCGTGAGAGGCCCAGATTCAGATCGAACGCTGACGATCCTCTGCTCTGCCGCCTTCGCCAATGCCAATAAGGCATTTGCTCGAACAGCTACACCTAAGTGCGCGTGCTGACGGCTCAAAACTGCCTGACCTTCTGTTTGATCAATCTCAAGTCCCGAAGACAAAATTCCTACAAGTTTGCAGTGTGGCTGAAGGTGCAATTCATACTCTCCGCTGGATCGATTAAAGGAATATGGACCCCAGCTAAAGATGGGTGAACCTGACGAACCCTCGTGAGCAGCGATATCAACGAGAAACTGGTTTTTGCCCTGATAACGAAATCCAGGGTGCGAGGCGGTAATTCCTTGGCGCACTATCGCGTGGTTGTTGAACTCGTCGTACTGGCCAATAGGGGCGCCAGCCATCACCACCTGCATGATTGCATCACAATCTATGTCGTTGGGAATATGTTCCTGACCAAAGCTAAATGTTAACGGGTATCGACCGTCACGTAGTTGCAATTTTTTGAAGTATGGAGCGGTCAGAATTGCCGCTAAATCTTCTTCGTCGTGTTCTACGACGAGCTCACGATACATCGGCGTACGAATTCGAACAAAGCTCGGCGATCTGATTGGATCATCGCCAATCCAGCGCCTTACCGTAAAGCTGACGTGTGACGCATTTTCAATGCTATGCTTAGCTGTAACCATCAGATCGCTCTGAAGGCCGTCGGGCAAAATCACTTTATAAAAGAAGCCCGTCGATTCCCAGTTTTCCTCTGCGTTCTCGAACGACAACCGATAAACGGAGTATATAAGTTGCTCAGCAACCGAAATGATCGGATCAGTCTTAATAAACCCTAGCCTTAGGTTTAATATACTCGATCTCATCCGTCAGCGTGTAATCATGGACCGGGCGGTAATCGATTTTTACCCCCGTCCCTTCGCGCCATGCCAGCGTGTGTTTCATCCACTGCGCATCGTTCCGGTCGGGGAAGCTCTCGTGCATATGTGCGCCGCGGCTTTCGTGGCGGTTGCTGGCGCTGTGCATGGTGACGACGGCTTGCGGGAGCATGTTGTCGAGCTCCAATGTTTCGATCAGGTCGGTGTTCCAGATCATGCTGCGATCCGACACCTGCACATCGGCGATGCGCGCGGCGACTTTGTCGATCAGCACTTTACCTTCGTCGAGCAATTCATTGTCGCGGAAGACGGCGGCGTGTTTCTGCATCGTGCGCTGCATATCGAGCCGGATTTCGGCGGTCTTTGATGCGCCGTCCGCGTGGCGGAACTTGTCGACGCGGCCGAGCGCCATTTCTTCGCTCCCCTTGGGCAGCGGCTTGTGCGCGGTGCCCGGCGTGATGATTTCGGCGAGACGCTTGCCCGTTGCGCGACCGAAGACGACCAAGTCGATCAGGCTGTTCGAGCCGAGACGGTTCGCGCCGTGGACGCTGACGCAGGCGGCTTCGCCAATCGCGAACAGGCCGGGGACGACTGAATCCGGGTTCCCGTCCTTCAGCGTCACGACTTCGCCATGATAATTACAGGGGATGCCGCCCATGTTGTAATGCACCGTTGGCGTGACGGGGAGCGGCTGGCGGGTGAGATCGACGCCCGCAAAAATCTTGCCGGTTTCGGTAATGCCGGGAAGG
>JAYWFN010000312.1:0-6782 GCA_043778785.1 Sphingomonas sp. | reverse complement strand
ATTGACTTGCTCAGCCCGATGGCAGCAAAGGGACTGGTCAGCGTCATGATTTCGGTCACCTCGCTCGATCCCAAAATCACAATGACGCTCGAACCCCGCGCGCCGACGCCGTCTCGGCGGATTGCTGCTATAAAAGCATTGGCGGCGACGGGCATCCCCGTTCAAGTTTCGATTTCACCCCTGATCCCGGCGATCACCGATCATGAAACCGAAGCGATCCTTCAAGCCACAGCCGAAGCCGGTGCGCGCTCCGCATCGTTTATTCCCGTTCGCCTGCCCTATGAGGTCGCCCCGCTCTTCCGCGCGTGGCTCGATGCATATTACCCCGACCGTGCGGGGAAAGTCATGGCGATAATCCAGTCGATCCGTGGCGACGGTCACGACAATGATCCGAACTTTGGCACACGGATGCGCGGGTCCGGCCCCTGGTATGACCTCATGCGCGCCCGTTTCCTCATCGCCTGCCGCAAGCACGGTCTCAACAAAACGCGCCTGACGCTGCGCACCGACCTGTTCACCCCGCCCGAGGGCGCGCAGCGACGGCTGCTCTGACAACCCGTTTCGCGGTTTCGCAAAGCGTGGTATTGTCTGACTGAGAGCAAGGAGGCGGTGATGCCGGATGGGCTTCTAACAACAGTTAGCGACCTCGCGAAGGGAGGGTATGCCGGCGTTGGCATAATCGTCTTTCTGCTGCTTTTTATCCTGCTCCTGCGGGGAAAGCCTGCCGATGCCGCATCAGCAAAACTGCATAACCGGTTCCTGACCTGGGGCGTTTCGTTCGCCGTGTTCAGCGGCATCTTATCGATTGCCGTACTCCTGCTGACGCCAAAGCCCATCGCCGCAGGACCACAAAAGCTGGTCATGACATTTGCCCCGGATTTCGACACCGAAAAACTGCCCAGCCCGCGCATCAAGCTGTCCGATGGCCGGACGGTCGGCCCTGATAAGGAATTTGTTTCGCCGGGTGGCATGATCAATATCAGCGTTGGCGATGCGCTTAATCAAGTCCGCGCATTGAAAGAAACAGTCGGCGAATATGGCAAGGCGCTCGCCGAGGTGCGTGGCCAGCGTGATGCACTTGCAAAAACACTCGATACCGAGCGACCTACCGGTGCGGCAGCGGGCGTTGCTGAAGCTTCAACGGCATCGGCGGCGCTGCAAAGCGAAGTGCGCAATGCCATCGCGTCGGGCAATTTCGTTAGCGCCGCACGTGCTAGCAAACAGTTAAATTCGCCCTCGATTACCGCTTCACCATCAATCGATGCCATGACGCGCAATCAGCGCTAGGCAGTCACGACCGCCAGCTTATAATCGCGATATTGCTCGCGAAGGTCGGATTTCAGGATTTTGCCCGTCCCCGTGTGCGGCAAGCTGTCGACGAACAAAATCTCGTCGGGCAACCACCATTTGGCAACATGTTGCGCGAGATAGTCAGCAACTTCCTGTGCACTGACAGCTCTGTCAGGCTTGCGAACCACCAGTAAAATTGGCCGCTCATCCCACTTCGGATGATAAACCCCGATCGCCGCTGCTTCGGCGACGCCTGCGCAGCCACAGGCCGCATTCTCCAGTTCGACCGACGAAATCCATTCTCCGCCCGACTTGATGACATCCTTTGACCGGTCCGTAATCTGCATCACGCCATCGGGGTGCATGACGGCGACATCGCCGGTGTCGAACCATTGCCCCTCGGTTGTCGCATCTTGTTCCATCTTGAAATAGCGTTTCACCACCCACGGCCCGCGTATTTCGAGCCGCCCCGATGTTTCGCCATCGCGCGGCGCGACATTGCCGTCCTTGTCGATCACGCGCAGCTCAACGCCAAACGGCACCCGCCCCTGCTTCGCCACGACATCGACTCGCTGGTCGAACGTCAGATCATCCCAGTCGGGCCCAGGCGACCCCATCGTGCCGATTGGTGATGTCTCGGTCATCCCCCACGCGTGGTTCAGCCGAATGCCCATCCGCATCAACCGCTCGACCATGAAGCGCGGACAGGCCGAACCCCCGATCGTCACGACGCGCATCTTGCCAAGATCGGCTGCACGATCACTGTCGGCCAGCGCATCGAGATGCTGGAACATGGCAAGCCAGACGGTCGGCACACCTGCCGAATGCGTGATCCCCTCGTCGATGAAGAGTTTGTGTAAAACCGGCGCTTCATTGGTCACACTGAATACAAACTTCACACCTGCCGCCGCCCCGGCAAAAGGCAATCCCCAGCTTGCCGCATGGAACATCGGGACAATCGGCAACAGCGCCGCCTGCGACGACAAATCGAAAACGCTCGGCGCAATTTCCGCCATTGCGTGCAGCATCGTCGACCGATGCTCATACAGAACGCCCTTCGGATTGCCCGTCGTACCGCTGGTGTAACACAACATGCAAGGATCGCGCTCGTCGCCGACATACCATTCATACACGCCATCCTGTGCAGCGAGCAGCGGCGCATACTCCGTGTCAAAACACACATAATGTTCGACCGTGTTCAGATGCGGCCTCAACCGCTCGATCACTGGTGCGAACACAGCATCATACATCAGCACACGGTCTTCGGCATGGTTGATGATGTAGATAAGCTGCTCGTCGAACAGGCGAATGTTGAGCGTGTGGATCACACCGCCCATGCCGATCGCGCCATACCAGGCGGTCAGATGCCGGTGATGGTTCATTGCAAAGGTCGCGATCCGGTCACCCGGCTTCATCCCCATGCCAACCAGCGCCTGTGCCAGCTTGCGCGCCTCGCCTGCGACCCCGGCCCAGTTGGTCCGCTCGATACTGCCGTCGCCCCAACGCGTGACGATCTCGCGCGTGCCATTCTCGCGCGCGGCATGATCGATCAAATGGGTCACGCGCAGTGACCAGTCCTGCATGGCACCAAGCATCTTATTCTCCTCGGCGTGCAATTTACCCAGTCACGACACCAGCGCAAGTCGCGGTGGTTCGGCATTCGTAAGGGACACGCTGACGACACCGGCAATTTCGGCCATTGCGTCGGCCAGCTCACCGTCGATCAGGAAATCGCGCCCAAGCAAGACGCTCGCCTCACGACCATCAGCCAGAATTGCCCGAACCACAATGTCGCTTCGCCCGCCGCGAGCTCCGGTCAGTGCATCGGCCAGACGCGCCATTGCCAGCGCATCATTGACCACAATCTCCGCTTTCAACCGCGCGTTACCCGCCAGTGATTCCAGCGGCTGTAGTCGCCGGATTGTCACGCGCGGCGTTTCCTCGCCGGGCCGCCGGTCGAGCTCGACATTGATCAGTGCACAACCGCCAAACTGTGCTGCCGTCTCGATGTCCTTTTGCGCCCCATCATCAAAACAAGTCGCTTCGAACGACCCGCTCGGATCGGACATCGTTGCCATCAGATAGCGATTACCCTTCGCTGACGTCCGCCAGCGCACGCTTTCGACCAGCGCTGCCATCACAGCCGTCGTCCGCGACCCGTCAACCGGCGCAGGCTGGTTAAAGATCACCGAAAAATTGCGCGCCCCATGCGCAGCGACAACATGCGCATAACGATCCACAGGGTGCGCCGAAAAGTAAAAACCGAAAGCCTCCTTCTCCGCATTCATCCGCTCACTCAGGCTCCAGACGGCGCTGGCGGGAATCTGCACCGCCGCCACTGATGCAGCGCCTTCACCAAATAAGCCGCCCTGCCCGCTCACACGGCTATTCTCAGCGGAACTTGCCACGGCAAGAATTGTCTCGGCCATCGCAAAAACGCCGGCACGGTTCATCGACAGGGCGTCGAATGCCCCACCGCCCGCCAGACTTTCCAGCTGACGCCTGTTGATCAGTTTCGGGCTGATCCGCGCGGCCAGGTCATCAATGCTTTTGAAGGGGCCGTTCTCGACCCGATCGGCGCAAAGCTGTGCCATTGCGCCCTCACCGACATTTTTGAGCGCGCCCAGAGCATAGCGCACGGCCAGCCCGTCATCGTCCTCTTCAACGGTAAAGTCCGCCGCGCTCGCATTGATGCACGGCGGCAATGCGCGGACTTTCATTCGCCGCATATCGTCGGCGAAAATCGCCAGCTTGTCGGTATTCGACAAATCAAACGCCATCGAGGCTGCAAAAAAATCCTCGCGGTAATGCGTTTTCAGCCACGCCGTCTGATAGGCGAGCAGCGCGTAAGCCGCTGCGTGGCTTTTGTTGAAACCGTAGCCTGCAAATTTGTCGATCAGGTCGAACAACTCATTGGCTTGACGGTCATTGATGTCATTCGCCTTGCAGCCCGCGACAAACCCCGCCCGCTGCGCATCCATCTCGGCCTTGATCTTCTTGCCCATCGCACGACGGAGCAGATCAGCGTCGCCCAGTGTGAAGCCCGCCAATATCTGCGCGGCCTGCATCACTTGTTCCTGATAGACAAAAATCCCGTAGGTTTCGGACAGGATCCCTTCGAGGAGCGGATGCGGATATTCGACTTGCGCACGCCCGTTCTTACGGTCACCGAACATCGGGATATTATCCATCGGACCAGGTCGATAGAGCGATACGAGCGCAATAATGTCGCCAAATCCTGTCGGCTTAACGGCCGCCAGCGTCCGCCGCATCCCTTCGGATTCGAGCTGAAACACGCCAACCGTGTCGCCCCTTTGCAGTAGCGCATAAACTGCCTCGTCATCCCAGCCGAGATTATCGAGATCGGGCCGATGTCCCTCGCGCGCTTCGATCAGGTTCAGCGCGCGCTGCAATACAGACAATGTTTTCAGCCCGAGAAAGTCGAACTTCACCAGCCCTGCCGCTTCGGCATATTTCATGTCGAACTGCGTCACCGGCATATCCGACCGCGGATCGCGATAGAGCGGCACCAGCCGGTCGAGGGGGCGGTCCCCAATCACAACACCCGCCGCGTGCGTGGACGAATGTCGCGGCAACCCCTCGAGCTTCATTGCCAGATCGAACAAGCGCCTGACATCTGCTTCTGATTTATACGCCTGTGCCAGTTCGCCAACGCCGTTCAGCGCGCGCTTCAAATCCCACGGGTCAGTCGGATGGTTCGGCACGAGCTTTGCCAGCCGGTCAACCTGACCATAGCTCATCTGCAGCACGCGTCCGGTATCTTTCAGCACCGCGCGCGACTTTAACCGCCCAAAGGTGATGATCTGCGCCACATGGTCACGGCCATATTTGCCCTGCACATAACGGATCACTTCCTCACGCCGCGTTTCACAGAAATCGATATCGAAGTCGGGCATCGACACGCGTGACGGATTGAGGAAGCGTTCGAACAGCAAACCCAGCTTGAGCGGGTCCAGATCAGTGATCGTGAGTGCCCACGCGACGACCGACCCCGCCCCCGATCCACGTCCCGGCCCAACCGGAATATCGTTGGTCTTCGCCCATTTGATAAAATCGGCAACAATCAGGAAATAGCCGGGAAAACCCATGCCGATGATAACATCAAGCTCGAATTCAAGCCGTGCGCGATATTCGTCACTATCGGCCCCGGCAATTTTCTCTAGTCGCGCCTCGAGTCCCGTCCGCGCGTCCACACGCAGCTGCTCGGCTTCGGCCACCGTATCGCCGGCAAGGCTCGGCAAAATCGGTTTCCGCCCCGGTGCGGCAAAGGCACAGCGCTGCGCCAGCACAAGCGTGTTCTCGAGCGCCTCGGGGAGATCGTCGAACAGCCGCTTCATTTCGTGCGATGGCTTCATCCACGCATCGGGCGACGATTTCACCCGGTCATCGCTGTCGACATAGGCCGATGCGGCAATGCACAGCATGACGTCATGTGCTGCGTGGAAATCTTCCTGAACAAAGCAGGTCGGGTTGGTCGCGATCAGAGGAAGGTCGTAACCATCAGCAAGCGCAATGAGATGCGGTTCAGCTTTTCCTTCGACTGTGTTCAGTCTTCGTGAAATTTCGACATATAGCTTGTCGGGAAAAAGAGAGCGCAGCCGATCCGCATAATCGGTGGCTGCCTGATGCTGGCCGTCGGCAAAGAGCTTGGCCAAGGCCCCTTCGGCTCCCGCTGTCAGGGCGATCAGGCCGTCGCTGCGCACCGCCAGCGTCTCGAATGAAACATGCGGTTGTTCCTCAAGCGGTCGATCCAGATGCGCTGCCGACACCAGACGGCACAGATTGTCATAGCCCACATCATCCTGCGCATACAGCGCAAGCCAGTCATAGGCTGCTGGCGCCCCCTGTGGCAGATCGGGCCGCGCCACACACAGGAACGTGCCGATGATCGGCTGAACCCCAGCTTTCGCGCAGGCCTCCGAGAAAGGCATGACACCGTACATGCCGTTGCGATCGCAAATCGCTGCCGCCGGAAATCCGAGTTCGCGTGCGCGCTTGGCAATGTCCTTGGGATCGATTGCCCCTTCGAGCATCGTGTAGGCGGAGAAGATGCGTAAAGGAACGAAAGGCGCGTGCGACATGCATACCCGTTACGCGCAATCGCGCTGGATTCAACGATTCGTCTTGATCAACCGAGCAGTTTCTCGATCGCCGGTGCCAGACTCTCGGGCTTGTCTGTCGGTGCATAACGCGCCACGGGATTGCCGTCCTTATCGATCAAAAACTTCGTGAAATTCCACTTGATCGACTGTAGACCCATAAGCCCGGGCTTCGCCTTTTTGAGATACTTATAAAGCGGATCTGCCCCGTCGCCGTTAACCTCGACCTTCGCGAGCACAGGAAAGCTGACATCATAGGTCAACGAACAAAAACTGGCGATTTCGGCTGCATCGCCGGGTTCCTGTGATCCGAACTGATTGCACGGAAAACCCAGAACCGTCAGTCCACGATCCTTATATGTCTTGTGGAGC
>JAYWFN010000311.1:0-16397 GCA_043778785.1 Sphingomonas sp. | reverse complement strand
TGGATATGGTGAACACCGTGCCGTTGCTCCTGATCGCGCTGGGCATATTGGTGGCGTCGGTCCTTGCCAAATTCGGCGCTTGCTATCTGGCCGCGCGGGTCGCTGGCGAGGATAACCGCACGGCGCTGGGCATCGGCGCGCTGATGAACTCGCGCGGGTTGATGGAACTGATCATCATCAACATCGGCTTGCAGAAGGGGATTATCGGGCCGACGCTGTTTTCGATGATGGTGCTGATGGCGATTGTCACGACCATGATGGCCAGTCCGCTGTTCGAAGCCTTTTATGGCCGCAAAGCGCGCATATCGGGCGAACTTGATGAACTCGGCAAGGATTCGACGATCAACGGATAGTCTTTGGCGCACTCGGAGGGATTCGAACCCCCGGCCCCTGCCTTCGGAGGGCAGTGCTCTATCCAGCTGAGCTACGAGTGCTTCGCGGTCGCCTTAGCAACCGATGCTCCGCTTCGCCACCCTTACTTTGCGGACGCGAGTTTCACCGGCTGAAACTTGCCGAGGCCACAGCTTGGCCCTTGCGACAAGCCGGGCGATTGCAGGACCGTGATGATGTCGACCGAGCAGAGCTGGCTGAGCGACGTTTTGTAGAGAAAGCGTTCCTCGAAGCCGAGGCTGGGGCAGCTGTTGGGCAGGGTGTTGCGATAGACTTTGCCGCCGTTCATGTGGAAATCGATGGTGCTATCGCCGTGGACCTGCGTCGAGCGGATGCTTTGCAGGCTGACGCAGTTGATGGCGTCTCCAGTCGGGGTTGCGTCCGGAATCGCATTGCGGTCGCGCGCGGTCGCGGCACTGGCAATCAGGATCAAGGTGGCGATGGCGAGCTTATGCATGGGGGGCTCCTTTTCGACTCTTGGGCGTAATCTGCGCCGGATTTTCTGACTTGGGCCTGAACGCGCACAGATCGATGACGGGGCAGCGCCAGCATTCGGGTGTGCGCGCTTTGCAGAGATATCGGCCGTGGAGGATCAGCCAGTGATGCGCGGCATTGCGGAACGGAGCGGGGGTTTGCCGCTCGAGGATTTTTTCGATGGCCGCTGGCGTTTTTCCCTTGGCGAGGCCGGTGCGGTTGGCGACACGGAAAACATGCGTATCGACGGGGAAGGTTTCGGCGCCAAGCGCGACGTTCAGGACCACGTTTGCCGTCTTGCGCCCGACTCCGGGGAGGGTTTCGAGCAGGTCGCGATCAACCGGTACTTCGCCGCCATGCCGATCGACAAGGATTTGCGAGAGCGCAATGACGTTCTTTGCCTTGTTATTGAACAGGCCGATTGTCTTGATGTGGTTGCGCACGACCTCAAGCCCAAGGTCGAGCATGGCCTGCGGATGGTCGGC
The DNA here is from genome assembly GCA_043778785.1 of Sphingomonas sp. Lineage (GTDB taxonomy): Bacteria > Pseudomonadota > Alphaproteobacteria > Sphingomonadales > Sphingomonadaceae > Sphingomonas_O. The sequence continues at coordinate 15,048 of JAYWFN010000311.1, read as the reverse complement.
TTTGGCAAAAAGCGCGCGGGTGGCCTTGTTGACGCCGACATCGGTGGCTTGCGCGGACAGGACGACGGCCACCAAGAGTGTGTAGATGTTGACCGATTCAAGCTCGGTCTCGGGCGCGGGGTTTGCTTCGGCGAGGCGGCGGTAGAATTCGAAAATATCGGCGCGCTTCATAGAGCGCCGCAGTCCTGAGCCTGTCGAAGGACGGTTGGATGACGTGAACCGTGCTTCGACGGGCTCAGCACTGCGGGGTTTTTCGCCGTCACAGCCCCAGCACATCCGCCATCGTATAGCGCCCCGCTGGTTTCCCACTAAGCCACAGTGCCGCTTTCACTGCACCCCGCGCAAAGATGCTGCGGTCTTCTGCGCGGTGGCCGAGTTCGATGCGCTCGCCGTCTGCCGCGAGGATGACCATGTGGTCGCCCGCGACCGATCCGCCACGCAAGGATGCAAAGCCAATGCTGCCAACATCGCGCAGGCCGTCGCGGTCAAAGCGGCTGAGTTCGGGGAGGCTTTTGCCGCGACCTCTGGCCGCAGCCTGACCGAGGAGCAGCGCCGTGCCCGATGGCGCATCGATTTTGTGGCGGTGGTGCATTTCGACGACTTCGATGTCCCAGTCATCGCCGAGGCGCGCGGTTGCTTGTTCGATCAGCGCACTGAGCAGATTGATACCCAGCGCGGTGTTTGCCGCCTGAATGATCGCAATGTCTTTCGCGGCGTCGTCGATCATCGCCTGATGCGATCCGTCGAGTCCGGTTGTGCCAATGAGGATCGGGGTCTTCGTCAATCGTGCCGCAGCAAGGTGGTTGCTAAGGGCGTCTGGCGATGAGAAATCGACAATGACGTCGCTGATCCCCGCCAGCGCCGCGGCATCGCCACCGATGTCGATGCCACCATGCGTGCAACCGGCATTTTCCGCAGCTGTTGCAATGGCTTGGCCCATCCGCCCCGCGCTGCCGAAGATGCCGATTCGGGTCATGCGCGATGCCCGAAGGTTACAAAGGTTACACGATGGAGGGGCGCGAAGTTCTCGAAGTTCTCACGACCGCGCTGTGCGAATTTTGCGGCATTCGCCTTGGCAAGGTTGATCGTTTCCATGGGCTATATCGCTACCCGCAAAAATGCCGTGTAGGAAAGCGCGAAATGCGTGACGTCCATAACATCGTTGTCCTGACCGGTGCAGGGATTTCCGCCGAAAGCGGCATTGCGACCTTTCGCGGGCCGGGCGGCTTGTGGGAAGGGCACCGGGTCGAGGATGTCTGCACGCCCGAAGCGCTCGCCGATGATCCCGAGCTGGTGCACCGTTTTTACGATGACCGGCGCGCGGCGCTGGCGGGGGTGGAGCCCAATGCGGCGCACCGGGCGCTGGCGCGGCTTGACGCCGAATGGCCCGGCGGGTTGCTGATCGTGACGCAGAATGTCGATGACCTGCACGAGCGGGCCGGGGCGAAACGGCTGATCCATATGCACGGCGAATTGCTGTCGGCATTGTGCGCGTCATGCGGGGATCACGGGACGTGGGACGGGCGCTTGCCGCCGGGGACGGCGTGCGGGGCGTGCGACAATTTGACGCTGCGGCCCGACATCGTCTTCTTTGGCGAAATGCCGTACCGGATGGATGAGATCGATGCGGCGATCCGCGATTGTGATCTGTTCGTGTCCGTGGGGACATCGGGCGCGGTGTATCCGGCGGCGGGGTTCGTGCAGACGGCGCGCTATGTCGGCGCGGACACGCTCGAGATGAATCTGGAGCCGTCGCTGGGAAGTGTGTATTTTGGGGAAACGCGGTCGGGGGCGGCATCCGAACTCATCCCTGCATGGGTCGAGTCCTTGCTAACACCGTAGTGCTGAGCTTGTCGAAGGACGGTTCGGCGCGTGAACCGTCCTTCGACAAGCTCAGGACTGCGGTTTTCTTGTTCGTCCGTGGATCAGTCGACCCAATCCAGCCCGATGTCGCGATAAACCTCGCGGTTTTCGTCCCATTTGGGGGAGACTTTGACGTGCAGATAGAGGTGCACCTTTGCAGCCAGGATGACCGCAAGTTCGGCGCGCGCCTTGCTGCCGATTTCTTTCAACCGCGCGCCGCCTTTACCGAGGACGATGGCGCGCTGGCTGTCGCGGGCGACGAGGATTTGCTGGTGAATTTCGACCGAGCCGTCGGGGCGTTCCTCATATTTTTCGGTCTCGACGGCGCAGGCTTGGGGGAGTTCCTGATAGAGCTGCAGGAAAATCTGTTCGCGCGTGATTTCGGCCGCCATGACGCGGTCGGTCGCGTCGCTGATCTGATCAGCGGGAAAATGCCACGGTCCTTCGGGCATCGCGGCGGCAAGGCGGGTTTTGAGATCAGCGACACCATCGCCGGTTGTCGCGCTGATGATGAGCGTGTCAGTGAAGCTCAGGCGTTCGGTCAGCACTGTGATGTGGCGGAGCATTTTGCCGTGATCGGCGACATCGACTTTGTTGAGCACGAGCAATTTGGGCTCGGGCCGCGATTCGAGGCCTTTCAATATGCCCTCGACCTTGGGGCCGAGCCCGCCCTTGGCATCGATCAGCAGCACGATCATGTCCGCATCCTGCGTCCCGCCCCATGCCGCCTGCACCATGGCGCGGTCGAAACGGCGTTTGCCCTCGAAAATGCCGGGGGTATCGACGAGCAGGATCTGGGTGTCGCCTTCGATGGCGATGCCCATCAGGCGAACGCGCGTCGTCTGTGCCTTGGGGCTGACGATGGCAACTTTCTGGCCAACGAGCGCGTTGACGAGCGTGGATTTGCCCGCGTTGGGCGCGCCGAGAATGGCAACGAGGCCGCAGTGTTGGGCTGGGGTTGGGTCTGACAGTGTTGTTCTCATTCAATATTGTAAAGGAAGTGCAGCCCTTCGACAGGCTCAGGGACGCGGCTTTTGTGATGAGGTGTATACCTAATCCGTATGCCTGAGCTTGTCGAAGGCCTGCCCTTCTATTTCCGAACGGTTCTTAGCAAGACGCGAAATTTCATTCCAATCACCGCGAACGAGCGCGAGTTTCTTTGCTTTGCTCCAACCTTTGAGCTTTGCCTCAAATGAGCGTGCAGCGTCACGGCTTTCAAACATGTCGGACCAAATTAATTTGATTGGACGGTTATCAGCAGAAAATCCTGGAATGACTCCGTGCTCGTGCTGGTAAACGCGTCTCTCCAGATCATCTGTCTGACCGACGTATATCCGACCACCGTTGCAATGCAGCATGTAGACCCAAAAGGTCACTTTAGCACTTCCAATAATGCCGCCGCCGCCGCGGTTTCGGCTTCCTGTTTTGATGCGCCCGTGGCCGAGGCTTCGCCGGCGCTCCCCAAACTAACCGTGACGGTAAAGCGCGGCGCGTGGTGTGGGCCGCTGCGGTCTGTGATCGTGTAGGCGGGCGGGCGGCGGTTGTGTGCGGCGGCCCATTCCTGAAGCGCGGATTTGGGGTGGCGGGGGGCGTCGACATGGCCTTCGACGAGCGCAGCCCAATGGGTGCGGATGAAGGCTTCGGCAGCGTCGAAGCCATGATCGAGATAGAGCGCGCCGATCAGTGCTTCGGTGACGTCGCCGAGGATGTTGTCGCTGTCGAACGCGCCATCATCGCGGGCTTGCTTGCCAAGTTTGAGATGAGCGGAAATGCCGATGTCGCGGGCGACTTGGGCACAGGCAAGGCCGGTGACGAGGCTGTTGAGACGGCGCGAGAGTTCGCCTTCGGGTTCATGCGGATAGGTCGCGTATAGCCAGCGCGCGATGGTCAGCCCCAGCACGCGGTCACCGAGAAATTCGAGCCGCTGGTAACTGTCGCCGCCCGCGCTGCCATGTGTCAGGGCACGCTGGTAAAGCGCAAGGTCTCTGGGTGGGTGGCCGAGGGTTGTTTCAATCCAGCGGTGCAACCCCTCTCCCCGCTCGGCTGGGGCCGAGTCGCCCTCTCCCCTAAAGGGAGAGGGTTTGCTCAAAAGCCTTCCCCGATGCGCTCCCAGCGCGCGGCGGAGACCCATGTCCACGGCAGCACCCAGCTTGCCGAGCCGTCGGTGGAGAAGACCGAGACTTGTGCTTTGCCGACGAGATTCTCCATCGGCACGAAGCCGAAGCCACCGGCTTCAAGGCGGCTGTCGGCGGAGTTGTCGCGGTTGTCGCCCATCGCCAGAAACTGGCCCTGCGGCACGGTGTAAACCTGCGTATCGTCGGCGGCGATCGGGGCAAGATCGAGGACGTTGTAGCTTTTGCCTTCGGGCATCGTTTCACGATATTGCGGGTAGCGGCAGCGCCGTTTGCCGTCGCTCGCGGTCTCGGTGAATTGTGGGCCGTAGCACCGCGTATTCGGTGTCTCGTTAACGAGGAAATCGGCGATGCGCTTCTTTGCGACTGGCTGGCCGTTGATGAACAATTGCCCGTTCTTCATCTGGATCATGTCGCCGGGCAGGCCGATGACGCGCTTGATATAGTCGATCTGGTTTTCGGGCGGCTTTTTGAAGACGACGACATCGCCGCGCGCCGGCACTGACCCGAACAGCCGGTCGGGCCCCGGGATCAGCGCGAGCGACCACGGAAAGCTGTGCTTCGAATAGCCATAATTCCATTTGGTCACGATCAGATAATCGCCGGTCAGCAAGCGCGGGACCATCGATTCGCTCGGGATGCTGAACGGCGCGAAGATGAAGCTGCGCAGGATGAACACGAAAATGCCGAGCTTCAGCAGGAACTGAAGGAAATCGCGCGTTTCGGATTTCGCCTTGGGTGGCGTATCAGTGATGATGTCAGACATTGATGCGCGCATTGCGGCGCGGGGCGGAAGCCGTCAAGCACGCGAGCCTGATTCGAAGGGAAGATAATGCACGACTGGACTGCAATCGACGCACTGCCGCGCGAACCGTTGACGGCGCTGTTTGCGGGCGATCCCGACCGGTTGGCGCGTTTGTCCGTCACCCAATCGGGCATCCTGTTCGATTTTTCGAAGACGCATTTGTCGGCAGATGCGCTTGTGGCGTTCGAGGTGCTGGCGGTGCAGGCGGGGCTTGCGGCCAAGCGCGATGATTTGTTCAGCGGGCGGATCGTGAACCCAAGCGAAGGCCGCGCCGCCGAACATAGCGCCGAACGGGGCGAGGGCGCGCCCGAAAGCGTTGCCAAGGCGCGCGCGCTGCACAGCCGGATGCGCGCGCTGATCGACGCCATCGAGAGCGACGCTCTGGGGCCGGTGCGTCACATACTGCATGTCGGGATCGGCGGGTCGGCGCTGGGCCCCGACCTGATCGTCGATGCCTTGGGCCGCGATTCGGACCGGTATGATGTGGCGATTGTTTCGAACGTCGATGGCTGCGCACTCGAGGAAGCATTTGCGCGCTTCGACCCGTCGGCGACCTTGCTCGTCATCGCATCAAAGACATTTACCACGACCGAAACGATGCTCAACGCGGCATCTGTCCTGCAATGGATGGAAGAAGACGGGGTTGCCGATCCGATGGGTCGCGTTATTGCGCTGACCGCCTATCCCGACGCGGCCGTTGCGTGGGGCGTCGATGAAACGCGCGTGCTCCCGTTCAATGAAGCCGTTGGCGGGCGTTATTCGCTCTGGTCCTCGATCGGATTTCCCGCCGCGCTGGCGCTGGGCTGGGGCGATTTCGAGGAATTGCTCGAAGGCGCAGCCGAGATGGACCGGCATTTCCGGTTGGCGCCGCTGGCGCAGAACGCGCCGGTCCTCGCCGCCTTTGTCGATCTGCTTTATACGCAGACCCGCGGCTGTGCGACGCGCGCGGTCTTTGCCTATGACGAGCGGCTGCGGCTGCTGTCGAGCTATCTCCAGCAGCTCGAAATGGAGTCGAACGGCAAATCGGTGACGGCGGACGGCGCGCCCTTGGGTCGGCAAAGTGCCGCGATCACCTGGGGTGGCGTGGGCACCGACGCGCAACATGCGGTTTTCCAGTTGCTGCATCAGGGGACGCGCGTCGTGCCGGTCGAGTTCGTCGCCAGTATCGAAGCCGGCGACACGCTCGATCCCGAGCATCACCGCATCCTGCTCGCCAATTGCTTTGCCCAAGGGGCAGCGCTCATGGCGGGGCGCGCGGCCGAGGACGGCAACCGCAATTACCCCGGGGACCGGCCTTCGACCACGATCCTGCTCGACGACCTCGATCCGCGCACGATGGGCGCGCTGATTGCCTTTTATGAGCAGCGGACGTTTGTGAATGCCGTCCTGCTCGGCCTCAATCCGTTTGACCAGTTCGGGGTCGAGCTGGGCAAGGACATGGCCAAAAAGATCGACGATCCGGCGGCGCGTGCCGGGTTCGACGCCTCGACGCAGGCGCTGATGGCGAAGGCAGGGATTTAGGGTTATTTTTGCGCCGCTCAATACTTACATCACCGTAGTCCTGAGCCTGTCGAAGGGCGGTTCGATGCGTGAACCGTGCTTCGACAAGCTCAGCACTGTGGATTTTCTAAACTGGGGCACTTAATGAACAAATATGATTACGATCTTTTCGTCATTGGCGCAGGGTCGGGCGGCGTGCGCGCGGCGCGGGTTTCGGCGGCGCATGGCGCGCGCGTGGCGATTGCCGAGGAATATCGGGTCGGCGGCACCTGCGTCATTCGCGGCTGCGTGCCCAAAAAGCTGCTGGTTTATGGCGCGCATTTTGCCGAGGATCTGGCCGACGCGCGGCGTTTTGGCTGGAATGTCGAGACGCCAACCTTCGACTGGCCGACGCTGCGCGACAATGTGCTGGAGGAAGTGACGCGGATCGAAGGCGTTTATGGCCAGACGCTCGCCAGCCACAATGTCGAGATTTTAAAGGAACGCGCGGTCCTGACCGGCCCGAACAGCGTCAAGCTGGCGAGCGGGCGCGACATCACGGCGGGCAAAATCCTGATCGCGACCGGCGGCTGGCCGATCCGCCCCGAATTTGCCGGTGCCGAGCATGGCATCACGTCGAACGAAGTCTTCCATCTCGAAACGCTGCCCAAGCGCGTCGTGATTGCGGGCGGCGGCTATATCGCCAATGAATTCGCCGGGGTGTTCCACGGCTTTGGATCGCATGTCACCATCGTCAATCGCGGCGACCAGATCTTGCGCGGCTATGACGAGCAAATCCGCGATCGCCTGCTCCAGATTTCGATAACGAAGGGCATCGAATTCCGCTTCAACGCGCCGTTCGAGAGCATCACCAAGCAGGATGATGGCCGCTTGCTGGTCAGGATGAAGGGCTGTGACGAGATCACCGCAGACCTGGTGCTCTTTGCGACAGGACGCGCGCCCAATGTTTCGGGGCTTGGCCTCGAGGCGGTTGGCGTCGCGCTCAATGACAAGGGCGCGGTGGTCGTCGATGCCGACAATAAATCCAGTGTCGACAGCATCTATGCCGTGGGCGATGTGACCGACCGCATCCAGCTGACGCCGGTTGCCATCCGCGAGGGGCAGGCGTTTGCCGACACGATATTCGGCAACAAGCCGACCCGCGTCGATTATGACATGGTGCCGAGCGCGGTGTTCAGCCAGCCGCCGATGGCCGGGGTGGGCATGACCGAGTCGCAGGCGAAGAATAAACTCGGCACGATCTGGACCTATACGTCGGATTTCCGCCCGATGAAGAATGTGCTGGCCGGACGCAATGAGCGCGCGCTGTATAAAATGATCGTAGACGCTTCTACCGATGTCGTTGTCGGGCTCCACATGATCGGGCCGGATTCCGCCGAAATTCTTCAGGCGGCGGCCGTTGCGGTCAAGGCCGGGTTGACCAAGGCGCAGTTTGACGAAACCGTCGCGCTGCATCCGTCGATGGCCGAGGAACTGGTGCTCCTGAAATGATCCGAAGTTGGATTGCAGTGCGATGAACGTGACGTAGTTTATTGTTCACGAAACATTTTTCACGCCGAAACTGTTTATCGCTGCGTAGTCCTTAGGAGACATGACGATGAAAAACCTTATCTTGAGCGCAGCGATGGCGGCCGTGACGCTGACGGCCATGCCCTCAACCGCATCGGCGAAGCGCCACGATAGTGCGGAACGCGACTATCGGGACGATGTTCGCGAAGCGCGCCGGGATTATCGCGAGGACCGCAAAGACGATCGTCGTCGGGCAAAACAGCGTGCCAAATGGCAGGAGTATCGCCGTTATGATTATAACCGCGCCGATCCGCGCTACGGCAATTATTATGCCGACCGTTATTACCGCGACGGCAGCTATTACCAGCCACGGCAGCTGAGCTATAACGACCGGGTCTATCGCGGACAGAACGGCAATTATTATTGCCGCCGTTCGGATGGCACGACCGGTCTGATCATCGGCGGTGCTGTCGGTGGTTTGCTCGGCAATCAAATCGTTCGCGGCAGCTCCAAAACGTTGGCAACGATCATCGGCGCGGGTGCCGGCGCGCTGCTCGGCCGTGAAATCGACCGCGGCGGCGTCAGCTGCCGCTAACGACACCCGCTAACGACAAGCGGGGCGGCGATCTTTCGGGTATCGCCGCTCCGACGCGTTTGTTAACGCTTTTCACGCTTTTGGGGCTTAAACGACACGGATGCGCATCCGCTCTCCGAAGCGTGCCCGGCAGGGCAAGGTTGATCGGGCCGATCATTACACACGCATGGCCGACGAATTCGGCAGCCCGCGTCGCGGTCGCTACACCGCGTCGGATGATGGGCGACCGATGACCGGCGGTCGCTTCTGGCTGCAACCGCTCACGTTACTCATTCTGTCGCTTTTGGCGCTGGTGCTGGTCAGCGGTCTGCAACTCTGGCGGTTGGGCTGGTTCGGCGTCTGGTTTGGCGAAAAAAGTGCGCACGTCGACTCCTCATCGAAGCGCTGGCAACTTGACGGTCGAAAGGCAGCGCCGGTCGATCCGGTCATCACTGATGATGATCGCAGCACGCCCGAGCCCGAAGAAGTCGATGCGCCGCCCGTGACCGACTGACCGCTCTCGCTTTGCGGGATAAATCGGCTATCGAGCATCCAATCGAGGGAGAGCGGCGATGGCGGGACTATGGTTTGATGAACTGGCGGTGGGACAGGTTTTTCAGCATGCCATCCGCCGCACCGTGACCGAAACCGACAATGTCATGTTCAGCGCGATGACGCACAATCCGGCGCAGCTTCATCTCGACGAAGACTATATGAAAGGTACCGATTACGGGCAGCGGATCGTCAATAGCGTTTTTACGCTTGGGCTTATGGTCGGCATCTCGGTCGGGGATACAACATTGGGCACGGCGGTTGCCAACCTCGGCTGGGACGAGGTCCGTTTCCCCAAGCCGGTTTTTCACGGCGATACGCTTCACATCGAAACCGAAGTGCTCGAACTGCGCGAGAGCAAATCGCGGCCTGATCAGGGCATCGTGACCTTTGCCCACCGCGCCTACAACCAGCATGACGAGCTTGTCGCGTCGTGCAAGCGGTCGGGGCTCCAGCGCAAAAAGCCTGCCGCATGAACCCGCTGCGTTCGCTCCTGTTCATTCCGGCCGACAACGAGAAAAAGCTGGGCAAGGTCGATGCGTGCGGTGCGGATGCCGTCATCCTCGATCTCGAAGACAGCGTTTCGGCGGCAAACAAGCCGCTCGGGCGTGACCTGGCGGTCGCATTCTTGATGGCGCGACCGCCGGGTCGTCGCAACCCGCAGCTTTGGGTGCGGATCAATCCGCTCGACAGTGGCTTGTCGGATGATGATCTCGCGGCGTTGGTGGGCGGTGCGCCCAACGGGATCATGCTGCCCAAGGCCAATGGTCCGGATGACGTGCGCGCGCTGTCGGATCAGCTCGACGTGCTGGAAGCGAAGCATGGATTCGCGGCGGGCTCGATCAAGATCATCCCCGTTGCCACCGAAACCGCAATCGCCCCCTTTCATCTTGGGGGCTATGCAACCGCCAATCTCGTGCGCCTCGCGGGCCTGACTTGGGGTGCCGAGGACTTGTGCGCCGCGCTGGGCGCGAGCACCAATCTCGATGCCAATGGCGAATGGGCGTTTACCTACAAGCTCGTCCGTTCGCTCACGCTGATGGCGGCGCATGCGGCGGGGGTTCAGGCGATCGACACGCTGTTTGTCGATTTCCGCGACGAGGCGGGGTTGCTGGCGGCCTCACGGACGGCGCGCGGCGAAGGGTTTACCGGGCGTCTCGCGATCCATCCCGCGCAAGTCGCCCCGATCAACGAGGGCTTCATGCCCACCGCGAACGAGATCGCGCATGCGCAGCGCATCGTCGATGCCTTTGCCGCCAGCCCCGGCGTCGGGACCGTCGGGATCGACGGCAGGATGATCGACAGGCCGCATCTGAAAGCGGCGGAGAAACTCCTGGCTCAGGCGCGTTCGAACACGGCCGCAATCCCCTGACCCCCGCCAATGCACATTGTTTCGAGTCCGTAACGACTTTGTCGGCGGACAAGCTCATGCGTGAGGTTCGCCAAGATCCGGCCCCCTGTCGCGCCAATCGGATGGCCGAGTGAGATGCCGGAACCGTTGACGTTCAGCATGTCGTGACGACCGTCGTCATCGCCCCAGCCCCACCCTTTGAGGACTGCAAGCACTTGCGGGGCAAAGGCCTCGTTGAGCTCGATCAGGTCGATGTCGTCCCAGCTTAAGCCATTGCGCGCGAACAGCCGCTCGACCGCGGGAACCGGGCCGATCCCCATGCGCGAAGGGTCACAACCGGCGGCGGCCCAGCTGTGGAACCACGCAATCGGCTCGAGGTCGAGTTCAGCGAGCATGTCCTCGGCGACCACGAAACAGGCCGCAGCAGCATCGTTCTGCTGGCTGGCGTTCCCCGCCGTGACAACGCCGCCCTCGATCGGTTTGAGCGCGCCGAGTGACGCGAGGGTCGCGTCCGCGCGATAGCCTTCATCGTGGGTAAACAGCACCGGGTCGCCGCGCTTCTGCTTGACCGGCACGGGGACGATTTCATTATCGAACAGGCCTTTTGCCCAGGCCGCTGTCGCGCGCTGGTGGCTGCGCACGGCATAGGCATCGCATTGTTCGCGCGTAATGCCGTAATCCTTCGCGAGGTTTTCGGCGGTTTCGATCATGCCGCTGATCACACCGAAACGGTCGATGGGTTGCGACATGACGCGCCCGCGCGTGAGGCGATCATGCAGCGTGACACCGCCCATCTTGGTGCCGCCGCGCAGGTCGGTCGTGTAATGCTCGACATTCGACATGCTTTCCACGCCGCCCGCGATGACGACATCAGCGGCCCCCGTCTGCACCATCATCGCGGCGTCGATGATCGACTGAAGGCCAGAGCCGCAGCGCCGGTCAAGCTGGTAGCCCGGCACCGAAATCGGCAACCCGGCGGCGAGCAACGACCAGCGCGCGATGCACGGCGCTTCGCCATTGCCGTAGCCTTGCGCGAAGACAACATCGTCAATGCGTTCGGGGTCAATCCCTGTGCGGTCGACCAGCGCGCGGATGATAACCGCGCCGAGATCGCCCGCGGTCACTGTCGCAAGACTACCGAGGAACTTGCCGACGGGGGTGCGGAGCGGCGAAACAATGGCAGCGCGGCGCAGGGTCATGGCTATTGTCCTTGATGGTGCCGGCTGCAGGAATCGAACCCGCGACATCCAGTTTACAAAACTGGCGCTCTACCAACTGAGCTAAGCCGGCACGGGCATGCCCATAGACTCAACGGACGCCAAAGGTCCAGCCCTCGGTTTGCGCAACGGCATCAAGGCCCTCGGGATTCCACAGAGCCGGATCATGTGCGACATTGCGCAGCCAAGCCGCTGTCAGGATCGCGTCAGTGGCATGGTCGGTGTAGCGGGGGAGTGGCGTGTGTGGTGCGCTGCCCAAGGCATTGAGCGCCGCATCGAGCGACGGGCCATCGCGCATCTTGCTTAGGCCCGCACGCAGACCGGCGTGGCGCGCGGCGAGGCTGGTATAGATTTCGACGATCACGGGGCCGGTTCCGGGAAGCGGGTCGAAGGGCCAGACGGGGATGATGCCAGCCAGTCGATTCAAGACGAGCATGCCCGTCAAACTGGACTTGCCGACTTGCGCCGCGCCAACAAGATTGAAGCAGCTGTAGGGCGACAAGCCATGGGCGCGCTGTCGTTCCTCGACAACGCGCAAGCGTCCGCGCCCGATGCCGAAGCGATCCCCGGTGCGGCCCGCGTGTCGGCGGAAATAGCGGCTGGCTTCGGGGTGATCGACGAAGCTGCTTGCCCCGAGATGCGGGTCATCAGTGCAGATGTCGTCGACCAGCGCCCACAGGCCGCGGGTATTGGCGGGGCTTTCGGACCACGCGGGGAAATAGGCACCGGCGTCGGCAAACGGGAAAGCAGGGGACAGGTCCATGCCAACCAGCGTGTCGTCCGGCATGTCGTTGATCAGCCAATCGAGCACATCCTGCCGCGACCAGATATGGCCGGGACGGACAAGCATCGGGGCATCGATACCCGCGCCGCAAAGTGCAACCGCAATCCCCGGCTGGCGCGGCCCGACTGCACCCGACCAGTCAATGGCAGCGAAGTTGTGAAAATGACTCACCCGAAGGACCAAAGGGCGTGCGTTTTGTGTCGTGAAAGCTGCTGATCGACTTCAAATCCTGCATCGCACAGCGATGCAGAAAGAAAGGCTTCGTAAGCCGTTTCGAGCAATCCGGGTCCAATGTTCTTATGCAAATGAAACCCATGATCAATGATTGCTCGCGCAACGTCTTCGATCCGGTGGTCAAATATCGAAACTGTCACGAAGCCTTTGGTCCTTCGGGTGAGACGTTCTGCTCTGCGCGCAACTTGTCCCAATGCGCGATGCGTTCGGCGATCTTGGCTTCGAAGCCGCGTTCGACGGGCTGGTAGAAGGTGCCGGGTGTCATCGCGTCGGGCCAGTAGTTCGCGCCCGAAAAGCCTTCGTCGGTGTCGTGGTCATAGGCATAGCCCTTGCCGTAACCCAAGTCCTTCATCATCCGCGTCGGCGCGTTGACGATGTTCATCGGCGGCATCAGCGAGCCGGTGTTGCGCGCCGTTTTCCAGGCAGCTTTCTGGGCCTTGTAGGCGGCGTTCGATTTGGGGGCGGTGGCAAGGTAGAGGCAGGCCTGAACGATAGCGAGTTCGCCTTCTGGGCTGCCGAGGAAATCGTAAGCGTCCTTGGCGGCGAGGCACTGGACGAGCGCTTGTGGGTCGGCGAGGCCAATATCTTCGCTGGCAAAGCGGACGAGGCGGCGCAGGACGTAGAGCGGCTCCTCGCCGGCGACGAGCATCCGTGCCAGCCAGTAGAGCGCGGCCTGCGGGTCCGATCCGCGCAGCGACTTATGCAGCGCCGAGATGAGATTATAATGCCCCTCGCGGTCCTTGTCATAGACCGGCATGCGGCGATGAAGCAGTGCGGAGAGCGCCGCCGGATCGAGTAGGCCCTCTCCCCGCTCGCTACGCGAGTCGCCCTCTCCCTTGAGGGAGAGGGTTAGCAGCGTTTCCGCCTGATTAAGCAGGAAGCGGCCGTCGCCGTCTGCGCTGGCGATCAGCGCGGTGCGCGCGTCGGCGGTCAGCGGCAGGGTTCGGTCTTCGGCGGCCTCGGCGCGGGTCAGGAGCTCGTCGAGCGCGGCGGCGTCGAGGCGGTGGAGCACGAGGACTTGCGCGCGGCTGAGCAGCGCCGCGTTGAGTTCGAAGCTCGGGTTCTCGGTCGTCGCCCCGACCAGCGTGATCGTGCCGTCTTCGACAAAGGGCAGGAAGCCGTCCTGTTGCGCGCGGTTGAAGCGGTGGATTTCATCCACGAATAGCAATGTGCGCTGGCCCAGGGTCGCGGCGTCACGGGCGGCGGCGAAGACGCGCTTGAGGTCCGCGACCCCCGAGAAGACCGCACTGATGCTTTCGAAGCGCAAGCCGACGGCGTCGGCGAGGAGGCGGGCGATGGTTGTCTTGCCAGTGCCGGGCGGTCCCCAAAGGATCATCGAAGCGAGCTTGTTTGCCGCGACCATGCGGCCGATTGCGCCGTCGGGGCCGGTCAAATGGTCTTGGCCAACGACGTCGCTGAGCATCGCCGGGCGCAAGCGGTCAGCGAGGGGTGGCGGCGGGGCAGGGGCAGCGAACAGGTCAGGCATTCGCCCCTCATACCGTCATTCCCGCGAAGGCGGGAATCCAACGCCTGAATTTCGACATTGGGCGTTGAATTCCCGCCTTCGCGGGAATGACGAGGTCTATTTATTTCCCCTCTTGAAACATTCCAAGATATATCTTAGATAGCTTTCATGTTTGATAGGAAAGGAATGAAAATGTTTTACATGCATGGAAAGCGCGGATGCCGACCCGATGGTTCGGGGGCACGCGGATATTATGCCGTCTGGGGGCATATGGCCCGTGGCGGTGGCTTCGGGCGCGGCATGGGCCGTGGTGGAGAGGGCGGCGGACGTCGCCGGGTGTTCGACTCGGGCGAATTGCGGCTCGTGCTGCTCAAGCTGATCGAGGAAGCACCGCGCCACGGCTATGACCTGATCCGCGAGATCGAAGAACGGACCGGCGGTGCCTATGCGCCAAGCCCCGGCGTGATCTACCCGACGCTGACGCTGCTCGGCGATATGGGCCTGATCGAGGAAGCCAAGTCCGAAGGCGCAAAGAAGCAGTTTGCGATTACTGACGCGGGCGGCGCGGAACTGGTGGCGAAGGCCGATGAAGTGGCGACACTGCTCAATCGCCTTGCCGAAATGGGCAAACAGCGGGCAAAAACCGATGGCGCGCCGATCCGGCGGGCGATGGGTAATTTGCGCGCGGTGCTGCAAAACCGCCTGGTTGGCGACGATGTGACAGCGGAAACGCTGCACGATGTGGCGGCGATTCTCGATGAAGCGGCGCAGAAGATCGAGCGGTTGTGATGTCTAGCGCGGCTTGCGCTGCATGCCCCAGAAATGCGGGCCGCCAGGGACATCCCATTCTTGGACAGGCTCAAACCCCAACGCGGTGTAGATCCCCAAATTCTTGGGATCTGCGGTTTCGAGATAGGCCGGAATGCCGTCATTGTCGGCGCGGGCAAGTCCGGCGCGGATGGCGGCACCGCCCATCCCCTTGCCCTGATGCGCGGGATCACACCCGGCAAAGTGCAGATACCAGACCGGTTCCTTCGGCAAGTGCTTCGCGATAAAGCGGGA
>JAYWFN010000310.1:0-6826 GCA_043778785.1 Sphingomonas sp. | reverse complement strand
CAACGCTGCCTAGAGGTGCAAGCGCGATGGCTGTCGCAAGCGTGAAGTCCCGGTTGGTGATGTTGCCGGTGTAATCGGTGGCAAAACCAAGCGTGAGTTTGCGGCCATGTTCAGCGTCATTGATCGGCGTGAGCAACAGCTTGCCCGCGACCGACCGCCCGATGCTGCTACGCACATCGGCAGCATTGAGCGACCCCCGGTTATCGCCCACCGAAAACTGGACAGTTGCTCTGGGTGAAAGCGCCCTTTGCACCTGAAACCCCATTTGTGCGCCGAAAGCATTGACCGAGCCATGCTCCTCCAGGATCAGCGAGCGATTGATCGTCGGCAGATTGCCCGACGACAAATTGTCGTCGCGGGACAGGATATGGGTGTTGTGCCCGAAAAGCAGGCGGAACTTTCCCGGATCGTCGGCATCCTGGAGCGATACGAACAGGTTCTCGAAGTTCCGGCGGAACGGGCCATTGCGGAAGAAGTCGCTGTTGGTCAGATCGACTTCATAGACCAACGCGGCGCGCAGATGCGGCGTGAACCGCGGCAAATCGAACTCGGCCCCTTGCCGCACTCGACGCCAGTTATCGGGGCCATCGGGATCGATCAGGCGCTCGGCATAGCCCCATGCGGTCATTCGGAAATCGCCCGACTGGACGACAATGCCCGTATCGGGGTTAAACGACAGAACGGGTGGAGGTGCGGGTGAAGATGCGGATTGAGCAAAGGTGGGAGCCGCCGCCCCAACCGCGAGCGCTACAGCAAGACCGAGCAGCGATGCCTTCACCAGAAATACCGCCGCCAGCCGGGCACTTTGCCCGCCGCGCCGGTGCGCCGCGCTTGCAGCATTTTCAGGTATAGAATGATCCCAGTGACGCTCATCGCGATCAGCGCGAGCCCCCATGCGAGCCCGAGAAACTTGCCGCCGTCGCCTAGAATTTCGCCCGTGTGCAGGCGCATCACCCAGTCCTCGCCATCGGCGTGCGAGCTAACGATCGCGCTGGTGGCGGCGTTGACCGTTACCTTGATCGGCTCGGCACCATCCAGATGAAAGACATAGGCGGGCACCGGAGCCTTGATCACCCAATCGACCGAAGCCACGGGGCGGTTGCCGAACTTCTGAAGAACCGCCACGCGTGCCTTTTCAATCGAAGGTGCGCTGTCTGGCAACGGACTCGCTAGCGTGACCGGCGAGACCATTTCCGCCATCGCTTCGCGCGCAGCCTCGTCTTCGCCGAAGATGGCTTCGCCCTGCATCCAAATGCCCGTGAGTGACACCGACAGAAAAAAGATGATACCGATGACGCTCAGCCAGCGGTGGATTTTGCGGTTGGTCATCGGTCGCGTATACCTTAATGCAATAGCTATTACCCCCTAGCCACCGACCAGTTTGATGCAACAGCTATTACATTACAGATGATATGAAGAAGCGCGTCTGGCTCTTATTGCTGATGCAATTGCCGACATCGGCCTCGACCGCCCGTGTTGGCGTTTGGCGTCGCCTCCGCGCGGCGGGTGCGACGAGCGTTGAGCATGGCGCATGGATGTTGCCGCTCGCTACGACGCACCGCAGCCTCTTCGTAGAAATAGCTGAAACAATTAGCTCGGCGGGCGGCAGTGCGGCTATCTTCGAGGCCGACTCCGTTGGCGGCGATGCCGCCATGATCGCGCGGTTCGCCGATGATCGAGCGCGTGAATATGACGAGTTCGCGACCCGCTCGCAGGGATTGCTCGATGAAATTGCCAAGGAGATGGCCGCCAGCAAATTTACCTTCGCGGAACTCGAAGAGATCGAGGATGACCTGAAGAAGCTGGAAACTTGGCTCCGCAAGATCGCGGCGCGGGACTTTTTTGCGAGCGACCGTACCAGTATTGCGCGGCAAGAGCACGACACCTGCGTTGCAGCGGTCAATATGTTTTCGGCGCGCGTCTACCAGGCGAGCGGAGTGTCCGAGACGCCCGACGGCTTGTAGTCAACTGAATTGAGGTACTAGCCGGGATATGTGATTTTCTGCGCCATCAATCGGCGGCAGCTCCCTAAACTTTTCTACACAACTCCTACACAGGCTCAAAAGGTACAATTTAATCCATATTATTCAATGGATTAAACGAATCCAAAGATCTGGAGCGGGTGAGGGGAAAGGCGCTGTCGATGATCAGCGACGCAAACCGATGCTTGGCAGGAATGCCGACGGCAACCGCGCCGTCCTTCCGAAACTCCATTGTCGAGAAATATTCGGCGAACCCTTCGACATACCAGCCCGGATATCCAGCAGGAAAATATTGCAGCATGAAATGATGCGCATATTCGTGGTACAGCACCGTTACGGAATCGAGGTCATATTCACCTGTCCCTGCAGTTCGTGGGATGAGGGCAAATGATCCGGTGATTTGTGGTTCATAAAACCCGTAAACATTTTTCGATTTTGGTCCCGCAAACTTCTGGAGCGTGGACACGTCGCGGACGACAAAAATCATCAACTTGTTCGGTGGTGTCTCGGCAGCTCGCCCCGTCACGATCCGGAGCACCGTGTCAAATTTTTCGAGCCGTTCGACGAATTTACGCAATTGCACTTCGGTCGTGTCTCCATACACCACGAAATGCGTCGAATCGGCCTTGATCCAGGCGGCGCTTGCCGACGCTGGGACGGCAACCAGCAGTGCAGTTATCAGTCGAATAATCATCGCGACCCCCACCCTCGGCAACAGACTAACCCAACTCTGCGGCCTTTGTCTTCAGACAAAACTATACGGATCGACATCAACGGCAACGCGAACGCCGCGCGGCCATTCGAGCGCGCCGAGCCAGCCCCGGATCACATCTTGGACAGCAACCGAGCGCCGGGCATGAACGAGCAGCCGCTGTCGGTGTCGTCCGCGCAGCATGGCGAGCGGCGCGGGGGCAGGGCCATAGGTTTCCATGCCATCGACCGTGGGCGCGGCGCGCGCGATGGCTTTTGCCGTTGCTTCGGCGTCGCGCAGGTTCTCGGACGAAACGATGATCGCCGCCATCCGCCCGAACGGCGGCGCATTGGCTTCGCGGCGGCTTTCGGTCTCGGCAGCGTAAAAGGCGTCCGCATCGCCCGACACCAGCGCGCGGATCACGGGCGCGCTGGGATCATGCGTCTGGACAAACACCCGCCCCGGCTTGGTCCCGCGACCGGCGCGTCCACTCACCTGCGAGATTTGCTGGAAACTGCGCTCGGCGGCACGGAGGTCGCCGCCCTGCAAGCCGAGGTCGGCATCGATCACGCCGACCAGCGTCAGGTTCGGAAAGTGATAGCCCTTGGTCACAAGCTGCGTGCCGATGACAATGTCGATGTCGCCCGCTTCCATCCGCCCGACGAACTCGGCGGCCTTGGCGGGGGACCAGAGCGTATCCGACGTGACGATCACGCGGCGGGCGGCGGGAAACAGGAGCGCAACCTCGTCGGCAATGCGCTCGACGCCCGGCCCCACGGCAACGAGCGAATCCTCTTCCTTGCATTCGGGGCATTCACGCGGCGGCGGCATCATATGCCCGCAATGATGGCATTGCAGCCGCCCGATCAGGCGATGCTCGACCATCCACGCAGTGCAGTTCGGACATTGAAAGCGGTGCCCGCAGGTCCGGCACAAAGTCAGCGGCGCATAGCCGCGCCGGTTGAGGAACAGCAGCACCTGCTCGCCGCGCGCAAGCACGTCGTCGATGGCGCGCACCAGCGTCGGCGCAATCCACCGCCCCTGCTCGGGCGGATCGCTCAGCAAGTCGATAGCCGCAATCTCGGGCATTTCCGCCACGCCATAGCGGCCCGGCAGTTTGAGTTCCTTGTAATGCCCCAGCGTCACCTGCGCTTGCGTTTCGATGGCCGGGGTCGCGGTGGCGAGCACCACCGGACACCCCTCGAACCGCGCGCGCATCACCGCAACGTCGCGCGCATGATAATGGACGCCGTCCTCCTGCTTGAAACTGGTCTCATGCGCTTCGTCGACAACGATCAGGCCAAGATTGCGGTAAGGCAGAAACAGCGCTGAGCGCGCACCCACCGTCACCAGCGCTTCACCGGATGAAATTGCCCGCCACGCGCGCCGCCGCTGTGACTGTCGCAATCCCGAATGCCACGCGACCGGCGCATGGCCGAAGCGCGCTTCGAAACGGCGCAGGAAGGGCTCGGTCAGCGCGATTTCGGGGAGCAGGACGAGCGATTGCCTGCCCGCGCGCAGGGCGGTTGCAATGGCTTCGAAATAAACTTCGGTTTTACCGGAGCCCGTCACGCCGTCGAGCAGTGTCGGCGCGAACGCCTCGGCCTGAACATCGGCAATCAACGCCGCTGCCGCTGCTGCCTGCGCGTCCGACAAAGCCGGCGGTGCGAAATCGGGATCGGGCAACGGATAAGGCGCATCGCCAGTCACTTCGATGGCTTCGATCGCACCGATCTTCACCAGCCCGCGGATCACCGCATCGGAGACATCAGCAATCAACGCCAGTTCGCGCACCAGCCCCTGCCGCTCGCCGATCCGCTCGAGCGCCTGCGCGCGTTGCGGGGTTATCCTGTCCGGCACCGCGCCCGTCACGCGATATTCGACCACGACGCGCCGGTCATCGAGCGCCGATGCACTCGCCAGTGCCATCCGCAAGACTGCCGCCGGGGGCGCAAGATAATAGTCCGCCGTCCATTCGATCAAACGCCGCAACGGCGCCGCAATCGGCGGCAGATCATAGACCGAGGCCAGATTGCGCAGCCGGTTATCGCCGACTTCGGCGTCCGACGGCATCCGCTCGGGCTCCCACACGACACCGGCAAGCTGCCGCGGCCCGAGTGGCGCAAGGACAATCGAACCCGGCGCAACGGTCATGCCCTGCGGCACCCGATAGTCGAGCGGGCCAAGCGCCGCATTGAGCAGAAGAACATGCGCGCGGGTCATCGCTCATCCTTAGCGGCAAATATGCGCGGCGGAACTACCCTGCGACGATCGCCCGAACCTGAAATGTGTCGATATATGGCTAGACCATCACAGCCTTGCCGTTTTCCACGGCCCAGACATGGCAGAATTGCACGTGCATCGCCTTAAAAATGCTGCTGCTCATTGTCATTCCCGCGCACCCGATTGCGGTCATCACGCACTCTCACTTTATGCTGTCCCACACGGGCTTAGTTTGTCATGACAGACTCGACACGATGTCGGGCAGTCATAGCACTTCAATTGCTACACCTCGATAGTGTGAACTTTGTGAACTTCGCTGCAAACAGGGCTGGAAAATACCGCATGAAATTCTTCGTTGATACCGCCGATACCGCCGACATTGCCGATCTTGCCGCGACCGGGTTGCTTGATGGCGTCACCACCAATCCGTCGCTGATCGCCAAATCGGGGCGGCAGTTTATTGAGGTGGTGAAGGAAATCTGCGGTCTCGTTGAAGGGCCAGTGTCGGCCGAAGTCGTCGCGCTCGATCATGCCGGCATGATGCGCGAGGCTGAAATCCTCCGCAAACTCGCCAGCAATGTCTGCATCAAAGTGCCGCTGACGATCGACGGCTTGAAGACCTGCAAAGCGTTGACTGGCGAGGGGACGATGGTCAACGTCACGCTCTGCTTTGCGCCAAACCAGGCACTACTCGCCGCGAAAGCAGGGGCGAGTTTCATCTCGCCTTTCGTCGGTCGGCTCGATGATATCGGCCAGGACGGGATGGACCTGATCCGCGACATCCGCCTGATTTACGATAATTACGCCTTCGACACCGAAATCCTTGTCGCCAGCGTGCGCCATCCGGTGCACATCCTCGAAAGTGCGCGCATCGGCGCCGACGTGATGACCGCGCCGCCTGCCGTCATCAAAGCGCTGTTCAACCACCCGCTGACCGACAAAGGGATTGCCGGATTCATGGCCGATTGGGCCAAGACGGGGCAGAGCATTGGGTGAAAGCCAACCCTCTCCCCTCGCGGGAGAGGCGACTCGCGCTGTAGCGCGAGCGGGTGAGGGGGATAAGCGGGCTGTTTCCCTTATACCCCTCACCCCGCTCAGCTTCGCTGAGTCGCCCTCTCCCGCAGTGGGAGAGGGAATATTAACGGCCTTCGCCCAGCATCTCACCCGCGACCGTCGTCGCTCGGTCCATACAGTGCGGGCCTATGTTGCGACTGCCGAACGGTTGAGCGATCATCTCGGTGCCGTCCGTGTCCCCGACGCACAGGAACTCCGCGCTTTTCTTGCGGCGCGCCGTGCCGACGGCCTGTGCAATGCCAGCGCCGCGCGCGAACTTTCGGCAGTGCGCTGTTTCCTTGAATTCATCGGCGGCGCGGATGCCAATCCGCGGATGAAGGGGCCGCGCGTCAAGAAAGGCGTGCCGCGCCCCGTATCGCCCGCCGAAGCGATGGCGCTCGCCGAGGATGTGGCCGGGGCGCAGGACCAAGCGTGGATTTCGGCGCGCGATTGGGCCGTGTTGCTGTTGCTTTATGGCGCAGGCTTGCGGATCGGCGAGGCGACCGGGTTAACCGGCGCGATCATGCCCCTGGGCGCGACATTGTCGGTCACCGGCAAGCGTGACAAGACGCGGCTTGTCCCGCTGTTGCCTCAAGTAAAATTAGCCATCGAAACCTATTGCGAGCTTTGCCCGCATTCGATTGCCCGGGACGAAATCCTGTTCAGGGGCGCGCGCGGCGGGCCACTCAGTCCGGCGATCATCCGCCGTTCGGTGCGTGTGGCGCGCGGGCGCTTGGGGCTGGCGACACGGACGACACCGCACGCTTTGCGCCACAGCTTCGCCACGCATTTGCTCGCACGCGGTGCCGATCTGCGCAGCCTTCAGGAACTGCTCGGCCATGCCAGCCTGTCGTCGACGCAGATCTATACCTCGGTC
>JAYWFN010000309.1:0-6826 GCA_043778785.1 Sphingomonas sp. | reverse complement strand
GTAAGCATCGCGGCCGGTGTCGCTCACGAGCGCGGTGGCAACCCCGACCGCGCGGCTCGCGTCGAGGACATGGATGACGGGGCCGTCATAGGCTTCGTCGATGCGCAGCGCAGTGTGCACTTTTGAGGTGGTTGCCCCGCCGATCAGCAGCGGCATCGACATCTTCGCACGCTGCATTTCCTCGGCCACCGTCACCATCTCGTCGAGGCTCGGCGTGATCAGCCCCGACAGCCCGATGATGTCGGCATCATTCTCGTTCGCGGCTTCGAGGATCTTGGTCCAAGGCACCATCACGCCGAGGTCAATGACTTCATAGCCGTTGCACTGAAGCACGACGCCGACGATGTTCTTGCCAATGTCGTGAACGTCGCCCTTGACCGTCGCCATGATGATCTTGCCCTTCGCCCGCGCGCCGGGTTCCTTCGCCGCTTCGATGAAGGGGATGAGGTGCGCGACGGCTTTCTTCATGACGCGCGCTGATTTGACGACTTGCGGCAGGAACATCTTGCCGGAACCAAACAGGTCGCCGACCACGTTCATGCCGTCCATCAGCGGCCCTTCGATGACTTCGATCGGGCGCGGGAACAACTGGCGGCACTCCTCGGTGTCATCGACGACATACATGTCGATCCCTTTGACAAGGGCATGTTCGAGACGTTTGGTGACGTGCCAGCCGCGCCATTCCTCGGCAGCTTTTTCAGTGGCGGCGTCGGTGCCGCGAAATTTCTCGGCGAGCGTAACGAGGCGTTCGGTCGGCGTTTCATTGTCGTTGCGTGCCGGGCGGTTGAGGATCACATCCTCGCACGCTTCGCGCAGCACCGGGTCGATCGCGTCGTAAATATCGAGCTGTCCGGCATTGACGATGGCCATGTCGAGGCCCGCCGGGATGGCGTGATAGAGAAACACCGAATGCATCGCGCGGCGGACCGGTTCGTTGCCGCGGAAGCTGAACGACAGGTTCGATAGCCCGCCCGAAAAATGGACATGCGGGCAGCGCTTCTTGATCTCGCGCACGCCCTCGATGAAATCGACCGCGTAGTTGTTATGCTCTTCGATGCCGGTCGCGACCGCGAATATGTTGGGATCGAAGATGATGTCTTCGGGCGGGAAGCCGATGGTCATCAGCAAATTATAGGCCCGCTCGCAGATTTCGATCTTGCGTTGCTCGGTGTCGGCCTGCCCCGCTTCGTCGAACGCCATAACCACGACTGACGCGCCGTAATTCATAACCTTTTTGGCTTGCTCGAGGAACTGCGCTTCGCCTTCCTTCATGCTGATCGAATTGACGATGGGCTTGCCGCTGACGCATTTCAGGCCCGCTTCGATCACCGACCATTTCGACGAATCGATCATGAAGGGCACGCGCGCAATATCGGGCTCGGCGGCGATCAGCTTCACGAAGGTTTCCATCGCAACGAGCGAGTCGAGCAGTCCCTCGTCCATGTTGATATCAATGATCTGCGCGCCGTTTTCGACCTGCTGGCGCGCGACTTCGACGGCCTTGGGGTAATCGCCCGCCATGATGAGCTTCTTGAACGCGGCGCTGCCAGTGACGTTCGTGCGCTCGCCAATATTGACGAAAATGGGGACGGGAGGAGCAGTCAATTTCTATCCAATTCCGTATGGCTGAGCTTGTCGAAGCCCTGCCCTTGTTCTGTGAGGTCGTACGAAGAAGGGCAGCCCTTCGACAAGCTCAGGGATGTGGTTCCCGTCGTTATGCGGCAAGCGTCATCGGTTCCAATCCGGCCAATCGCGTGGCAACCGGCGGCGACGTGACGTTGCGCGCAGGCAATCCGGCCACCGCCTTCACCATCGCCGCAATATGCGCGGGCGTCGAGCCGCAACAACCGCCAAGAATATTCACCTGCCCGGCATCAGCCCATTCCTTGACCAAAGCCGCCGTCTCATGCGGGAGTTCGTCATATTCGCCGAGATCATTGGGCAGGCCGGCATTCGGGTAAACCATGATCAGCGTGTCGGCGATAGCACTCAATACTTTGACATGCGGGCGGAGTTGCTGCGCCCCGAACGAGCAGTTGAGGCCAATCGTCAGCGGCTTGGCGTGACGCACGGCATACCAGAAGGCCTCGACCGTGTGCCCCGAAAGGTTGCGGCCCGACAAGTCAGTGAGCGTCATCGAAATCATCATCGGGATGTCACGGCCCAGCGCGTCCTGCGCTTCGAGCACCGCCATCACGCCCGCTTTGGCATTCAGCGTGTCGAACACGGTTTCGATGAGGATGAAATCGACGCTGCCTTCGATCAGAGCATCGACTTGCTCGCGGTAAACATCTTTCAGATAATCGAAATCAATCTCGCGGTAGCCGGGGTCATTGACGTCGGGGCTGAGCGATAAAGTCTTGTTCGTCGGCCCGATGGCCCCCGCAACGAAACGCGGGCGGCCGTCTTTTGCTTCAAATTCGTCAGCAGCAATCCGCGCGATTTGTGCCGACGCAATGTTGATCTCGCGCACCAGATGTTCGGCGGCATAATCGGCCTGACTGATCTTGTTCGCACTGAATGTGTTGGTCGAGACAATGTCCGATCCTGCGCTCAGATACGCCCGGGTGATCTGGTCGATTACGGCAGGCTTGGTGAGCGCAAGAATGTCATTGTTGCCCTTGGCATCCTTGGCCAGAGCAAGATCGCCCATATAATCGGCCTCGACGAGCTTCCAGTTCTGGATCTCGGTCCCGAACGCACCATCGGTCAGCAGGATGCGCGTCGAGGCGGCTTCGAGGAATTGCTGGCGGACAGTCATGCGGCTTTCTCCAGAGCGGTCGCATTCGGACGCAAGCCGAGCAGATGGCAGATTGCGTAGCTCAGTTCCGACCGGTTCAATGTGTAGAAATGGAAATGCTTGACCCCGCCTGCGTACAAGCGACGGCAAAGTTCGGCGGTCAGTGTGGCAGCAACCAGTTGCCGCGCTTGCGGATGATCGTCGAGCCCGTCGAACAAGCGCCCCATCCAAGCGGGAACAGTCGTCCCGGTCATCGCCGACATCTTTTTAATTGCGGCGAAATTGCTGACCGGCATGATGCCGGGGACGATTTCAGTATCGATGCCCGCAGCGGCGGCGGCATCGCGGAAGCGGAAGAAGGTTTCGGGTTCGAAGAAGAATTGCGTAATCCCGCGAGTCGCCCCGGCGTCGAGTTTGCGCTTGAAATTGTCGAGATCCGATTGCGGGCTGGTGGCTTGCGGGTGTGTTTCGGGATAGGCGCTGACCGATATTTCGAAGGGGTGGCGCTTGCGCAAGCCGCTGACAAGTTCGGCGGCCCCCGCATAGCCTTGCGGGTGGGGCGCAAATGCCTTGCCCGCTTCGGGCGGGTCACCGCGCAGGGCAACGATATGGCGGACACCGGCGTCCCAATAGGCGTCGGCGATTTCGTCGATTTCGGCTTTTGTCGCCTCGACGCAGGTCAGATGCGCGGCGGCGGGCATCACCGTTTCGCGGGCGATGCGCGCGACGGTGTTGTGCGTGCGTTCGCGCGTCGATCCGCCCGCGCCATAAGTGACCGAAACGAAGCGCGGGGAAAGCGGGGCCAGGGTTTCGATCGATGACCAGAGTGTTTGCTCCATCGCCTCAGTCTTCGGCGGAAAGAACTCGAACGATACAAGCGCATCACCCGCAAGGTCGGCGAACAAGGGTTCGGCGAGTGCGCGGCGCGCTTCTTCGAGTTGGGGGAGCGTGAACGTCATGCTGCCAGAGTCCTTGACAAGGGTTGTGCCTTGGTAAGCGCCGGGCGCGTGCCCAGCCAGAGTTTGACGGTGAGTTCGCCGCCATCGAGTGTTTCGGTTGTTGTCAGTGCCAGACCGGCTGCTGCGAACCACGCCGCAATCTGCGCATCCGAAAAACCAAGCCGGGCATGCGCGTCCTGCGTCCGTAACTCCTCGCGCTCGTGCGGCGCGAAGTCGACGATCAGGAGACGGCCACCGGGAGCGAGCAGGCGCGCGGCTTCGGCAAGGGCGGCTTCGGGGGCGGGGATGAAATGCAGCACCTGATGAAGAATAACGGTATCGGCCGACGCTTCATTGAGCGGCAGCGCGGCGATGTCACCCTGCCGCAGCTCCCAGCCGCCCGTTCCGTCGAGCTTGGCGCGGGCAAGGCGGAGCATTTCGGGGCTGCGGTCAACGCCGATGGCCCGATCAGCGCTTGGGCCGAACAGTTCGATCATGCGCCCGGTGCCGGTGCCGATGTCGACCAAGCGGCCGAGCGACGCGCCGAGCATCGCACCCATCCGGTCTTCGACCGCGCTGTCAGCGACATGGAGCGAACGGATCGCATCCCATTGATCGGCATGCTGCGCGAAATATTGGGCGGCAGCCGTCGCACGGTCGGCGCGGACGGCGGCGAGGCGCGCGGTATCGGCTTTGGTCCAGTGATCGCCTCCGTCCGTCGCGGCCGCATCGAGCAGCGAAAACAGCGGTAGCGCCATTGACGAAGGGGCAGGTGCCAGAAAGACCCAGCTCCCTTCCTTGCGGCGGATGGCAAGTCCGGCATCGACAAGGATGCGGATGTGGCGCGAGACGCGCGGCTGGCTTTGGCCCAGAACTTGAGCAAGCTCACCCACAGAGAGCTCCATCGCGCGCAGCAGGGCAACGATGCGGAGCCGCGTTGGATCGGCCAAAGCCCGGAAGATGTCGATAAGAGGCACCATATATACACATATAAAGAATTCTTTATATGTGGTCAACCGGCGATGCGACGACGAGATATTGCCAAGCACCGCGCGACCTTATATTTGGCTGCCTGCCGGAGCGACTGCGCGCTGGCCGGAGTTTCTTTAGGAGGGAAAGTCAATGAAGAAGACAATCGCACTCGCCGCCGTTCTTGCAGCATCAATGAGCCTCGCCGCGTGCAGCCCCAAAGCCGCCAACGAAACCGCCGAAGCCGGCAACGCGATGATGTCAGACGTCAATGCAACCGCTGCCGATGCCGTGAACACCGTTGACGCCGCAACCGAAAACGCCATGGGCGCGATCGAGAACTCGGCTGACGCGGCGGGTAACAAGATCGAATCGGCTGCCGACAAGATGAAAGCCGCCACCGGCGACGCGATGTCGACTGCTGGCAACAAGATGGAAGCCGCTGGCGACGCGATGAAGAAGTAATTGCGCTACATTTTTTTGTAGGAGGGGCTGCCGGAAACGGTGGCCCCTTTTTTATTGGGCAGGCCACGGGCATAAGGTGCGGATGCGTATTTTGATCCTCGCTTTGTTGCTGTCCGCCTGCGGTTCGCCAAGCGCCGATAATGTCGGCGGGGTCAGCCGGAGCGAGGCCGAGGCGCTCAACGACGCCGCAGAGATGCTCGATGCCAATGCGGTGGTGCCGGTGGTGGTGGAGAATGGGGTGGACGGGCGGTAGCTGGTTGTGGGGGATGGACGGCGGCGGGTTTGTTGTGGGGAGCTGACTGTCTGCTATTATGTTAAAAAGCCTGAGAAAACAGACGTCGGCTGCGTCTCCCGCAAAAGACGATGCCGATTTCGCCAAGTGAGATTAGTCATCTAGACCGTTGCCGTTCTCGTTCCCATTCAGCATCACTGCTAGTCTCGACTGCGGCTGAGAACATTCGCCAACTACCTCGCTGCTTGGGGATGTAACGTTGGATGACCAAATGCTCGACATCTTGATCGGATTTCAAAGGGCCGAGCTTGCCTCGTTTAGCAGCATCAGTCAGCCCGCGTGACCTCGCAAGAATCTGAGTTTCCATTTTCGGTGTCAATCTGGGGGAAGGAAGTTTTGGCTCCCTCCACCCCGGCCTCCATATATCCCAAAGGCTTGCTACAATACCGTCGTGTTCCACCGGCGGTTTGCTCGCCAACGAGAAAATACCTTTTGCCCTTTCTTCATCGGGTCGCGCAGCGAAGTATGCATTTAGCGTCGCAAGGTCAGTCTTCAGATCGGTACCCCAAACAAAACGCTGCTTTTCGTCAATGTGAAGGGGCACGGCCGTTCTGTGCAATTTGTCGCCCGACACAAAAAAGTCTGCGAACGGTAGATAATACAGATAGCTAATATCAACCTTGTTGCTCGGCCTCTGATCCGAAATAAGTCCGTTGGATAGACAGAGTTCAAAGAAGAGGTCGACCTCAAGGCAGTGTGCAGCGAACGGGGCATACTCGCGCAGAGGAGGCGAACCGGCTGCCCTCCAACTTTGTACAACCGCGTTGAGAGATTGAGGCGGCATGCCTAACAAATCGTGGGCCATACGGAGTGCTCGATAATTCTGACCACCCGCGCCAACAACCCGTCGGGCCAAACCTCGGGCTGCTTCATGGGTCTTCGGTCGATCCTCCTTCCGAAGCATCGACCTCCAGGCTTGGGCTATCGCCGGAAGATCTATGCTTGCAAGATCGGCGCGCCACTGTTGGGCAAAGTCCCGCTCGACGTCTAGGAAACGCCCCTGTTGCCAGCGATCAAAGGCATCTTGCTCCGGCGACTTTTGAAACACCAAGCCCGCTTTACCCTCGACCCTGACCGGAATGCCGCCAGCGACTGCTGGCCGATGATCGAAATCCTGACGTTGTCCCAGCAGGTCTTCTAAAATCACGTCCTGATGGTAGGTATTGATATAGCTGTGTGCGACGGGTGTGCGCTCCGCCAGCCCCCCAACCACCTGCTCTGCCGTTCGACCGCGAGCAGTTTCCTTGGTGAGATCTGCCATCGTTTCAACGAAGAACAACGGCGTCACAACGCAACTGAACATTTGGTCGAGAATTACAGATTCATCAATCGACAGACTTTGAAGAAACGACTTATCAAATATCAGCATCGGCCTCACAGACTAGACTTCCTTAGATGCATTCTCGAGCTGAACTGATATCT
>JAYWFN010000308.1:0-6859 GCA_043778785.1 Sphingomonas sp. | reverse complement strand
CTCAGCACTGCGGGACAATCATGCCCGCTCGCGCCACCAGATAAAGGCGGCAATCGCAACGCCCGCCGCAACGCCGACGACCAGCCCGATTGATGTTTGCGCATAGAGCCGCCCGACGATGACGCCGGCCGCTGCGCCCAATGCAATGAAGATGCCCGCGCCGGTCGGGTTTTTTGGATTTTTTGCCATCCGCCGTCCCTGCCACGTCCCGAAATGGAGCGCCACCCCGTCCCGTGGCGGGACTGCTGTGCCATCATGGCACTTGGTGAATGCCGGCTTCATCATCGCAACCCGCACCCGAAGCCAAAGTGCAAAACTGGCACATAACTTGAACAGCTTGAGATGGGGCACAGGAGCGCTGGCGTTGTATAATTTTCCATTTGTTGCTGACCGGGGGGCAGTAACGGATGCGTATGAGTTGATGGACCGCTTTGGCGCAGATGCCGGGGTTGAAGCCGCAGCCCGTGCGGACGCCAGTCGCAACCGTGGCAATGTGACCAGTTTTTGCCGCTGGCGCCAGATCGAACGGATGATCGTGGCGCTCGGCAATCCCTATGCCGATGGAACACGCCATTAGGTGATTAGTTGTGGTCGCAACGGCCCAAAGCCGTTAGCGAGGGTCCATGAGTTTTCACCACGTGCGGCGGTCGGCGGTCGCGGCCATGACCGCGCTGATGCTGGCATCGGCCGCGCATGCCCAGAATATGTCGCCGCCTGCCCCGCTCGACCCTGAATCGCCGATGGCGCCATTGCCCGATCTCGGCGTCGAATGGCCCGATCTGAACAAGGCCGATCCGATTTCGCCAACGCTTGAGGCAGCACCCGCGCAGTTCGAAGTGGCGGATAGCCAGCGTTATGATCTTGTTGTCACCGGCATTGATACGCTCGCGCCGACGGTCGGCATGCGGTTCAACGAACTTTCGGTCCTGAAAGAAGGCGCGGGCAAGTCTGCCAACGTCGCGCAGATTGACCGGCGCGCGCGCGATGACGCCGAACTGCTCAATACGATCCTGCGCGCCGAGGGCTATTATGATGCGAACATCGAAACCGATGTTGCGCCAAAGGACGGGCGGCTGGTCGTTACCCTCGAAGTTGCGCCGGGGCCGCTGTATAAATTCGGCACGGTCGATGTGGCGGGCGTGCCCAAGCCTGATGTCGAGGCGGCGTTTGGCGTGAAAAATGACGATCCGGTCAACGCCGATGCCGTGATCGGTGGCGAACTGGCGCTGAAGGAAAAACTGGCGCGCGAAGGCTATCCCTTTGCCAAAGTCGCCGAGCCCGAGATCGTCATCGATCATGACACGCGGATTGCGACGCTTGATCTGAAGGTGGAGTCAGGCGGCGAGCGGCGCATCGGCGCGATCAGGATGCTTGGCGACAACGCCCCGTTTGACGCGAAGCATGTCGGCGTCATCGCGCGCTTCCGCCCCGGCGAGCTGTATGACCAGGCAATGATTGATGATCTGCGTCGCGCGCTGATCGCCACCGGCCTGATCTCGACCGTGAAGCTCGAGCCGGTCGAGGGCAGCGCACCGGGGACGGTCGATATTGCGACGACGATCGAACCCGCGCCGGTCCGCACAGTGGCGGGCGAAGTCGGCTATGGCACCGGCGAAGGATTCCGTGTCGAAGCCAGCTGGCAGCACCGCAATTTCATCCGTCCCGAAGGGGCCGTGACGTTCCGCGGCGTGGCGGGCACGCGCGAACAGTCGCTCGGCGCGTTGCTCCGCATGGGCAATTTCCGGCGGCGCGACCAGGTGCTCAATGCGTCGATGGTCGCCAGCCGCGAACGGCGCGCGGCCTATGACGCGAGCACGTTCGAAATCGCCGCCAGTCTCGAGCGGCAAACCAACATCATCTGGCAAAAGCCCTGGGTGTTCAGCCTTGGCTTCGAATTGCTCGCCTCGGATGAAAAGGATTTCGTGCCGACAGCAGGCATAGCGCAGCGGCGGACCTATTTCATCGGCGCGTTGCCCGCGACGCTCGGCTATGACGGGTCGGACGATCTCCTCGATCCAAAACGCGGGTTTCGCCTCTCGGGGCGCGTCTCGCCCGAAGTATCGCTTTCGGGCAAGACGTTCGGCTATGTCCGGGCGCAAGCCGACGCCAGCGCTTATGTGCCCGTTGGCGAAAAAGTCGTGATTGCCGGCCGTGCGCGGATCGGGATGACGGCGGGCGCCGCACGCGACGACATTGCGCCGTCGCGGCTGTTCTACTCGGGCGGTGGTGGCTCGGTGCGCGGCTATGGCTATCAGGAAATCGGCCCGCGCAACGCGCTCGATCGGCCGATTGGTGGGCGCAGTCTGGCCGAATTCTCGCTCGAAGCGCGCGTGCGCCTGCCGATCTTCGGCGGTAATTTCGGCGTGGTGCCCTTCGTCGATGCGGGAAATATCTATACCGAATCGATCCCGAAATTCTCCGGCATGCGCATCGGGGCGGGCGTCGGCTTGCGCTATTATTCGAACTTCGGCCCGATCCGTATCGACGTCGGCACGCCGCTCGGCCGCCGCAAAGGCGAATCGATTGTCGCGGTGCAGGTTTCACTGGGGCAGGCGTTTTGAGCGCGCACTGCTCGCGCTCCTGCGAAAGCAGGAGCCCTGATAGATCGAGAACTGTCCTGTTCTCCAGAGCGCCTGCCTGCGCAGGAGCAATATGGTGAAATGGCTCAAATGGATCGGCGGCATCCTGCTCGCGCTGGCGCTTGTCGCGGGTGCATTGCTGATTATCGCCGATAGCAGTGTCGGCCACCGCTTCCTGGTCGACAGGATCGAAGCGCTGCGCCCGGCATCGGGGCTGCGCTTTCAGATTGGCCGTATCGAAGGCTCGATCTGGAACAAGGCCCGTCTCCGTGACCTGCGCGTCGCGGACGCCAGCGGCGTCTTTTTCGAAAGCCCCGACGTAGCGCTCGACTGGACGCCGCGCGCCTGGCTCGACAATCGCCTCGACATCACCAGCCTGACGGCCGACGCCGCGACGCTGCGCCGTCTGCCCAAGCTCGTGCCATCGGGTAAAAAAGGGCCAATCCTGCCTGAATTCGATATTCGTATCGGTCGGCTGGCGATCAACCGGCTGACGATTGGTGATGCGGTGTCGGGCAAAGCGCGCCGCGGCAAGCTCGAGGCGAAAGCCGACATCCGCGATGGCCGCGCGCTGGTCATCGCCAATGCGCGCACAACCGGCGGCGATCTGCTCGCGCTCAATCTCGATGCCGCGCCCGATCGCAACAGGTTCGACATTTCGGGCACGCTCGATGCCCCCGCAGGCGGCCTGTTCGGCGCGATGCTCGGGACGCAGCGGCCGGTGACGGCGCAGCTTGATGGCGATGGATCGTGGGAGAACTGGAAAGGGACGCTCGCGGCAACGGCGTCGGGCGGGCGGATCCTGTCGCTTGACCTGAGGGCGCGCGGCGGTCGCTATGATGTCGAGGGGCAGCTTGCGCCGTCACTGATCACGCAAGGCAAGCTGATGCGCCTCACCGCGCCGGTCGTCCGTGTGAAGGGCAATGCGATGCTCGCCAACCGTCGTCTTGATACCCACATCGCAATGGCATCGGATGCGCTGGCCGTCAGCGCAAATGGGATCATCGACTTGTCCGACAGCAGCTTCGACGCGATGCGTATCGACGCGCGCCTGATCCGGCCAGCGGCGCTGCTCGGTAACATGACCGGGCGGAACATTGCCCTCAAAGCGATGCTCGACGGGACGTTTGCGACTGCGCGGTTCGACTATCTGCTGAC
Source organism: Sphingomonas sp. (assembly GCA_043778785.1). Classification (GTDB taxonomy): domain Bacteria; phylum Pseudomonadota; class Alphaproteobacteria; order Sphingomonadales; family Sphingomonadaceae; genus Sphingomonas_O. The sequence goes on along the minus strand of JAYWFN010000308.1, from coordinate 3,122 downwards.
GGCAGAGCGCGCCGCTTTTGACCAGACCGGTTTCGAAAATGTCCGCGCGTCGGGGCAGGGGCGATTGGGCGGCACACCGGTCAATGTCCCGCTCCGGTTGACGGCGGCCCGCGTCACAGGCGTTGGCGATGTCGCGGGCGGAATCCTGCGCAACCTGTCGGTCAATGGCGTGCTGAAAGTCACACCGAGATTGATCACCGGCGAAAATCTGCGGCTGGTATCGGACAAGCTGACCAGCCGGATCACGTTGCTGATCGATCTGACCAACGGGCGTTATGATATTGCGCTGGCGGGGCAACTCGGGCGCTATCTGATCCCCGGGCTTGGCATTGTCGATGTGAAGTCCACGCTCAAGATCGTGCCCGGCCCGAACGGCGTCGGCACGCGGATCGTCGGGCGCGGCGAAGCCTGGGTGCGGCGGCTCGACAATGCGTTTCTTGCCAGCCTGACCGGCGGCTTGCCCACTATCGAAACCGCGCTGGAGCGCGGCGGCGACGGCATCCTCCGCTTCAAGAACCTGCGGCTACGCTCGCCCGCGTTGCAACTTGTCGGCAATGGCTATCGGCGGGGCGACGGCACGTTCTTTTTCGAAGGCGCGGGACGACAGGCGCGCTACGGCCCCGTCCGCTTGCGGCTCGACGGGCGCATCGACCGGCCTAAGATCGACCTGATCCTCGCGCGGCCGATGGACTCGCTCGGCCTGCGCAATGTTCAGGCGACGCTGAACCCGACGGCCAGCGGATTCAGCTGGTCAGCGCGCGGAACATCGACGCTTGGCCCGTTTACCGGCAACGGTGCGATCCTGTTGCCCAGGAACAGCACTGCCGTGATCCAGATTGCCGCGCTCGATGCGTCGGGTCTGCGCGCCACGGGCAATCTTCTGGCGCTGAACGGCGGCTTTGGCGGGCAACTCGCGCTGAACGGCAGCGGCGTTTCGGGCACGCTCGATTTCGCTGTGCCGGGCAGCGTCCAGCGTATCGAAGCGCATCTGACGGCGCGCGATGCCAAACTGGCGGGGCCACCGATCATTGCGGCGCGGCGCGGACAGCTGGATGCGGTGATGCTGCTGGATCCGCGCGGCACAACGATCGACGCGAGCGTGAACGGGCAGGGGCTGCGCTATGGCAATCTGACGCTGGCCAAGCTCGCCGGCAATGCCAAACTGCGCGACGGCAGCGGCGAAGTCCGCGCCGAATTCGCCGGATCACGCGGGCGGACCTTCGATTTACAGACGGTCGCGCAGGTTTCGCCCGACCGGATCAGCATCGTCGGCGCGGGCACGGTCGACCGCCGCCCGATCAAGCTCGATGCGCCCGCCGTGCTGACACGGACCGGCGCGGACTGGTCGCTCGCGCCGACTGCCTTGAGCTTTGCCGGCGGCACCGCGCGCGTCTCGGGGCGGTTCGGCGGGGCGGCGACGGCACTGGACGCCACGGTCCAGTCGATGCCGCTGACCGTCCTCGACATCGTCAATCCCGGCCTTGGCCTCGGTGGCTATGCCAGCGGGCAAGTGAGTTTCAGCCAACCGGCGGACGGCAGCGCGCCAACGGGCCGTGCCGATCTGCGCATCCGCAATCTGACGCGATCGGGGCTGGTGCTGTCGTCAAAGCCAGTCGATGCGGGTGTCGCGGCCGTGCTGACCGGCAATGGCCTTGTCCTGCGTGCCGTGGCGTCAAGCGGCGGGCAGACTGTGGGACGTGCCCAAGCGCGCCTGTCGCCGCTGGGGCGCGGTGATCTGACCAGCCGCCTGACCAATGCGCCGCTGTTCGCGCAAGTCCGTTACAATGGCCCCGCCGATACGCTCTGGCGGTTAACGGGTGTCGAGAGTTTCGATTTCTCCGGCCCGGTCGCGGTCGGCGCCGATGTCGGCGGCACGCTCAACAATCCGCAGATTCGCGGATCCTTCGCGACTCAGAACCTCCGCCTCGAAAGCCCGCTCAGCGGCACGGTGCTGACGGGCATCCAAGCGCGCGGCAATTTTGGCGGGTCAAAACTGGTCATCGACAATTTCACGGCAACCGCCGGGCGCGGGACATTGGCGGGGCGCGCGGCGTTCGATCTCGCGGCAGCCAACGGCTTCGGCATCGACATTACGGCCAACGCAACCAATGCCGAACTGATCAAGCGTGATGATGTGTCCGCCACCGTCACCGGCCCGCTGACGATCCGGTCCGATGGCGCGCGCGGGATCATCTCGGGCGATGTCGATCTGGTCCGCAGTGCCTTCCGTTTGGGCCAGGCCAATGCCACGGCGGCGGTCCCGCGCCTGAACGTCCGCGAAATCAACCGCCCTGCCGACCGCGCCGAGGTTGCTGCCGCGCCGATGCGCTGGGGCTTGGACATCAAGGCGCGCGCGCAAAATCAGCTCGCGGTCACCGGCCTCGGCCTTGACAGCGAATGGGAAGGCAACATCAATCTCGGCGGGACACTCGACGCGATGCGCATCACCGGGCGGCTCGATGTTGTGCGCGGGGGCTATGAATTTGCCGGGCGGCGCTTCGATCTCGATCGCGGCACGATCCGCTTTCAGGGTGCCTCGCCGCCCGATCCGGTGCTCGATATTCAGGCGAACGCGAGCATCCAGTCGATTGCGGCGACGATCAAGGTCATCGGCACGGCGTCCCGGCCCGAGATCACATTCGCCAGCGTCCCCGCGCTGCCGCAGGACGAACTGCTGTCACGGCTGCTGTTCGGGACGTCGATCACCAATTTGTCAGCGCCCGAAGCATTGCAACTGGCGGCCGCCGTGACGAGCCTGCGCGGCGGGGGTGGCGGGCTCGATCCGATCAATGCGGTGCGCCGTGCCATCGGGCTCGACCGGCTGCGCATTGTCGCGGCCGACGCGACGACGGGCGCAAAGACATCGGTTGCAGCGGGCAAATATATCACGCGGCGCACCTATGTCGAAGTGATCAGCGACGGGCAGGGCTATTCGGCGACGCGCATCGAGTTTCAGGTGACGCGCTGGCTGTCGCTGCTGTCGACGATTTCGACGATCGGTCGGCAAAGTGCCACGGTCAGGCTGTCGAAGGACTATTGAGGGGGTCGTAGGCAGAAAAGTGTCAGACACTTTTTTCGAGAAGTCCGCGATAACGGAAGCCACTGCGCGAAAAAAGTGTCTG
>JAYWFN010000307.1:0-38377 GCA_043778785.1 Sphingomonas sp. | reverse complement strand
CATCACCCGTCCTTCGACAGGCTCAGGACTGCGGGGTCACGTTAAAGCCTCGACCATTTCGGCAAGCGTCAGCCAGCGTTCTTCGGCAGCGTCCTTCTCGGTCCGCGCCGCTTCGATGGCTTTGGTCAGGGCTTCGAATTTTGCATAGTCGCGGGTGTAGAGCATCGGATCAGCGAGCTGCGCTTCGTCGCGGGCAATGGCGGCGTCGATCGCTTCGATGCGCTGGGGAAGTTGGTCGTAGTCGCGCTGGTCTTTGTAGGTGAGTTTCTTACCCCCCTCCCGCTTGCGGGAAGGGTTGGGGGAGGGTGAACCATTGTTCCCTCCCCCGCTCGCTGCGCGAGTCGCCCCTCCCGCAGGCGGGAGGGGTTTGCGCCGCCGCGCTTCCCAATCGGCATAGCCACCAGCGACAATATCGACCTTGCCCGAGCCGTCGAGGCCGACCGTGATCGTAACAGTGCGGTCGAGGAAGTCGCGGTCGTGGCTGACGATCAGGACGGTGCCGTCATAATCGGCGATCACTTCCTGAAGCAGGTCGAGTGTTTCGAGGTCGAGGTCGTTGGTCGGTTCGTCAAGCACCAGCAGGTTCGAGGGCCTCGAAAATTCGCGCGCCAGCAAAAGCCGCGAGCGTTCACCGCCCGAAAGTGTGCCGACCAGCGCATCGACGACGCCGGGATCGAAGAGGAATTCCTTGAGATAGCCGATGACATGCTTCTTGATGCCAAGCACTTCGATCCAGTCGCCGCCATCGGCCAGCACTTCGCGCACGGTCTTGTCGGGGGCCATCAGGCTGCGCTGCTGGTCAATGATGACGCTGTCGAGGGTTTTGGCGAGCGTGACCGTTCCTGAATCGGGCGCGATTTCGCCAGTCAGCAGCTTGAGCAGCGTCGATTTGCCGGTGCCGTTGCTGCCGACGACACCAATGCGGTCGCCGCGCTGGATGCGCAGGCTGAAGTCCTTGATGATCGTGCGGTCCCCGAAGCTCTTCGTGACATGCTCGGCGCGGATTACGGACTTGGTGCGGACGTCGTCATTACCCAGCGAAATCTTTGCGCCGCCCAGCGGCCCCATCATCGACGCGCGGGCGGCGCGCATTTCCATGAGTTTGGCCTTGCGGCCCTCATTGCGGGCGCGGCGCGCGGTGACACCACGCAGCAGCCAATGCTCCTCGAGTTTCAGCTTGGCATCGAGCTTTTCGGCGGCGCGCGTTTCCTCGGCATAGATCGCCTCGGTCCACGCATCGAACCCGCCGAAGCCGATGTCCTTGCGGCGGATCGCCCCCCGGTCGAGCCAGAGCGTCGATTTGGTCAGTCGCGTCAGGAAGGTCCGGTCATGGCTGATCGCGACGAAAGCACCACGATAGCGCCCCAGCCAATCCTCGAGCCAGTCGATCGCCGCGAGATCGAGATGGTTGGTCGGCTCGTCGAGCAACAGCACATCGGGGTCCATCGATAGCGCGCGGGCAATCGCGGCGCGGCGACGCTCGCCGCCCGACGCCGAAGCAGCGTCGCGCGACAGGTCGATACCGATCTGGCTGGCGATGGCCTCGACATCATGGATCGCCGGTGGAGTCGGACCAGACAGGGCAAAATCGCGCAAGGTCGCGTGACCCTTCATCGCGGGTTCCTGTTCAAGCAGGATAACGCGCGCGCCGGGGACAATCGTCCGGCGCCCCTCGTCACAGTCGAGCTGTCCGGCAAGCAGGCGCAGCAATGTTGTTTTCCCCGCGCCATTGCGCCCGATTAGCGCCAGCCGGTCGCGCGGGGCGACGAAAATGTCGAGATGGCGGAATAGCCAGCCCGATCCCTGAATGAGTCCAAGGTCTTCGAAACTGAGGATCGGTGCGGCCATGCCCGCGCCCTTAGTCGGCAAATCGGGCGCATTCTAGGGCGGAGCAGGCCTAAATCGGGCACTAATTTACCGAATTGTTGCAAAAATGCGGTGTGACGGCCTCCGACGGGTTGACGCGGCGACAAAGGCGGAACATCGAGTCGCATAGCGCACACTCAGCGCGACGACCTTAAAGGGAGGACATTTATGGCCGACGTCAAGAAGCCCAATGCACTGCAACAGCCCCTCACACCGTCACCCGAACTTGCCGCCGTCATCGGTGCAGGCACCGTGACTCGCGGCGACATGGTCAGCAAGATCTGGGTTTATATCAAAGCCCACAACCTGCAGAACCCCGCGAACAAGCGCGAAATCATTGCCGATGACAAGCTGAAGGCCGTCTTTGGCGTGCCCAAGTGCACGATGTTCGAAATGAACAAGTATCTTTCGAAGCACCTCAAGTAGAATTTTCTCGGACGGACGTGCTTAGGGTCAGGACCGTGAATTTAACAGGTCCTGACCCTAGAACTTGTTGAGCGCGTCCGTCAGAGCTTGCGCCTGAGCGGCATCAACCGGCGCCTCGTCTTCGTCGCTTTTTCCCGTGAACATCGCGACTTGCCAGCACACAAAAATCACAAAAGCGATTGCCCACCAGCGGCTTGTGAAAATGCGTCTACCGGTAAAGGGCCACATGATGCCGTCCCAAATCCCCAATCGCATCATCGCGATCCACGCAAATTAGCGTTGATGGCGTTTCCGGTGCGTTAACGCGCGGCTTTATTTCTTCGATTTGAGCGCGTTTACCGCTGCCAATGTGCCCGAAACATGGCCATCGGGCGCCATTGCCGAATAGACAAAAGCGATCCGGCCATTTTTGCCGATCACATACGACGTCCGGTTCGAGCGCGCCATCACGGGCAGTTTGACATCATAGCCCTTGATCATTGCGGGCGTGGCGACGCCAACCGCGAATTTGTTGCGGCATTCCTCGACTGAAAATTTCGCCAGCTTGTCAATCGGATCGGCCGCGACGCCGATCAGCGTTGCCCCGGCTTTGGCAAAATCATCGCTGGCCACGGCAAACTGCCGGGCTTCGATCGTGCAGCCCGACGTGAAGGCAGCGGGAAAGAAATAGAGGACAACCGGCCCTTTTTTCAGCGCATTGGCCAACGAGAAACTGAATTGCTTGCCGCCAATGGCGCCTGGCGTCGTGAAATCGGGCGCGAGCGCGCCAACGGGCAACGCGGCCTGCGCCAAGGTGGGGATTGCAAGGGTAATAGCAGCAAGCAAGGCGCGCATCGGGGACTCCTGAATCAGTTTCAGCGCGGCAATAGCGCGTTTCGCGCGGCGCGTCATCTGAAAGCCAGTGATTATATTGCCTGTCAAAGTCGGGCGCAGGGAACCTAAAACTTCCACCAAGATTACCGTATTAGCGGCATGAGCACTTTATTCTCACCTCGTCGTATCACCGTGGGACAGTCCCCGAACGATACAGCAAGCGCCCGTTTCAAGGGTAGCATATCGCGGAAACGCCGCGCTTTTATGGTTAGCATGTCGTTCACCATCACTCTGGCACTGGCGGTTTTGCCGGCATCGGCGCGTGCCGATAATGCCGCGCCGCATGTCACAGCCGTCGCGGTTGCGCGCGCCCAGATTGTCTCGGGCGTGCGCATTTCGCACGAACAGCTGGCACTCGATCAGGACGTTCGGTCGCGCAATATGCGCCTGCCCAAGCCGCGCGAGCGCGCTTGCCCCGAGGCCGACGAGCATCCGTGCCGCCTGATTGTTGTCGATATGCCGTGATCGTGCGTTGCGCAGGCGGATAACCGCCGCCATATCGGCCCGCAATGCCACCGATTTCCGAAACGACCGACGCCGCTCCTGCCGGGTTTGCCACGCTCAAGCGATTCCTGCCCTATCTGTGGCCGCGCGATGATCGTGCGCTGCGGCTGCGCGTCGTTGGCGCGGTGCTGCTCGTTTTGATTGCCAAGGCGATCACGCTGTTTGGCCCCTACCCCTATAAATGGGCGATTGATGCAATGTCGGCAGGCCAGAGCGCTGCCGTCGGGCTCGTCATGGCGCTGGTCGCGGCTTATGCCGGCGCACGCTTTGCCGGCGTGATTTTCGACAATGTCCGAAATATGGTGTTCGAACGCGTCGGTCAGGATGCGACACGGCATCTGGCGGTCAATGTGTTCAAGCATCTCCACGGGCTGTCGCTGCGCTTTCACCTCGCGCGGCGGACGGGCGCAGTGACCAAAGTGATCGAACGTGGCACCAAGAGCATCGATACGATGCTTTATTTCCTGCTGTTCAACATCGCGCCGACGGTGATCGAGCTGATCGTCGTTACGGTGACGTTCTGGATCATGTTCGGGTCGTCGCTTGTGGTGGCGACGCTGGTTATGGTGGTTGCCTACACCTGGTTCACATGGGCGGTGACGAACTGGCGCGCCAAGCTGCGTGAGGAAATGAATGACATGGACACGCGAACGGTGTCACGCGCGGTCGATTCATTGCTCAACTATGAAACGGTCAAATATTTCAACGCCGAAAAACGCGAAGTGGCCGGTTACGAAGCCGTCGCACGCAGTTATGCCGACGCAGCAGTCAAATCCGAAAACTCGCTTGCGGCGCTGAACGTCGGCCAGTCTCTGATAACCAATTTGATGATGGCGGGGGCAATGGCCTATATCGTCTGGGGCTGGTCGAAGGGCACATATACGACCGGCGATGTCGTCTTCGTTAGCACTTATCTCGCGCAACTCTTCCGTCCGCTTGACATGCTCGGCATGGTCTATCGCACGATCCGTCAGGGGCTGATCGATATGGCGGCGATGTTTGCGCTGACCGATACGCCCGCCGAAATTGTCGATGCGCCGGGTGCACCTGCGCTGGCGGTCGATGGCGGGGTTGTCCGGTTCGAAGATGTCAGTTTCTCTTATGATCCCGAAAGGGCAATCCTGAAAGGCGTGAGCTTTGACATTCCGGCGGGTGGGACTTTGGCGGTGGTCGGCCCGTCGGGCGCGGGCAAATCGACGCTCGCGCGGTTGATGTATCGCTTTTACGACGTGACCGGCGGTCGGATCACGATTGACGGGCAGGACATCCGCACAGTGACGCAATCGAGCCTGCGCAGCGAGATCGGGATCGTGCCGCAGGATACCGTCCTGTTCAACGATACCATCGGCTATAACATCGCTTATGGCCGCGAGGGGGCCGATCAGGACGCGGTCGAAGCGGCAGCGCGCGGCGCGGCGATCCATGCGTTCATTGCGTCGACGCCCGATCAATATGCCACCAAAGTCGGCGAGCGCGGCCTGAAACTGTCGGGCGGCGAGAAACAGCGCGTGGCAATTGCGCGGACGCTGCTGAAAAATCCACCAATCCTGATCCTTGACGAAGCAACCAGCGCGCTCGACAGCCGGACCGAGGCGGAGATCCAGAGCACTCTGTCGGCCATCGCCGAACGCCGCACCACGATCGTCATTGCCCACCGCTTGTCGACGATTGTCGACGCCGACGAGATCGTCGTGCTCGATGCGGGGCAAGTTGCGGAACGCGGGACACATGCGGCGCTGCTGGCGAAAAACGGGCTCTATGCCGAGATGTGGGCGCGGCAGGCAGCGGAGCAGGACGAGGCGGTGGCGGCGGAATAGGACGTCGGGCTTGTCAAAACTGCCCGTTACGTGTAACGAAATGGAATGGGATTTGAGAAGCCACTGACCGGTGCTGAACGCGCCAAGCGCTGGCGCGAGGCAATGCGTGCCAAGGGGCTGAAGCCACGCACTTTCTGGCTGCCTGATACATCGACGCCCGAATTCAAGGAACGGGCGCGACGCGATAGCGAGGCACTGCGCGAATGGCATGAACGTCATCCCGAAGTCTTGGAAGAGCTTCAGGCCTTGCAATATTGGCCATCCGAGGACGGGGATTGAAACGGGGTTCGGTCGTTGTTGCGGCGACGGGTGGCGGATATGGCGGCAAACCGCGCCCCTATGTCGTTGTGCAGGCGGAAGACTACACGCCTCCCACCTTGATTCTTGTCGGGCTTTCAACGCCCGATGAAAGGCCCATAGGGCTTCGACCACGCTTCGCGCCGACCAACGAAAACGGTCTCGAGCGCACAAGTGAAGCCATGATTGACATACCCATCGTGATCAAGAGAGAGCAAGTGCATCAAATCATCGGGCAGCTCAGCGACACTGAAATGTCGGAAGTGGACGCGGCGCTTTTAATCGTATTTGGGCTGGCTGCAGGGTGAACCCCCACGAAATCCTCCAAACCACCTTCGGCTTTCCGGCATTCCGCGGGGTTCAGGCCGATGTCGTCGCGCGCGTGATGGCGGGGCAGCGGACAGCGGCGATCATGCCGACGGGGGCTGGGAAATCGCTGTGCTATCAGCTGCCCGCCGTGGCCTTGCCGGGGACGTGTATCGTCATTTCACCGCTGATTGCGTTGATGCATGATCAGCTGCGCGCGGCCGAAGCGGTCGGCATCCGCGCGGCGACGCTGACCTCGGCGGACGACAATCGCGAGGAAACCATCGCGCGGTTTCGTGCCGGGGCACTCGACTTGCTGTATGCCGCGCCCGAACGCGCATCGCAGGCCAGTTTTCGCGGGCTGTTGCGCGAAAGTCCGATCTGTTTGTTCGCGATTGATGAAGCGCATTGCGTCAGCGAATGGGGGCATGATTTCCGCCCAGATTATCGCCTGTTGCGCCCGATGCTCGATGATTTTGCGGGCGTCCCGCGCCTCGCGCTTACTGCGACCGCCGACGCCCATACCCGCGAGGATATTTGCGATCAGCTCGGCATCCCACGCGAAGGGCTGATCGTGGCGGGGTTCGACCGGCCCAATATCCGCTATCATATGGCGCCGCGCGCGGGGACAACCAGCCAAGTCGCCGACGTGGTGGCTGCGCATCCCGGCCCGGGCATCGTCTATGTCCAGTCGCGTAAGGGGACCGAGGTTCTGGCGGCGCAACTGGCGGGCACGGGCCGCGCCGTCCGCGCTTATCATGCCGGGCTCGATGCCGACGTTCGCCGTCGCAATCAGGCGGATTTTGTGAACAGCGAGGACATGGTCATGGTCGCGACGATTGCGTTCGGGATGGGCATCGACAAGCCCGATGTCCGCTTTGTGGCGCATGCCGGGCTGCCCAAATCAATCGAAGCCTATTATCAGGAAACCGGCCGCGCGGGGCGCGATGGCGATCCGGCGGGGGCTTATCTGTTCTGGGGTTCGGATGATTTCGCCAAGGCGCGGCAACGCTTGTCCGAAGTTGAAGACTCGCGCGTGGCGGGCGAAAAAACACGGCTGAAGGCACTCGGTGCGCTTGTCGAGACGCCGGGGTGTCGGCGGGCGATCCTGCTGCGCCATTTCGGAGATCCCGCGCCTGATAATTGCGGCAACTGCGACAATTGCCTGAACCCGCCTGCCTCGGTCGATGCGACCGAAGTGGCGCGCAAGTTCCTCTCGGCGGTCTATCGCACGGGCCAGAGTTTCGGCGTCACCCACCTTGAAAGCGTGCTGGTCGGCGACGCCAATGAACGGACGCTCAAAATGGGGCATGACCGGCTGTCGGTGTTCGGCATTGTCGCGGGCGACGACGCGGCGATGATCAAGCCGGTTGCCCGCGCGCTGTTGTTGCGCGGTGCACTCCAAACCAACGAGCATGGCGGCCTGATGTTCGGTCCCGATGCGCGCGCAATTCTGAAAGGCGAAGCGTCTGTTGACCTGATCCTGCCGCCCAAGCGCGAGCGGCGGTCCAAACGCAGTGGTGGCGTTCCCAATCCGGTCGGTGATCCGCTGTTCGAAGCGTTACGCGAATGCCGTCGGACGCTGGCGAGCGAAGCGGGATTGCCGCCCTATGTCATCTTCCACGATTCGACGCTGCGCGAGATGGCGACAGCGCGGCCCGCGACGCTTGGTGCGCTCGGGCGGGTCACCGGCGTGGGCACGCGCAAACTCGAGGCCTATGGCGATGCGTTCCTCCATGTTATCAAGGCGCATTGAGGGGAAGGGATGCCATGTTTCGCAAAATTGACGATCAGTTTCTCGCGTCGCCGCAGATAGCGGTCGGCGACATCGCCGAAGCCAAGGCGATGGGCGTGACGACGATCATCAACAACCGCCCCGATGGCGAAGAACCGTCCGAGCCGCAGGGGGCCGAAATCGAAGCTGCGGCGCAGGCGGCGGGGCTGGGCTATGTCGCGATTCCCGTCACGCATGCGGGCTTTTCAGGGCCACAGATTGCGGTGATGGCGGACACGCTGGCGACAGCGCCAGGGCCGGTGCTCGCCTATTGCCGGTCGGGGACGCGGTCGACGCTGCTGTGGGCGCTTGCGCGGGCGCAGCTGGGCGATGACAAGGCAACGCTGCAGACCAAGGCAGCGGCGGGTGGCTATGACCTGTCGTCGATCGAGCACCTGATCGATATTGTGGCGGGCAATCGGTGAACGGGGCGATGAATTGGGCGCTGCTGATCGGATCCTTGGGGGCAGTGCTGCTGCTGGCATGGGCGGCAAAGGCAATGGGTCTGGGTGGTGATGCCCGGCTGACGCGCGACGATGCGCTGCGCATTGCGGGCGACGAGGGATTCGACCCCGCTGACATCATTATCGACCGCGCGGGGATTGCCGCGATTGCGCGCGATGCTGCCGGTCGGCATATGCTGATCCGGCGGCATGGCGTCAATTTCGTCACGCGGGTGCTCCGCGCGCCGCTCGATGCGCGGCTTGACCAGAAGCTGCTGACGCTGGGCACGGGCGAGCGCGCGTTCGGGCGGATCACGCTCGATCTGGGCGATCAGGCTGCGATCTGGGCCGCTGGCTTGAGGGCAGTGCGATGAACGATCTTCCCAACCCGATTGACTATGCGGTACCGGTCTTTGTCGCGCTGATCCTGATCGAAATGGTCGTCGCGCGAGTGCGCAACCGCGCGCGCTACGAGCCGATGGATACGCTGACCTCGCTGCTGTTTGGCTTTGGCAGTTCGATCGCGGGGTTGCTCACCGGCGGCCTCCTGCTCGCGCTGGCGGTCTGGGTGTATCAGTTCCGCTTGCTCGACATTCCTTTTGTCTGGTGGGCGTGGCCGCTGTGCTTCGTGCTTGATGATTTCGCTTATTATGTGTTTCACCGGACAGCGCACCGCGTCCGCTGGTTCTGGGCGAGCCATGTCAATCACCATTCCAGCCAGCATTATAACCTCTCGACGGCGCTGCGGCAGACGTGGACCGGGTTTTTCGCAGGCTCGTTCCTGTTCCGCCTGCCGCTGTTCCTGATCGGCTTTCCGCCAGCGATGGTGCTGTTTTGCGCAGGCCTGAACCTGATCTACCAGTTCTGGATTCACACCGAAGTCATCGACCGCTGCCCGCGCTGGTTTGAAGCGGTGATGAACACGCCGAGCCACCACCGCGTGCACCATGCGACCAACCCGCGCTACCTCGACCGCAATTATGCGGGGGTATTTATCGTCTGGGATAAAATATTTGGCAGCTTCACGCCCGAGCTTGAAAGCGAGAAATGCCGTTACGGCATTGTGAAAAACCTCGGCACGTTCAACCTGTTGTGGAGTGTGTTCCACGAATGGATCGGCATCGCGCGGGACTTGTGGACCGCGCCAATGCGCTACAAGCTGCATTATCTGCTGGCCCCGCCGGGGTGGAGCCATGACGGATCGCGTGACACATCGGACACGATGCGCGCGCGCTGGATGGAGCGGGACGAAGCATGGAAGACTATGACATCATCGTCGTTGGCGGCGGATCCGGCGGAAGTGCGGCCGCCGGGCGGCTCAGCGAAGGCGGCAAATACAGCGTCTGCCTGATCGAGACCGGCGGCCATAATAATATCTTCCCTGTCAAAGCGCCGGGGATGATGCCCTTTATCCCTGATAAAGCGAATTACCGGTATGAAACCGTGCCGCAAAAAGGGTTGAACGGACGGACCGGGTATCAGCCGCGTGGGCGCGGGCTTGGTGGATCGAGTGCGATTAATGCGATGGTTTATATCCGCGGCTGCGCGTGGGATTATGACAATTGGGCCGCGATGGGCGCAACCGGCTGGCGCTATGACGATGTCCTCCCCTATTTCAAACGGGCTGAACATAATGAGCGCGGCGGCGACGATTTTCACGGCACTGACGGTCCGCTGAACGTGATGGACCAGCGATATTCGCACCCCGGATCGCATGAGTTCGTCGAGTCTGCGGCCTCGCTGCAACTGCCACGCAACGATGATTTCAATGGCGCAAAGTTCGAAGGCGTCGGCCTGTATCAGGTTACGCAAAAGGGTGGCGAGCGCTGGTCTGCGGCGCGCGCCTATGTCGAGCCTGCCAAGGCTGCCGGTCGGCTGCATGTCATGACCGGAGCACTGTGCGAACGGATCGGATTTGAGGATGGCCGCGCCACGACGGTGCATATCCGCACGAAGCGCGGGCGGGATCAGGTGCGCGCGCGGCGGGCGATTGTGCTGGCGGGCGGGGTGTTCGGGACCGCGCAGACGCTGATGCTGTCGGGAATTGGTCCGGCGGATCATCTGATGGCAAATGGCATCGATGTGGTCGTTGATCGCCCCGCCGTTGGCAGCAACCTCCATGATCATATCGATTATGTTTCGGGCTATGAAACGCCGGGGCGCTATTTTTTGGGCCAGACATTTATCGGCAATCTGAAGTCCGCGCTGGGCATTGTCGAATGGCTGCGAAAGCGCACAGGTCCCCTGACCACGCCTTACGCCGAAGCCGGCGGTTTTGCGAAGTCGCGCCCCGATGTCGATGTGCCCGATTTGCAGTTCCATTTTGTGCCGGTGCTGCTCGAGGATCACGGCCGGACCAAGGTCAACGCGCACGGCTTTTCCTGTCATGTCTGTATGCTTCGGCCGCATAGCCGCGGGACGGTGCGGCTGGCGGGGCCCGATGCGGCGACCGCGCCGCTAATCGATCCAGCGTTCCTGACCGACGACCGCGATGTGCAAGTGCTGCTCGACGGTTTCAAGCTGATGCGGCGCATCCTCGAAACGGGGCCGCTGGCCAAACATGGCGGACGCGATCGGCACACGCACGGGATTACGGACGATGCTGCGCTGATCGAGATTATCCGCAACCGGGCGGACACCGTCTATCACCCTGTTGGCACGGCGCGGATGGGGTCCGACGATGATGCGGTTTGTGATCCGCAATTGCGCGTGCGCGGGGTTGAGGGTCTTTATATCGCCGATGCCAGCGTGATGCCGCAGGTGGTTTCGGGCAATACCAACGCGCCGAGCATCATGATCGGCGAGCGTTGTGCAGACTTTGTGATGGCTGATTTGAACTAACCGCAGTCCTGAGCCTGTCGAAGGACGGTTCGCGTCAACCGTGCTTCGACAGGCTCAGCACTACGGTTGACAAAGAAGAGCCGACAGATCGCTCAGTCGGCCCAGTGGTTCGCAGGAGGAACCTGGTTTGGGGTGCCGACGGTCGGGAGGAGGACCGCCGCCGACAACCCAAGCTCTGAAGTTAGTAGTTGTATGCGCGCTCCCCATGCTCGGCGAGGTCGAGCCCTTCGCGCTCGGCTTCTTCGCTGGGACGCAGGCCGATTGTCTTGTCGATGACGAAGTATAGGATGGCTGAGCCGACGCCTGACCAGACGAGCGTGATGGCAACAGCCTTGACCTGCTTCCAGACCTGCGCGCCCATGTCATAATCGACCATGCCTGCCGGGAAGACATAATAATCGAAAATGCCCTGTCCGCCGAGTGCGGGGTCGGCGACAATGCCGGTGGCAATGGCTCCAACAATCCCGCCGATGCAGTGGACGCCGAATACGTCGAGCGTGTCATCATATTTCAGCGCATTCTTGACCTTCGAAACAAAGAGATAGCAGATCGGTGAGACGAACAGACCAAGGACAATCGCCGTCATCGGCGCGGCAAAGCCACTGGCAGGCGTAATCGCGACCAGCCCGGCGACGGCACCGGTGACGGCACCCAGCAATGACGGGCGGCCATGGACAATCTGTTCGACGATAGCCCAACTTACCGCCGCCGCCGCCGTGGCAACAAACGTATTGATGAAGGCTAGCGCCGTGACACCATTGGCCTCAAGGTTTGACCCCGCATTAAAGCCGAACCAGCCGACCCATAGCAGCGACGCGCCGATCATGGTCATGGTCAGCGAATGCGGGGGCGTGGCTTCCTTGCCAAAGCCAATGCGCTTGCCGATCATGAGGCAGCCGACGAGACCCGCGATCCCGGCATTGATGTGAACGACCGTGCCGCCGGCAAAGTCGATGGCGCCCATGTCCCACAGGTAACCCGCATCCTTCGGCGTATCGACGAGGAAGTCCGGACCGGCCCAGAACCAGACCATGTGCGCAATCGGGAAATAGACAATCGTGAGCCACGCGACGACGAACACCATCAGCGCGGAGAATTTCACGCGCTCGGCAAACGCACCGACGATCAGGGCAGGCGTGATGCAGGCAAACGTCATCTGGAACACGACAAACGCATATTCGGGGATGTAGACATTGTTGCTGAACGTCGCGGCATAAGTGCCGCCGGTCACGCCCATCAGCATCGCCTTTGATAGGCCGCCGATAAACATATTGTCGCCACCGCTGGTGAAAGCGAGCGAGTACCCCCAGCAAACCCAGACAAGCGCGGCGATGCTCACGATCATGAAGACCTGCATGAGAATGCTGAGCATATTTTTCGTGCGGACAAGGCCACCGTAAAACAGCGCAAGCGCAGGGACCGACATCATCAGGACCAATGCTGACGAGATGAGCATCCAGGCAGTATCGCCCTTGTTGACCATCGTTGCTTGCTGCTCGACCGTCGGTGCCTTGATCAGGTCCGCGGCCCAGGTGGGCGTGGCTGCGATCAGGGTGCATGCTGCCCCGGTCATCGCCAGCCCGAATTTATCGAATATTTTCATTGAGTCCCCCTGCGGTCTAAAGCGCGTTATTGTCGGTTTCGCCGGTGCGGATGCGCACCGCCTGGCCGATTTCCATGACGAAGACTTTGCCGTCGCCGATCGCGCCGGTGTTCGCCGAGGCTTGGATCGATTCGACCACGCGGTCGGCAAGCTCGGTCGGGCATGCGACTTCAATTTTCAGCTTGGGCACCATGTTGGTCGAATATTCGGCGCCACGGTAGATTTCGGTCTGGCCCTTTTGCCGCCCGAAACCTTTGACTTCGGTCACGGTCATGCCGGTCACGCCCAGCTCGGTCAGGCTCTCGCGAACCTCGTCGAGCTTGAACGGTTTGATGATGGCTACAACGAGTTTCATGCCGCCCCCTTGGCTGTGTTCACCGATACGCGGAGCAAGGGACGTGCCAGTCTGGTTCCGGGCGGGGAGCGCTTGATTGGCGCGTTTAATGGATTCAATTTGAGCAGTGTTCGATGTTGACTGCCTAAAATAAAGGCAGATCAGACGCTCGGCACGCGATCCTGCAAGCGAACGGGGAGGCCGTCGATACTTTTGGTTCGGTTGTGCTGATAGGCCAGCAATTCCGCTTCGCTATATTTGGCCGCATATTTCTTGAGCGTCTGGCTTTCGCGGTCAAAGGTCATCAGGGGCACGCCCCAGCCGCAGCTCGTCTGCACGCTGTCGACGTCGAATTCGAATATCTGGCGCGTGCCGGGGAGCATCGTGAAATGCGGCGCGAGGTCTCCCCAGCGTTGGTCCTGCGGCAGGACCGCGCGGCCATGCGCATAAATACGCAAGATCAGCGCCGGACGGTCGAACGCGCAGAACATGATCGTTGCGCGCCCATCGGCGGCAAGATGCGCATGCGTTTCGTTCCCTGAGCCGCCGACATCGAGATAGCCGATGCGCTTGGTGTCGAGCACGCGGAAACTGTCCATGCCCTTGGGGCTGAGGTTGATGCGAGCCTCGGCTGCAGCGGTGGCGATAAAAAATACGGCCTGCTTTTCGATGAAGATACGGTGGTCGTCGGTGATGTGATCGGTGAAATCGGACATCGTGCACCTCCTTGACCCGCATGATTCATGCGCATAAAAATGCCGCATGAAACATGGGCATATATCAGCCAAGCCGCGCAGGGCCGTCAACCTCTCGCTTGATCCCGATTTGGTCGCCGATGCGAAAGATGCAGGCATAAACTTGTCCCAAACATGCGAGGCTGCTTTGATCGTAGCGCTAAAGAAAGAGCGCGAAGCACGCTGGATTGAAGAAAACTGGGATGCGATCCAGTCCACCAATGCGTGGGTGGAAAAGCACGGGTTGCCGCTTGCCAAATACCGCGTTTTCTAGTGGCGCGATTTGACGTCTACTACATGAAGGATGGCGAGGTGGTGCTGGATTGTCAGGCTGGCATTCATCGTCACCTCAACACCCGCTTCATCATTCCGCTTTTTGACTATGCTGACGACTACCCCCTGAAAGCCGGTCTTAATCCAATCTTTGAGCTTGACGGAAATCGGCTCGTTTTGGTGACTGAGTTTGCTTCCACAGTGTTCTTGCGCGACATGAGGAAAAAAATCGGCACACTCGACCTCCACTATGATGAAATTGTTCGCGCACTTGATTTTCTGACGGGCGGCTACTGAAAGCCTAAGCCGCCGTCCCGCCAACCGTCAGCCCTTCCATCAACAGGGTCGGCTGGCCGACGCCAGCAGGTACCGATTGCCCGCCCTTGCCACACACGCCGACGCCTTCGTCGAGCGCCATGTCATTACCGATACCAAGGATTTTGGTCAGCGCCGTCGGACCATCGCCGATCAGCGTTGAGCCCTTGATCGGCGCGCCGAGTTTGCCGTTTTCGATGCGGTAGGCTTCGGTGCAGGTGAAGACGAATTTGCCGCTGACAATATCGACCTGACCGCCGCCGAAGCTCTTGGCGAAAATGCCGGATTTGACACGCGAGAGCAGCTCGCCGGGATCATCCTGTCCGCCGCGCATGAACGTGTTGGTCATGCGCGGCATCGGGGCATGGCCATAGCTTTCGCGCCGCCCATTGCCCGTTGCGGCGACACCCATCAACCGCGCATTCAGCCGATCCTGCATATAGCCTTTGAGGATGCCGTCCTCGATCAGGATATTTTCCTGCGTCGGTGTGCCTTCGTCATCGATGCTAAGTGACCCGCGACGATTATCGATGCTGCCATCATCGACCACCGTGACACCGGGCGCGGCAACACGGGTACCAACCCTGCCCGAAAACGCCGATGTTTTCTTGCGGTTGAAATCGCCTTCAAGCCCGTGACCGATCGCTTCGTGAAGCAGGATGCCGGGCCAGCCGGGGCCGAGCAGCACGGTCATTTCGCCCGCCGGTGCCGCAACTGATTCAAGATTGACCAGTGCCTGGCGCAGGGCTTCATCGACCGCACGGCCCCACGTCGCTTCATCGAACAACGTGTCGTAAAGATAGCGACCGCCGAGCCCGAACGAGCCGTTTTCGCGGCGACCGTTTGCGTCCTTTGCGACAATACTGACGTTCAGGCGAACCAGCGGACGGATGTCGCTCGCCACAAAGCCATCGGCGCGGACGATGTCGATGACGCTCCAGCTGCCCGACAGCGAGACCGAAACCTGCGCGACACGCGGGTCGCGGGCGCGGGCAGCGGCGTCGATCTTCTGGCATAGCGCGACTTTGTCCTCGAAAGGCACGGCGCTCAGCGGATCGCTGGCGGTGTAAAGATGCCGGTTGCTGCGACGGGGCGGTGGTGCGGGCGCGCCTTTCGCCGGATCGAGGAGGCGCAGGGTTCCAGAGGCGCGGCGGATCGCGGCTTCCGAAATCTCGTCGGCATGCGCAAAGCCGGTCATCTCGCCGCTGACGCCGCGCAGGCCAAAGCCGCTGTCGATCCCGTAGTCAGCCGTTTTCATCCGGCCATCGTCAAAACCGAAACTTTCGGTGCTGCGGTGCTGGAGATACAGTTCGCCGTCTTCGCAAGCGCTCAGCGCCTCGCGTGTCAGGCGCTCGGCAGTGGCGGGATCAAGCTGGCGATAGAGCAGAGTGCGCGGATCGGATGCGTTCATAATCCAGTAGATAGGGAACTCAATCCGTTATTGGTAGTCCATCGTCAGCGTGAATGTGCCCGTGTAAAGTCCTGATGCCTGATTGGCGCCGACGTTCAGTCGTCCGCCAACGTTAAATGTGATGACGCCAATCGCGTTTAACGTGTGGTTCGGGCCAAAGGTCTGTTGCCCGCCGCCGTTTGCGCTGACGCGGAGCCGGTTGATCGTCATCGTGTTTGCGCCGCTGCTGATCGTGATCGTCGTTGCCGGGTTCAGCGTGAGCGTTACCACCCGAAGCGGTGTGCCCGCCGCAACGAATGCCGCCGTGGAAAACGCGCCGCCCGCAAGCGTCACTGTTGTTGCGGTACGAACACCGGTCTGTGCGTTGATCGTCACAGTGCCCGCCGCCCCCGCAGGAATGATCGATCCGAAATCAAGTGGCGCCGTATTGATGATGTTCAGCGGCTGTATCGTGACGGCTGTGGTCACGCCGGTTTGCGTGCCCGCCCAAACCGGCATGCCGACAAGCATGGCGCCGCTCGTCAGCGCTGCGCGCGCGATATGGCCCCTGAATAAACGCATCCCGCCATCGTGTTAGTCGAGCGAGGATGACAAAAGGATGCCAAGCTTGGTTAATTGCGCTTCAATGCGCGTGGTCAGCGGGGCCACCGATCAGCACGAAGCGACGATCGCAATAGCCGCATTCGACAAAGCCTTTTTCGTCGATTTCGAGCCAGACTCGCGGATGGCCGAGCGCCGCGGCCACATCACCAGAGCCATCGCAAGCGACACGCCCGGTATTCACGCGAAGGATTTCAGGAGGTTGGTTCATGTGCCGCGCTTAGCAATGCGCCATCGGCCCGTCTAGAAAGTCGTCTAGAAATAGGTGACGATAATATCGAACGTCCCGCTGTAATCACCGGGCAGCTTGTTCGCGGTAACATTCAGTGTTCCCCCAACGCGCAGGTCGAGCAGGCCTGCTGCGTTCAGAAAGCGCAATGTCGGGCCATTCAACGTCAGCCCTGTGACGTTCATCGTCGCCCCGCCGCCAACGCGGTTCAAGACAGGCAAGGGTCCGCGACTGACCTGAACATTCTGTAGCGGCCCCCCATAGGTGTAGAACTGCGCGGCTTGTGGTGTGCCGCCCGCTGCCGTCACGCCACCGGTGGTCGTGCGCGCGTCGCTCGTCGGGTCAACAACGATCGTGCCGTTCGTCGCGCCCGAGATACTCGTTGCAAAGTCAAGATCGCGCAGCTTCAAAATCGACAAGGGCCGTAATGTAATCGCTTTCGCAACGCTCGACGCGGTTGCGGCAATGACCGAAAACGGCGCTGCTGCCCCCAGCAACGCGCACACAACCAATGCGCCGCTCTTCAATGTCCCCCTGGTCCCCACAGCTTGCCCTACCGACCGCATCGCTAAACAGGCCTGAAGACTCGTGGTTAATTTTGCGTTCGGTTATTGTCCCTTTGCGGGCGCGGGCACCGCGCGCTACAGCCGCCGCTATGACCGAAGCGGCAATCAAGATCGACAATCTCCAGAAAACTTATGCGGGCGGCAAAGTGGCGCTGGGCGGGGTCACGTTCGATGTCCCGCGCGGCGAGGTATTCGGTCTGCTCGGCCCCAATGGTGCGGGCAAATCCACGCTGATCAACATCCTGTCGGGGATGGTCAGGAAAACCGGCGGCAGCGCGCGTGTCTGGGGTTTCGACATCGATGAACACCCGCGAAATGCCAAGGCATCGATTGGCATCGTGCCGCAGGAAATCCTGTTCGATCCGTTTTTTACACCGTTCGAAGCGCTTGAACTGCAGGCCGGGCTTTACGGCGTGCCCAAAGCGAAGCGTCGGTCGATGGAACTGCTCCGTGCTGTTTTTCTTGAGGACAAGGCGGGTGCCTATTCGCGAACGCTGTCAGGTGGGATGAAGCGGCGGTTGCTGGTGGCCAAGGCGATGGTTCATTCGCCACCGATCCTCGTCCTTGATGAACCCACCGCCGGGGTCGACGTCGAATTGCGCCAGCAGCTGTGGACCTATGTCCGCGAACTCAATGCGCAGGGCATCACCATCGTGCTCACGACGCATTATCTCGAGGAAGCCGAAGAACTGTGCGACCGGATTGCGATCATCAACCACGGCCAGCTGATCGCGAACAAGCCAACCCGCGAACTGGTCGGCATGGCACAGGAAAAAGTGGTCGAAGTGACCGTGGACCGCGACCTGACCGAAGCACCGGCGTCGCCGATGTTCCAGAAAATCGTGCTCAAAGGCGAGCGGGTGCTGTCGATTACATATTCGAAATCGGTCGCCAATGCCGGTGACGTCCTGTCAGCGCTTGGCGCGGCAGGGCTTGGCATTGTCGATGTGTCCACACGCGAGGCCGATCTCGAGCATGTGTTCCTGAACCTGACGCGGGCGCAGGCTGTTGGCTGAGTACGACATTATCATCCTCGGTTCGGGCGCGGCGGGGCTGACAGCAGCGCTCAATCTGGCAGACCGTTTCAAGGTGGCCGTGCTGGCAAAAGGTTCGCTGTCGGACGGCGCGACCGGCTGGGCGCAGGGTGGGATCGCAGCGGTTCTCGAAGCAGGCGATACGTTCGAAAGCCATATCGAGGATACGATGATCGCGGGGGCGGGGCTCAATAACCGTGCAACGGTCGAATTCGTGATCGAAGGCGCGCCTGCTGCAATCGAGCGACTGTCCGAACTCGGCGTGCCGTTCAATACCGAAGGAAACGCGCTGCACCTGACGCGCGAGGGCGGGCATTCGCATCGCCGTATCGTCCATGTTGCCGACGCGACCGGCTGGGCGATTCAGGTTGCGCTTGAGAAAGCGGCGCGCGCGCATGCGAACATCACGCTGATTCCCGATATGGTCGCCATCGACCTGATTACTGGGCGGCATCAGGACCAGTTTTCAACCGACGGTCGCGTCCACGGCGTCTATGCGCTCAACCGCGCGACCGGAAAGGTCGAGAGTTTTACCGCGCGTGCGACCATATTGGCGACGGGCGGGGCAGGGCGCACTTATCTCTATTCGACAGCGCCGCGCGGGGCGACGGGCGACGGAATCGCAATGGCATGGCGCGCCGGATGCCGCGTGTCGAACATGGAGTTCATGCAATTCCACCCGACCTGCCTCTACAATCTCGAGGTCAAGAATTTCCTGATTACCGAAGCTGTGCGTGGTGAGGGCGGACATCTTAAAATACCGACCACCGGCGAACGCTTCATGCCGCGCTTCGACCCGCGCGAGGAACTCGCCCCGCGCGATATTGTGGCGCGCGCCATCGATCATGAGATCAAGCGCCTCGGGCTCGATTATGTCCACCTCGACATCAGCAATAAGCCGCCCGAATTCGTCCGCGAACATTTCCCCAATATCTATGAAAAGCTACTGGGGCTGGGCATCGACATCACGACGCAGCCGATCCCGGTCGTGCCCGCGCAGCATTATACCTGTGGCGGGGTGCTCGTCGATCTTGACGGACGGACCGATGCGCCGGGGCTGTATGCGGCGGGCGAAGTGACGCAATCGGGGTTGCACGGTGCAAACCGGCTCGCGTCGAATTCGCTGCTCGAATGCCTCGTGTTTGGCGAGGCCTGTGCCAAGGATATTGCCGCCAACTGGGACAGCTTTCCTGCGCCGCCCACCATCCGTCCGTGGGATGAAAGCCGCGTGACCGACAGCGACGAGGAAGTCGTCATCCAGCAATGCTGGCGCGAAATCCGCCAGTTCATGTGGAACTTTGTCGGCATCGTGCGCACCACGAAACGGCTGGAACGGGCGGCCAACCGGATCGCACTGCTGCGCCAGGAAGTGGGCGAATATTACGGCAATTTCCGTGTGACGCCTGACCTGATCGAGCTGCGCAATCTCGTCGAGGTTGCTGACCTCATCGTGCGCTCGGCGCTGTCACGGCATGAGAGCCGGGGGCTGCATTACACGACCGATTATCCCGACACCGCGCTGATCGCGGTTGATACGGTGCTTGTCCCGTAGTTTTTACTCACACAAAGACACGAAGGCACAAAGAAAGTAGGTCGTTAAATGGACGTCGAGGATTTGGCGCGGATCGTTGTGGATTGTGGATTTCACATCCACAAAACGCTGGGACCGGGCTTACTCGAATCCGTCTACGAAGCGCTCATTGAAGACAGTTTGCACCGGCGCGGACTGCACGTCGAACGACAAAAGCTAGTCCCGATCCGATTCAACAATATCGTCTTAAAAGAAGGGTTTCGGGCTGATCTCCTCATCGAAGACCGTTTGTTGATCGAATTAAAATCTGTCGAGCGACTACTGCCAGTCCATGGCAAGCAGGTTCTGACATACCTTCGACTACTCGATCTGCCACTGGGCCTGTTGATGAATTTCGGCGGTGCAACGTTCAAGGAGGGCGTGAGACGAATTGCAAATGGTGACCTCTCCCGGCTCCCCTAATCTTTCTTTGCGCCTTTGTGTCTTTGTGTGAGATCGTATCTGACCGTTTGCCAACGCGCGACACTGCAACTAAATCGAGGATCGTTCGACGACATCCCCATATACCGGAAATGCTGCACATGCGTTCCTCAGTTTATAATTCATTTTGCGCCTTTTTAAGTGTATGGGCGTCCAGTCACGGCATAGCGATAGCGCAGCAAATTCCTCCTGTCCTTCGTACGTCGCAACCACCGGAGGTCGCGATGCCATCGGTCGTTGTGCCCACTCCGGTGCCAGCACCGCTGCCCAGGCTATTGCCGGCACAGGCGGATTATCTGGCCATGTGGTTGCAAGCGGGCGCAAATCAGGGATTGGGCGCAGCCAGTGTTGACGCAATGCCGCTTGCGGGCGATGCCCTCGTCCGCGCCGTGCTTGACCGCGCACGGGCCCTGCATTCGGGGCGGATCGAGACAGCGGATTTTCTCGAGGTCTGGGCGTTGCGTCCCGCAGCCTATGATCCGCTGCCCGCCTTTGCGCAGGCCGTTGCCTCGGATCGTCTGGCGCAATGGGCGAATGCGCTGACGCCGCCCTATGCCGGTTATGATGGTTTGCGCCGGGGGCTGGCGAATTACGAAGCGATTAGGGCAGCGGGGGGATGGCCGACGTTGACGGCGCAATCTGCTGCGGACCTGACCCGCGCGCGGCTGACGCTCGAAGACAAAAGCGTCACCAAGACCGAAAAGCTGAGTGATGCGATCCAGCGCGCGCAGCGGCGTTATGGCTTGAACCCCACGGGCCTGCTTGACGTTCGCACGCTGGCATCGCTCAACGTGCCCGTGGCGGACCGCATTGGCGCGATCATGGCCAATATGGAGCGCTGGCGCTGGCTGCCCCGCGAACTGCCGGTCAACCGGGTGCAGGTTAACATTGCGGCGGCGGTTCTGACGGCATTCGAAGGCGATGCGCCGGTCGCATCGATGCGCGCGGTAACGGGTCGGCCGGGTGGCAATGAAACGCCGATGCTGCAATCGAGCATCCACAGCATCGTCATCAATCCGCCGTGGAACGTGCCCTCGTCGATTGCCAAGAAAGAATTGTGGCCCAAGGGGCGCGCGACGCTGCTCGCCCAAGGCTACAAGATCGTCGGGTCGCCCGAAACCGGCGAACGGATCGTTCAGCCTGCGGGGCCGAAAAGTGCGCTCGGGCGGCTGAAATTCGATTTCGACAATCCGTTCGCGGTCTATCTGCATGACACACCCGCGCAGGCGAAGTTTGCGAGCTTTGACCGGCTCGCCAGCCACGGCTGTGTCCGGCTTGAAAAGCCGCTGCCGCTGGCCATGCTGATGCTTCAAGACGATCCGGTCTGGGCCGGGAACGCCGTGCAGACCGCGATCGAGACCGGTAAGACAAAGCGGGTTGCCCTGCCACAGCGGGTTGCGGTTTATCTCTTGTACTGGACCGCGTTTGCCAGTGCGAACGGGACGATGAATTTCCGCGATGATCCCTATCGCTGGGACAAGTTGCTCGCCGCCAAGATCGACGCGGCATCGCGCCGCGCTGCCACTGTTGTCACTGCCTCGAAGGGATTATGAAGACCATGCGCATCCGTTCTGCTGCTATTCTCATGCTGTCGGCCGCGCTCGGCCTGTCAGCTTGTAACCGGACGCCCGACCAACCGAGCGCGCTGGTCGATGACAATATGACGACCGAAGTGCCCATCGACGATGTGGCACCGCTCAACAGCGCCGATGCAGCACCGCCGGTCACCGAGCCGCTCAACGTCACAAACACCGCAGCGCCGCCACCGGCTTTTACCGATTCGCAGCAGATGCGCGATGATGCCGATGCCACCGGCCTGACGTCGCGTTTGCCAAGCGAAGAAGTGCCCGGTGCTGCGGCCAACGACGCACAGCCGGTCCAGTAACAGCGTCGTTATTGGCCCGTTCAGCGCAATGCGTTATAGGAAGCCTATGGATCGTCGCACGTTTTCGACTTTGGCGCTTGCAGGGCTGGGCATTGCTGCCCTGCCGCGCGGCGTGGCACGGGCAACCGCGCCCGAGGGGTCGATCCTGCCGCCGCCCAACGCGACCCTGTTGCCGCCGGGCAACGTCCGCCTCGCAAACAGCGATATGCTTGAGCGCGCAAAGGCGGCGCTGAACCGGCACAAGGCCATGATTCCGCTGCGCGACCGCGTGGCCATTGCCGATTTCAGCGTCGCGTCGCGCGACTTGCGCTTTCACCTTGTCGATCTGATCAGCGGACAGTCCAATTCCTACCTTGTCGCGCATGGCAAGGGGTCTGACCCGGAGCATTCAGGCTGGCTCCAGCGTTTTTCCAATGATCCGGGATCGCTGGCCACGTCGGATGGGGCATATCTGACAGGCGAGATTTACGAAGGCGTGCATGGCCAATCGATGCGCCTGCTCGGCCTTGATCCCGACAACAGCAATGCCGAACCCCGCGCGATCGTCATCCACGGGGCCGATTATGTCAGCGAGGATCATATCGCGACGTGGGGCAAAGTCGGGCGAAGCGAGGGCTGTTTCGCCGTCGCGCGGCACATGATCCCTCAGGTGCTCGGCATGCTGGGGCCAAACCGGATGCTCTACGCCGACAAAGTCTAACGCAACTTGCTGACTTTCAGCCCGTCAAGTTTCGCCCGCGCCTGAACCGATTCCTCACTGCGTGTCATGGCTTTGGCGATTGCTTTCAACGACATCGATTTCGCGGCTAGCCGATGGAGTTTCTGAATTTCATCCGACGTCCACGGCTGACGATGGCGTTCAAAGCGTTCCGACACTGGCGTTCCTTGACCAACCAACTTGGTCAAGTTATTTTGCACAGATGACCAAGCACTTCAATGTCGGCGAAGCCAAAGCACAGTTGTCAAAGCTGATCGATGCGGCGGTGCGTGGCGAAGACGTCGTGATCGATCATGCGGGAAAACCGCGCGTCCGGCTGGTTCCAACCGAAGCTGCTTTGAGCGAGGAAGCCGAAAAGATTGCGGCAAAGCGACGCGCATTTATTGGTAGTTGGAAAGCTGCATTTGAGGGGTGGGACACTGATATCGGCCCTTCGATGACTGATGAGGAAGTTGAAGAGCGCTTCCAACGAAAGTTCGGCCCTGCTGCTTGATACGAACATTTTGGTCTGGGCGGGTACCGACAATCCGCGATTGCCCGGGCGAATCCGAGCGGTGCTTGCCGATCCAGATGTGCGTTTATTCGTCAGCGCGGTGACCGCGTGGGAATTCACCGACCTCGAAATGCGTGGCCGTTTTCCAAAAGGAATTACTTTCGATCTCGTCCGGAACGGGCTTTCGACGACGATGCTCGATTTTCCAGCGGAAGCATGGCGCATCGCGCAGACGCTGCCCGATCTGCACCGTGATCCGGTTGACAGAATGCTGATCGGCCATGCGATTGCAATCGGCGAGACGATCATCACGTCCGATGCCAAGATGCGCACCTACCCCGTGAAGACACTCTGGTAGCGCCCCGCCGCCTCGGCTATCCCGTCCCCAACATGTCCAACAACCACCTCTACCTCGTCGATGGCTCGGGCTACATCTTCCGCGCCTATCACCGCCTGCCGCCGCTGACCAATATCCGCGGCGAACCCGTCGGCGCGGTTTATGGCTATACGACGATGCTGTGGAAACTGGCCGAGGCACTGCACAAGGCCGACGGGCCGACGCATATGGCAGTCATCCTCGACAAATCGTCGAAGACATTCCGCAACGATCTCTACGACAAATACAAGGCGCAGCGTCCGCCGCCGCCCGAAGACCTCGTGCCGCAATTCCCGATGATCCGCGATGCGACGCGCGCCTTCTCGTTGCCGTGCATCGAGACCGAGGGGCTTGAAGCCGATGACATCATTGCTTGCTATGCCAAGGCCGCGCTGGCGCAGGGCTGGGCGGTCACGGTCGTGTCGTCCGACAAGGACTTGATGCAGCTTATCCAGCCCGGCCTCGACTTGTATGACACGATGAACAACCGGCGGATCAACGCGCCCGAAGTGATCGAGAAATTCGGCGTGGAGCCGGAAAGGCTCGGCGATGTCCTCGCGCTGATGGGGGACACGGTCGACAATGTCCCCGGCGTGCCCGGCGTCGGGCCGAAGACGGCGGCGAAGCTGATCGTCGAACATGGCGATCTGGAAGCTGTGCTGGCTGCCGCGCCCGCCATGAAAGCCAGCAAGCTGCGCGATAACCTGATCGAACATGCCGACATGGCGCGGCTGTCGCGCGTGCTGGTGACGCTCAAGGACGATTGCGACCTGCCCGAACCGCTTGACGATCTCCTGCTCAAAGGCATTCCTGAAGACCCGTTGCGCGCGTTTCTCGAGCATCATGGCTTTCGCTCGCTGCTGACCAAATTGGGCGGCGGTCCTGCTGCGGTAACGCCATCGGTGACCGCATCCGCCCCCACCGAAACGGCGTCGGTGCCCGAAACTCCCTTCGATCTCGACGCTTATGATTGCGTAACAACACTCGACGCGCTCGACCGCTGGATTGCTGAAGCGACAACAGCGGGCGTCGTCGCGGTCGATACCGAGACCGACGGGCTCGACGCGACGCAGGCGCGGATCATCGGCTTCAGTCTCGCGACCGCGCCGGGCAAGGCCTGCTACGTCCCGCTCGCGCATGGCGGCACCGATTTGCTCGCTGAAAAGCCCGACCAGATCGACACGCGCGCGGCGCTCGACCGACTGCGCGGGTTGATGGCCGATCCATCGGTCCTCAAAATCGGCCAGAATCTCAAATATGACATGACCATTCTCGCGCGACACAACATACTGATCGCGCCATTCGACG
The DNA here is from genome assembly GCA_043778785.1 of Sphingomonas sp. Lineage (GTDB taxonomy): Bacteria > Pseudomonadota > Alphaproteobacteria > Sphingomonadales > Sphingomonadaceae > Sphingomonas_O. Next base: position 13,340 of record JAYWFN010000307.1, on the reverse strand, counting down.
ACACGCTGGTGCTCAGCTTCGCACTTGATGCAGGGCGCCATAATCACGGCATGGACGAACTGGCGCAGCTCCATCTTGGTCACAGCTGCATCGCTTACAAAGACGTCTGCGGCTCGGGGAAAAACCAGTTGAGCTTCGCCCAAGTCCCGTTGCGCGATGCCACGCGTTACGCGGCGGAGGATGCCGATGTGACGCTGCGGCTGTGGCAGAAACTCAAGCCGCGCCTGTCGCCCGATGCTGTCACGACGGTTTACGAACGCGTCGACCGTCCGCTCGTTCCCGTTATTGCGGCGATGGAGCGCGAAGGCGTGAAGGTTGATCGCGAGCATCTCGCACGGCTCTCGTCCGAATTTGCGCACCAGATGGGCGCGCTCGAAGCTGAACTCCACGACATGGCAGGGCAACCCTTCGCGATCGGCAGCCCGCAGCAACTGGGCGCGATCCTGTTCGATAAAATGGGCCTGAAGGGCGGTCGCAAGGGCAAGACCGGGGCCTATTCGACCGATGCGGCTGAACTTGAAAAGCTGGCGGGGCAGGGCGTGCCGATTGCGCAGAAAGTGCTCGACTGGCGCCAGGTCGCGAAACTCAAGTCGACTTATACCGATGCGTTGCAGCAGCAGATCAACCCCGAGACGGGCCGCGTCCACACCAGTTACAGCCTGATCGGCGCGCAGACCGGGCGGCTTTCGTCGAACGATCCCAACCTTCAAAATATTCCGATCCGTACCGAAAATGGCCGCCGCATCCGCGAGGCTTTTGTCGCCGAACCCGGCAATGTCCTGCTCAGCGCCGATTATTCGCAGATCGAATTGCGGCTGGCCGCATATATGGCCGATGTACCCGCGCTCAAGGCCGCCTTTGCAAACGGCGACGACATCCACAGCCTGACCGCGATGGAACTCTTCGGCGAGGTCAACCGCGACACGCGCGGGCGCGCCAAGACGATCAATTTCTCGATCCTCTACGGCATCTCGCGCTGGGGTTTGGCGGGCCGCATGGGCACAACGGCCGACGAAGCCCAAGCGCTGATCGATCGCTATTTCGAGCGCTTTCCCGGCATCAACCGCTACATCGCCGAAACGCTCGAGCATGTCCGCGAAACCGGATTTACAAAGACATTATTCGGGCGAAAAGTGCACTTCACGCGCATCAAATCAGCCAACCAGGCCGAGCGGCAGGGCAGCGAACGCGCCGCGATCAATGCGCCGATTCAGGGGACATGCGCCGACATCATCAAACGCGCGATGGTCCGCATGCTCCCTGCGCTTGCCGAGGCTGGGCTGCCCAATGTCCGGATGCTGCTGCAAGTGCATGATGAGCTGGTCTTCGAATTGCCCGAAGCCAATGTCGACGCCGCGAGTGCGGTCATCCGCACCGTCATGGCGACGGCTGCCGAGCCACTGGTGACACTCGACGTCCCGCTCGACGTCGAAATCGGCACCGGCAAAAGCTGGGGTGCCGCGCATTGACTGGAAACAACCCGCTTTCCCTGAGCCTGTCGAAGGGCTGCCCTTCTTTCGCCATGTGGCCGAGGAAAGTCAGGGCTTCGACAGGCTCAGCCAGAACGGTTGGTGGTTGAATTGAGTCCTCAATCTCCGTCGTCCGAAGCTGACCTTGCCGCATTGGCAAAGGGCGGGCGGACCAATGTGTTCGGGTTCCTCCTCCGCCTCGCTGCGCGCGTCCCGTTTCTGTTCATTGCCGGGCGCATTTACGGCCCTGAAGTGCTCGGCCGGATGGCCTATGCCGTGCTCGTCATTGAATTTGCGGCGCAACTGGCAACGCTCGGGCTGAAGCGCGGGCTGGCGCTACAACTCACCAGTGATCCGCGCGGGGCGGGGCATGTCGTCTGGGATGCGCTGCTGCTCGTGCTCGGCGCGTCGGCGCTGTTCACGCTGCCGCTGATGTTGTTCCCGCAAGCGATGTTTCCCAACAGCGCGGTCAATGGGCTCGACAGCTTGCTGCCACTGGCAATCTTCATGATCGCGGCGACCGACGTGATGCTGGCGGCGCTCGCCTATCGCTTCAACGTTGCGGCAACAGTCACGGCGCGCGCGATTGTCGAGCCGTGGACGATCAGCATTGCCGCGCTCGCGCTGTCATGGTGGTCGATCCGCGATGGCTTGCTGATTGCCTATGCGCTGTCGATGGCGGCGGCGTTCATTGCCGCACTTATTCCCTTTGTGCGCAGCTACGAATGGCCCGGGGCATGGCGACCGTCGGAAAGCCTGATCCCGCTGGCGCGGCGCAACCTGCCATTGGCGGCGGCGGACGCCATCGAATGGGGGTCACGGCGGATCGACCTCGCGATTCTTGGCCTGTTCGTGTCGCCGGCTGCTGTTGGCATTTATTATGTCGCGCAAAATCTCGCGTCCTTGCCGCAAAAACTCAAGACCAGTTTCGATCCCGTCCTCGGTCCCGTGATCACGCGCAATCTGGAGGCGGGAAATCGCCCCGCCATTGCCGCCGCGATCAGCCAGGTCGGTTTCTGGATCGTCGCCGCGCAAGCGGGTATCGCGCTTGCGCTGGGTATTCCCGGCGCCGCGATCATGGGCCTGATCGGTGTCGGCGGTGTCTTTGTCGGCGGCAATGGCGCGCTGGCGTTTCTGCTGCTTGCCGAAGTGCTGGCGGCAACCGCCGTCATCAGCGAAGCCGCGCTGGTTTACATTGCGCGCCTTCGCAACATGATGATTTCGCTGGGCGCGCTGGCCTTGCAAGCTGGTCTGTCGTTCCTTTTCATCCTCGCCATGCGCGAACGCGGCTGGCCCGAATTATGGCAAGCGGCGGGGCCGGCGGCCGCGCTTGCCGCCTCGCTCGGTGTGTCGGCGATCATCAAATCGCGCCTTGCCGCAAAACTTCTCGGCGCGCCGATTTCGCTCTGGCGCTGGCCCTTATTGTTCGCAAGCGCTGTCGCAGCGGGCGTGGGTGGCATTGCAACGGCAACGCCCGAATGGAGCGAACTGCTGATTGGAGTTCCCGCAATGCTCGTCGTCTATTGCGCGGCGATATGGCGCTTCGGCTTCAAACCCGAAGACCGCAAGCTCTTTGCAAAATCGGGGATCAATGTCGGAAGTGACGCATCCCGGTAAAGACCATGGCCAGCCCCGCGTCGTCAGCGGCGGCAATAACCTCGTCATCGCGGATCGATCCGCCGGGCTGGATCACGGCGGTTGCCCCGGCTTCGACGGCCGCGAGCAAGCCATCGGCAAAGGGGAAGAATGCATCCGAAGCGACCGCTGACCCAATCGTGCGTGCTTCGGTCCAGTGCGCCTTTTCCGCCGCGTCCTTGGCTTTCCACGCCGCGATGCGCGCCGATTCAAGCCGGTTCATCTGCCCCGCGCCAATCCCTGCCGTGCTGCCGTCCTTGGCATAGACGATGGCGTTTGACTTGACGTGCTTGGCGACAGTCCAGGCAAAGCGGCAATCGGCAAGTTCCTGTGCCGTCGGCGCGCGTTTGGTGACGACTTTCAGATCGTCGGATCCGATGGTTCCCGTGTCGCGCGATTGGAGCAGGAAGCCGCCCGCAACCGATTTCATCGTCAGGCCCGCTCGTTGCGGATCAGGCAGCGTGCCGGTCAACAACAACCTCAAGTTCTTTTTGCGTGCAAAAACGGCGCGTGCGTCGGCATCGGCATCAGGCGCAACGACCACTTCGGTAAAGATTTCGCTGATCGCTTCGGCGGTCGCACCGTCGAGGGGCCGGTTGCACGCAATGATGCCGCCAAAGGCCGATACGGTGTCACAAGAAAACGCCGCTTGATACGCCTCGATGAGCGTATCACCCGACGCCACACCACAGGGGTTGGCATGTTTGACAATAACCACTGTCGGCGGGCCATCACGGAATTCGCTGACCAGTTCCAGCGCGGCATCGGCGTCGTTGTAATTATTGTAACTGAGCTCTTTGCCCTGAACCTGCTCGGCCTGCGCAATTCCTTTGGTGGCAGGTCCGGCCGGAAGATAAAGCGCCGCGCGCTGGTGAGGATTTTCACCATAGCGCAATTCATGCCCGATTTGCAGCGGCATGCTGACTTTTTCGGGGAACATCTCGCCCTGATCGGCAAAGGCAAACCAGGCGCTGATCGTCGCATCATATTGCGCGGTGAGCGCATAGGCCTTGGCGGCGAACCGCTTGCGCTGGTCAAGTGTCGTCGTGGCGCTGGCGAGATCGGCATAATCCGCCGGATCGGTCACCACCGTCACAAATGCGTGGTTCTTTGCGGCGGAACGGATCATCGATGGTCCACCAATGTCGATATTCTCGATCACTTCCTCACGGAGTGCCCCGCGCGTTACGGTCGCGGCAAACGGATACAAATTGACCACGACCAGATCGATCATGCCAATCGCATGGGCTTCAGCGGCCGTCATATGGTCGGCATTATCGCGCACGGCGAGCAGCCCGCCGTGCACTTTGGGATGCAGCGTCTTGACGCGCCCGTCCATCATTTCGGGAAAGCCCGTCAGGTCATCAATGTCGCGCACGACAAGGCCCGCGTCGCGCAGCGCCTTCGCCGTCCCGCCGGTCGAGACCAGTTCGACGCCGTGCGCCGCCAGTGCGCGTCCGAGTTCGACCAGACCGGTCTTGTCGGATACGGAGAGCAGGGCACGGGTGATTTTAATCATCAAAACAACTTTCTTCATTGATCCGCAGGGCTGAGCTTGTCGAAGCACGCTTAACGCGCCGAACCGTCCTTCGACAGGCTCAGGACTTCGGGGTTTCCGTAATCACCCCGCCCGTTTCAATAACCATCCGACCGTTGCGCCGCCCGCTGGCGCTTCGCCCGATACGACAAACTGCAAGGTCGGCACGGGCCGGCCCGCGCTGTCGATTGACAGGCTTTCCTCGATGGTCAGCGCGCCGCCGCGACAGCGAAATTGCCAGAGCGGCCCGTGATTGATGCGCAGCAGCGCGGCGAGACCGTCGGCAGTCGGGGTGACTTCAACGCCGGGCGCCAGATGAAAGCGGATCGCGAACCGCGCGCTGCTGGCCTTGCGTCGGCGCGGCGCGGGGAGGAGCGCATCCTCGCCGCGCAATTCGCGGCCATTGGCGGAAAGCGCGAGCATGCGCTTGTGGATAAAGCCGAAACGCTTGGCGTAACCATCGTGGCTGGCATCGATACGGCTGCCACCTTCGGCTTCCTGCCGGTCGAGCTCGACCGCGCGGACCCCAGCGCCGAGCGTCCCGTCAGCATGGATCGCCGTCGAATTGCTGTCACCAACGACAAGCGTCGAATGCGCCGCCGTCGTCCGCAAGCCATTGGCGAGATCGGCAGCCATCGCCGAACTGCCCCGCGCCCCCCCGCAATTGATGATCAGCCGCTGTGCGCCGTCCGACAGCTCGAACGCCAGTGTCGATGCGCTGCCTCCGCCACCGATCCGGCTTGCAGGCGGTGGTGCCGCGTCAGCGATCACGACGGTCGCGCCGCCGGCCATGCGCTGATACCCCCAGTCACGCGCCTGGCGGAGCGGGCGGGTGCGCACACCGCTGGCGGCGACAACCTGCTTGATGTGCTCGGCCGGCACCGGACCCGATCCCTGCCAGCTCGACAGCGCACCATCGCCCAGCGTGACACCGTGCAGCGCGGCGACGGCGCGCAATTGCAGGCTGGCAATAAACTCGGGCACCGCCTCGCGCCGCGCATCATACACTTGCGCGAGCATCGACAGCATGATGACGGCATCGGCCTGATCGACCGGCGACCGGCTGACCACGCCGCCATCGTCGCTGAACCCGCTCAGGATTGCGCGTTGCAGCCCTGCTTCGCCGAATGTGCGGCGCGGGTCACCGCCGGGCACGAGCAGGCCCGCCGTGACAATCCCGGTCCATGCCGCCAGCCGCGCATTGCCCTGTGTCGCGCGGTCCGCACCACGGTCGAGATGCCGCGCGCCGCGGGCCAAAGCGTTCAGCACCGAGGATCGGTAAACCAGATCGGTCGATGACAGGATCAGCGGCGCGTGACAGGCCCAGAACAGCGTCCGCCAGCCGACCAGATCGGGCCGCCAGCCCGCATCGCTGACGGTTTCGCCATGGGCGGCCAGCCACGCCCGCATGAGCTTTTCGGCAACCGGCGCACAACCGGCCCGATCCCCAACCGCGCTCAAGTCACGCAGCCATTCAAACCGGTGAAGATAATCAGCGAACGGCGCCGATACCCCGTCATCACCAAAGCCAATCGCATCAATCGCGATGCTTTCGCCGCGCCAGCGCATCGTGCCCGACAGCATCCATTGCCCCGCCTGCCGGTTGCCCGGCATCGGATCGACCGGCACGGCGAGCAGCTTGAGCGGATAGCGCCCTTTCAGCCGCATCGCATGCAGCGGCGTCCGCCAGGTCAGCCGGTAAAAATGATTGGCCATCCGCTCGCCCAGCGACAGCCCCTTGTCACCGACGCGGACGAGACGTTTGCCGACTTCGATTTCGCCGCCGTCTGCCACCTCGTCAGCCACCCCGGAGCGCGCGGATATTGTCGGCATAAGCAGCAGCTCCGCCTTTGAACGTTGCCGTCCCTGCCACCAGCACGTCGGCGCCGGCAGAAATGATGCGCGGCGCGGTTTCGGTCGTCACGCCGCCATCGACTTGCAAGGCGATGTCACGCCCGGTCTTGTCGATCATCTTCCTGATCGCTTCGATCTTGCGCAGCTGGCTTTCGATAAAGCTCTGCCCCCCGAAACCGGGATTGACGCTCATCACCAGCACAAGATCAATCTCGTCGATCAGATAATCGAGCATCTTGGCGGGCGTCGCCGGGTTCAGCGAAACCCCTGCTTGCTTGCCCAGCCCCTTGATATGCTGAACCGTGCGGTGCGTATGCGGGCCCGCTTCTGCATGAACCGTGATGATGTCCGATCCGGCCTCGGCAAAGGCGTCGAGAAAATGATCGACCGGCGCGATCATCAGGTGGACGTCGAGGATTTTCTTTGTGTGCGGGCGCAGCGCTTTCACGACCATCGGCCCGATCGTCAGATTGGGCACGAAATGCCCGTCCATCACATCGACATGCACCCAGTCGCATCCTGCCGCGTCGATGGCGCGAACTTCCTCGCCCAGCCGCGCAAAATCGGCGCTGAGAATCGACGGCGCAATGCGGACGGGCTGTTGCATGGCAAGCCCATAGCGAGGGAGTTTCGGGGCGACAAGGCAATCCCCGCAGTCCTGAGCTTGTCGAACGACGGTTCACGCGCTTAACCGTGCTTCGACAAGCTCAACACGACGGTCAAGGCATCAACCGCGCGACGAAAAACCCATCGAGCCCACGCTTTGGCAGGATGCGGACCTGGCCCTTCTTGTCGGGCAACAGCCCCGCAGGCAGTTCATCGGCGCGGATCGGATCGATTGCGAAACCGCTCGTCTCGATCACGCCTTCGCCTTCCTCGCGTTCCAGCGAGCAGGTCGCATAGATCAGCCGTCCCTCGGGCTTCAACCATGCCATCGCGCGCGCCAGCAACCGCCCCTGTAATGCCGACAGCGCGGCGATGTCGCTTGCGCCAATGCGGTGGAGGACATCGGGGTGCCGCGCAAATGTCCCCGTCGCCGTGCACGGCGCGTCGAGCAGGATGGCATCGACCAGCGCGGGCGGCTCCCATGTCATGATGTCGGCGGTGATAACGTCGGCGCTGAGCTTGGTCCGCGCCAGATTTTCATGCAACCGCGCCGAACGACCGGCGTGATTGTCGACCGCCGTTACCGCCCAACCTTGCGCGGCGAGCTGCATCGTCTTGCCGCCGGGGGCTGCACAGAGATCGAGCGCCGTGCGCCCATGCCCCGCGCCCAGCAATCGCGCAGGCACCGAGGCGGCGAGATTCTGCACCCACCATGTCCCGTCCTCATAACCCGGCAGCGCGGTAATGGCCGTGCCGCGTGACAGACGGCGGTGCCCGGCGGCAAGCATTTCGCCCTGCAACCCGCCATCGACAGCGGGATCGCGCAAGGTCATATCGAGCGGCGGCGGCTCGGCGAGCGCCAGCGCTGCATCCGCCAATGCCGCTTCGCCCCAGACCGCCCAGCGCGCGGCCACATCAGCAGGCAACGTCGGTAGTTCGGGCAGCAATGTGCCTTGCCGGATCAACGTCCCGAACACGCCGTGCACCAGTCGTCGCGGCCCGCCCAGCACCATCGGCAGCGCGGTTGCAATCGCGGCATGCGGCGGTGTCTTCAGGATCAGCGCCTGAACCAGCGCGATCCGCAGCACCATCCGCGCCTTGGCATCGTCGGGCAAGCGATTGGCAGTCGCCGTGTCGATCAGCGCATCGAGATCGGGCAAGTGGCGCAGCACTTCGCTCGCAATCGCCAGCGCGAGCGCACGATCCTCATGCGCGGCGATCCCCCGCGTTGCATTGGCGACGGCATTGTCGAGCGTCTGCCCCTGCCGAAGCACCGCATCCAATAACCGCAACGCCGCCTGTCGCGCCGGCAAACCCGATATTTGTCCTTCAACTTGTTTCGCGTCAGGGCTTGCGCCGCCGCCATATCCACCCGATTTGATCATGCACGCCCTTTAGGACATATCGAGACATGAACAAGGACCGCCCCGCACACGTCAAAGCGCCTGCCTATCTGTCGAAAAGCCCGCCAGTCCCCACGCCTGCGCCGATTGCGCCGCAAGCCGAACATGGCGCAAAGGACGGCCCTGAACCGACGCGATACGGCGATTGGGAACGCAGCGGCATCTGCTGGGATTTCTGACCGGCGCTACCGTTACGCCGCGTTGACCGCCGAAAACGCCTGTATCCCCGTAATCGCGCGGCCAAGGATCGTGTGCCCGCAAGGGCGCGCATTGATGTCATTCAGATTGAGCGTGATTGCTCACTAGCACAATTGCTGTGTTGCGGAAGTCAAATGGAATCGCCAATCGCTCGCATTTTAATAATCGGAGGCGCGCACTTGGCGACAATGTTCCCTTGCCAGTGGTGCTTCGACATCTAAGAAGTCATTGCCAAGTGCATCAAGCTCCCACCACATTCGATATTCCATCTGCTGATCATATTTTTGTTCTTTCAGCAATATTAACTCTGGCCCGCCAAGAGCTTGCGTAGCGTCGTCAAACAAGCTGTCTAAGGCATCCCCCGGCAATTTGTCGAACTCAGGATCAATGTTGAGCGGTCTTTGGATCGTACGGATTGGCCGATAAATGCAAGAGCCTTCGTGTCCCTGACGAAATCCAGCAATTTGCCTCGCAATTTCTGTAGCGAAGAGCACAGTATTTATAATTTCAAAAACCGAGTCACGCTGAAACGCTGCTTGTAAATTGCGATCTAGCCGATGAGAACAGCAAAGTATCGTAGAAGCCAGTCCTTGCGTTTGAAAGACACCAATGCACTTGTTTTGCGGAACGGCCCCATAGCAAAATGCTGAGCCTTCATTCGTGTCCCCCCGGCTTTCATCGGGATACTTCGCAAATTTTGCAAAACTGCTGAGCCTTAAGCGCCCTGTATTAAAGAACTCGTCAATCCATCGCTGGTCTTCGTAACGATAGACATTCGGAGTAACCACTCCCCAATTCCTGCCAAACGGAATGTTGAGCACAAACGGTGCGGGGCGACCAACGATTGCGTCTTGGTTCTCACTCAATTTTTGCGTCCTCGCAACCCTGCTAGTTTTTTCTATGAGTTGACCGCCGAAAATGCCTGAATCCCCGTAATCGCGCGGCCAAGGATCAGCGCATGGATGTCATGCGTCCCCTCATAGGTGTTCACGGTTTCGAGGTTTATCATGTGGCGGATAACATGATATTCGTCGGCAATGCCGTTGCCGCCGTGCATGTCGCGCGCCATCCGCGCAATGGTCAGCGCCTTGCCGCAATTGTTGCGCTTGATCAGGCTGATCTGCTCAGGCGCCCAGGTTCCCGCATCGATATTGCGACCGACCGCTAGTGCCGCTTGCAAGCCCAACGCGATTTCGGTCTGCATGTCAGCTAATTTCAATTGAATCAACTGGTTAGCAGCAAGCGGCCGGCCAAACTGCTGCCGCTCGAGCGTATAGCTGCGTGCGCGATGATAGCAATCTTCCGCCGCGCCCATCGTGCCCCAGGCAATGCCGTAACGCGCCTTGTTCAGGCAACCGAACGGCCCGCCCAATCCGCGTCCGCCGGGCAAGAGATTCTCTTCGGGAATGAACACATCGTCGCACACAATCTCGCCCGTGATCGACGCGCGCAGCGAGAGTTTACCGTGAATCTCCGGCGTCGAAAATCCCTCCATCCCGCGCTCGACGATGAACCCGCGAATCTGTCCGTCCAACTTGCCCCAGACGATGGCCAAGTCGGCAATAGGCGAATTGGTGATCCACATTTTGCTGCCCGAAAGCCGGTATCCGCCGTCCGCAACAATCGCGCGCGTTTTCATCCCCGCCGGATCGGATCCCGCATCAGGCTCGGTCAGGCCAAAGCAGCCAAGCACATCGCCGGTCGCCATTTTGGGCAGGAAGCGCTCGCGCTGCTCCTCGGTGCCATAAGCATAGATCGCTTCCATCGCGAGGCCCGACTGCACCGACGATGCCGAGCGATAGCCCGAATCAACCCGCTCGATGGCGCGGGTCATCAGGCCATAAGCGACATAGGAAATGCCCGCGCAACCATAGCCCTTGATCGTCGCACCCAGAAATCCGAGCGCGCCCAATTCATACATGATGTCGCGGTCAAACTTGCCCTCGCGATTCGCCATCAGGATGCGCGGTTGCAACTTATCCTGCGCATAAGCCTCTGCCGCGTCGCGGATCATCCGCTCTTCGTCAGTCAGTTGCGCGTCAAGGAGGAACGGATCGTCCCAGCGATAGGGGGTGAATTGCGCCGCAGCGCGGGGGGGTGTGAAATCGGCCATGGCCGCTTGTATCGCACCGCGACCGCGCGGTCCATGTTTGAAATAATATTACAACGCGGGCATGATCGCGGCAGGAGACGCCATGCCCATTGATTCGCCGATACGCAGCAACCTGCCGCCACTGTCGCTCCATATCCCCGAACCGCAATACCGCCCCGGCGACACCGCCGATTTCTCGAACATCGAAGTGCTGGCGGCGGGCGTCACGCCGCGACCTGATAGCGCGGCAGACGCAAGCACGATGCGCGATATGGTCTATGGCCTCGTCCGCGTTCTTGATGACGAGGGCAAAGCGGTGGGTGCGTGGAACCCGCGTCTGGATGCCGACACACTCCGCGCTCTGCTCCGCGCGATGGCGCTGACCCGTGCGTTTGACGAGCGCATGTTCCGTGCCCAGCGACAGGGCAAGACGAGCTTTTACATGAAGTCGACCGGCGAGGAAGCGGTTGCGGTGGCGGCAACCTTCGCGCTGCAACGCGACGACATGTGTTTCCCGAGCTACCGTCAGCAAGGCATATTGATCGCGCGCGGCTGGAGCCTCGTCGACATGATGAACCAGATTTACTCGAACAAGGCAGACCGGCTGAAGGGCCGCCAGCTCCCGATCATGTATTCAACGCGCGAGGGCGCGTTCTTCTCGATCAGCGGCAACCTCGCCACGCAATATCCGCAGGCTGTCGGCTGGGCGATGGCGAGTGCGGCAAAGGGCGACACGCGCATTGCCGCGACATGGTGCGGCGAGGGATCGACAGCGGAAGGCGATTTCCATTCGGCCTGCATGTTCGCCACCGTCTATCGCGCGCCAGTGATCCTGAACGTCGTGAATAACCAATGGGCGATTTCATCGTTCGCGGGCTTTGCCGGCGGCGACGAAACCACCTTTGCCGCGCGCGCCGTGGGGTACGGGATGGCGGGCCTGCGCATCGACGGCAATGATCCGCTCGCCGTCTATGCCGCAACCGCCTGGGCCGCCGAACGCGCGCGGACCAACAAGGGGCCGACATTGATCGAACATTTCACCTTCCGCGCCGAGGGGCATTCGACCTCGGACGATCCCGGCCAGTATCGCAGCGCCAACGAAGGGGCGGCGTGGCCGCTGGGCGATCCGATTGCGCGGTTGAAAATGCACCTCATCGGCCTTGGCGAATGGGACGAAGACCGCCACGCCGCGCAGGACATTGAACTTGCCGAACTGGTCAAGGCATCCGCCAAGGAAGCCGAAAAGAACGGCGTCCTCGGCCACGGTCTCCACCAGCCGTTCGATACGATGTTCGAGGATATTTTCGAAGACATGCCGTGGCACCTCGTCGAACAACGCGACCAGATGCGCACCGAACGCGCGGACGCGGGAATATGAGCTGCGTCCATTACCCCTCTCCCTCCGGGAGAGGGCGACTCGCCCTCAAGGCGAGCGGGGAGAGGGCGTGCACTGTCGAGGTTGCCCTTGTCCCCCTCACCCCGCTCGGCCTGCGGACCGAGTCGCCCTCTCCCCGCGGGGGAGAGGCACAATGACCCGCATGAACATGATCGAGGCGATCAATTCGGCCATGGACGTTGCGATGGAACGCGATCCCGATGTCATTGTGCTCGGCGAAGATGTCGGCTTTTTCGGCGGTGTCTTTCGCGCGACGGCAGGGTTGCAAGCCAAGCACGGCAAGACCCGCGTGTTCGACACGCCGATCACTGAATGCGGGATCATCGGTGTTGCAGTTGGCATGGCAGCCTACGGGATGCGCCCCGTCCCCGAAATCCAGTTCGCCGATTATATCTATCCCGCGCTCGACCAGCTTGTGTCCGAGGCCGCGCGGCTGCGCTATCGCTCGGCGGGCGAATTCCCCATGCCGATCACGGTGCGTTCGCCTTTTGGCGGTGGCATTTTCGGCGGGCAGACGCACTCGCAAAGCCCCGAAGGCATTTTCACGCATGTCTCGGGCCTGAAAACAGTCATCCCCTCGACACCATATGACGCCAAGGGGCTGTTGCTCTCGGCCATCGCCGACAATGATCCGACGATCTTCTTCGAGCCCAAGCGTATCTATAATGGCCCGTTCGACGGCCATTACGATCGCCCCGTCCAGCCCTGGGCAAAATTCGACGCAAGCGAAGTCCCCGAAGGCCATTACACCATCCCGCTCGGCAAAGCGGCCATCGTCCGCGAGGGTGCGGCGGTTACGATCCTCGCCTATGGCACGATGGTCCATGTCGCGGCGGCGACTGTGGAGGATATGGGCATCGACGCCGAAGTCATCGACCTGCGCACGCTCGTCCCGCTCGACATCGAGACCATCGAGGCGTCGGTGAAAAAGACGGGCCGTTGCCTGATCGTCCATGAAGCCACGCGCACCGGCGGCTTCGGCGCGGAACTCTCGGCGCTGGTGCAGGAGCACTGCTTCTACCGGCTGGAGGCGCCGATCCAGCGCGTCACCGGCTGGGACACGCCGTACCCGCGGCCTTCTCGGTGAGCATGTCCACCAGCGGCTGGTCCTCGGTGATGGTGTCACCGGCCTTGACGCGCCAGGCGGCGA
>JAYWFN010000306.1:0-16645 GCA_043778785.1 Sphingomonas sp. | reverse complement strand
CGCGAACCGTCCTTCGACAGGCTCAGGACTGCAGCGCAACGGAGAACTCACTATGAAACTCGACTCGACCATCTCGGCTGTCATCACCGGCGGCGCCTCGGGCCTTGGCGCCGCAACCGCGCGCGCACTCGCCGCCAAGGGCGTCAAAGTCGCGATCTTCGACTTGCAGCGTGGCAAGGGCGAGGAATTCGCGGCTGAAATCGGTGGCATCTTCTGCGAAGTGAACGTCACTGATGACGCCAGCGTCGATGCAGGGTTTTCCAAGGCGCGCGCTGCGCACGGACAGGAACGCATCCTCGTCAATTGCGCGGGCATCGGCAATGCGCTGAAAACGGTTAGCCGCTCGAAGGAAGACGGCAGCATCCGCCACTTCCCGCTCGATGCATTCAACTTCGTAGTACAGGTCAATCTGGTCGGCACGTTCCGCTGCATTGCCAAATCGGCAGCGGGCATGCTGACGCTTGACGTCCTGCCCGAGGGTGACCGCGGCGTGATCATCAATACCGCCAGCGTCGCTGCCGAAGATGGCCAGATCGGTCAGGCAGCCTATTCGGCGTCGAAGGGCGGCGTTGTCGGTATGACGCTCCCCATCGCGCGCGACCTGATGAACGAGCAGATCCGCGTCAACACGATCCTGCCCGGCATTTTCGAAACGCCGCTGCTCGCGGCATTGCCACAGCCCGCGCAGGACTCACTGGCGCTGCAAGTTCCGCATCCCAAACGGCTCGGGAAGCCTGCCGAATATGCGCATCTCGCCGTGACGATGATCGAGAATGGCTATTTCAATGGCGAGGATGTCCGCCTCGACGGGGCGATCCGGATGGCGCCACGATGAAGGGTGGGCGCTGATGGCAAAACCGGAAAGCTGGCGGCTCAACCCCGCCGCCTATCCTTTCACGACCGACATCCCGACGCGCTGGGCCGATCTCGATCTGCTTGGTCATATCAACAATGTGTCGATGGCGGGGCTGTTCGAGGAGGGGCGCGGGCAATTTAATCGCACGCTCGATCTGCACCGGGACCATAAGGGTATCCGCTGGCTGATCGCCGGTGTTGATCTGGCCTATCTCGCCGAAGCGCATCATCCTGCGCCTGTCACGGTGGCCAGCGGTATCGGCGCGATCGGCACAAAGTCGTGGAGCATCTTCTCGGCCGCGTTTCAGGGCGGCATATGCGTCGCCACATGCGAAACGACTTTGGTCTATACCGATGCCAGCGGGCCAGTCGCGTTTTCCGATGACCATCGGGCAAAGCTTGACGCAATGCTCGTCCGCCGCCCTTAAGCCGGTTCGCGCACCCGCAGCATTGCCAGTGCGGCAGCCCCCATCACGAGCGCGGCAAACAGCATCGTCCAGATCGGCTCGGTCGGGAAGAACGCCTTCATGATGCTCCCCATCACGGTGGCGACCAGCAATTGCGGCACAACGATGAACACGTTGAACAGCCCCATGTAGATACCGAGCTTCGCCTGCGGCAGAGCGGAAGCGAGGATCGCATAGGGCATGGCCAGGATCGACGCCCACGCGATGCCGATACCGATTTCGCTGATCAGCAACAGATTGGGATCGCGGATGAACAGGAAGCTCAGATAGCCTGCCGCCCCGCACAGCAGGCAGATCATGTGCGTGCGCACCTTGCCAAAGCGCCTCGACAGGCCCGGCAGCACGAACAGCGCCACAAGCGCGGCAACACCATTATAGACGGCAAACAGCACGCCGACCCAGTTCCCGCCTTCGTTATACGCCGCGCTCGTCGTGTCGGTCGATCCGAACATATATTGCGCGACGACGGGTGTGGTATTGAACCACATGACAAACAGCGCCGCCCAGCTGAAAAACTGTGCGACCGCGAGTTGTTTCATCACCGGCGGCATGCCCGCAAAATCACCGACGATATGGCTCAGCATATTGTCGTCGCGCCCCGCCTTGGCGAGGCGGATCGCCGCGATGCTGGCGACACCATAAGCCATCAGCAGACCACCAAGCAGATAGACTTCTTTCTTCAAGTCAAACTCGGCAACAAGCAGAACAATCGCCAGCCCTGCGCCGATCCACATAAACGACCCAGTCAGCGAGCGCGCCGCCAGCACGCGCATCGTTTCACCCGACCCGTCGGCAGGACCGTCGAAGCCGCGCATCTGTTCGGGGCTGTATTCCTTCGTGGTGAAGATGGTCCACAGAACCGATGCCAGCAAAGCCACGCCGCCCGCCCAGAAACTGTAGCGCACGGTATCGGGGATGCCGTGCGCGCCCGTCGTGTTCGACACGCCAAAATGATCGAGCAGATAGGGAAAGATCGACCCGATGACCGCGCCCGCGCCAATGAAAGCGGTCTGGACCGAATAGCCCGCTGTATGCTGGTCTTTCCGAAGCATATCACCGACAAACGCGCGGAACGGCTCCATCGAAATGTTGAGCGATGCGTCGAGCACCCACAGCATGATCGCCGCAAACAGCAGCGCGGGGACTTCGGGCATGACCAGCAACGCAAAGGCGGCAAGGACAGCGCCTGCCAGAAAATAGGGCCGTCGCCGACCGAGCCGCCCCAGCCATGTGCGGTCGCTCATATGGCCGATAATCGGCTGCACCAGCAGGCCGGTCAGCGGTGCGGCCGCCCATAAGGCGGGCAAATCATCAAGGCTGGTGCCGAGCGACTGGAAAATCCGCGACATGTTTGCGTTCTGGAGCGCGAAGCCGATCTGGATCCCGAAGAACCCGAACGAAATATTCCACAGGCCCCAGAAACCTTGTTTGGGCTTTTCCATCCGAACCGTCCCCGATTTATCTTATGCCTTAGCGTGGCAGAGGCCAGCAAAGGCGGCAATCCTGTGCATACGAATACATCAGGGCGCAGACGACCGGCGCACGACAAGCCGCGCCGGCAGCATCCGGCTCTCCGTGGACTCGTTGCGCACGAGTTTGAGCAAGGTATCGACCAGCAACGCACCGGCTTCGCCCGGTTGTTGCGTCACTGTCGTGAGCGGCGGATTGGCAAGCCCCGCCGACAGGATGTCATCGAAACCCGTCACGGCGACATCCTTTGGCACGACCAGCCCGGCCGCCTGAAGTGCGCGCATTGCGCCAAGCCCGATCAGGTCACTGGCGCACACAATCGCATCAAATGGCTCGCCGCGCGCGAGCAGGCGGACGGCGGCGTCATGCCCATCGGTTTCGCTGCTGAGGGCATCGACCTGCAAGGTGAGGCTGCACGGCAAGCCCGCCGCTTTCAGCGCGGCCGCATAGCCGGTGTGACGATCCAGAAATTCGGGGCATGCGCTGGTCGCAGTGCCGATGAACGCGACACTTTTCCGCCCCTGCGCAATCACATGGTCGGTGACGTCGCGCCCGCCCTGCACATTATCGCACCCGACAACGATTTCCTGTCCGCCGGTCTTCACTGATCCCCAGCGGACGAAATGCGTGCCCTGTTCGACCAGTTGCCCCAGCCGCCGCTCATAATCATGATAGTCGCCATAGCCGAGCAGGATCAGGCCATCGGCTTTGCGGCTGTCTTCATAATCGACATGCCAGTCGCCCGACAGCTGCTGGAACGAGATCAGCAGATCATAACCGCGGAGCGCACAGGTCCGCGTGATCGAGCCGAGCATCGACAGGAAAAACGGATTGATCAGCGAGTCATCGGGCGTCTGGTCTTCGAACAGCAACAGCGCGAGCGTGTTCGAATGGCCACTGCGCAAATTGGTCGCGTTCTTGTCGACCTTGTAGTTCAGCTGATGGGCAATCGCTTCGATCCGTTTGCGCGTGGCTTCACTGACCGACGTGCTGCCGCGCAGGGCGCGTGACACCGTGGGCTGCGACACGCCTGCCAGCTGGGCAATATCAAAAGATGTGGCCTTGTCCTGCATGGCCGCGCGACGTTCTCCCTTGTCCGGACATTGATCGCTGTTGCACGCGTCTGATGTCGAGCCCGTGAGTTAACCCACTGCGCGCCAGACAGCAACAGACGCAGGCGCAAGCGATGCGCCGCCGACGACATAGTCAAACGAGGCCGCGTCGGGCAGCGTCGCAATCAGGTTCAACGGATCGGGGCCATAGTTGAACGCAAAGGTCAGGTTGCCCGCACGGCGGATGCGCAGGTCGGCGGGCAAAATCGTTGTGGCGATGCCCGCCTCACGCGCCATGTCAGTAAAAAGCGTGGCAAGCTGCACAGCGTCCGGCCAGCGCGACAGATAGCAGATATTGTCTTTGCGATAGACGCCGTCGCATTCGGACACACCAGGCGAGGTTTCGACATGCTCGCGCCAGCGCGGCTCGTCGCGCGATGATTCGACGCGCGTGACACGGATCGGCAATTTTTTCTGCAACGGCCCCGGCGGCAGTGAGTCGGGAATAGCGAAACTCCCGGTCTTGCTCCCCGTGCGTGGACCAAACAGAATCGGCACCGCAACGTCGGTCAATGGCGCGTCAAGGATCGGCAGCGTCGGCATGACAATCATCGCATAACCACTCACATCCGTATCGGGCGCAACAATATCGACATTCAAACCGAGGCGACGCAACGCCGTGTACATCGCGAACGCGAGATCGAGATAGGTGAAACTCGCGCCCTGCGGCTGCGTCGCGATCGTCCAGTCTGCTTCATAACTAAACACCAGCGCGACCGATTTGGGCGCGGGGGCCAGCGCGCCAATCGCGGCAATATCCGCCGCCGCCGCGCGCGCTTCGTGCGCGCCGACATCATCGGTCCGGTCGGGACGCAGCAACCCGCTGTGCATCTGCTCCTGCGCAAACGGCGCCTGCCGCCAGCGGAAGTAGCTGACGAGTTCGGCCCCATGCGCCATTGCTTCGAGCGTCCACAGCCGGACCATGCCGGGCAGCGGCGCGGGGTTGAAGCGTGCCCAGTTCACTGGTCCCGGCTGCTGCTCCATCACCCACATCCGGCCGGTCATCCCGCGATAAAGATCATGGTGAAACGCGGCGATATCGGGGTGCCCCTGCCGCGCATAACGCGCTTTTTCTTGCGGCGTGAACATCCCGAATTGCTCGAGAAAACCGAGCGGGTAACTGTCCCAGCTCGCCACATCGAGATCGCGCGAGACAGCGTGATGATCGAACTGGGTGAAAAAACCCATATAATTGTGAACGATGTCGCGCCCCGGCGAGGCTGCGCGCAGGATGTCGGCCTGCAATCGGTTGAAGCTGACGACCTGATCCGACGAAAAGCGCCGCCAGTCGAGAACATGCGCCGGATTCGGCTCGGTCACGGTCAGGTTGGGCGGATCAATCTGGTCAAAGTCGCTGTAATCCATCGACCAGAAGACATTGCCCCACGCGCTGTTGAGCGCATCGGTTGACCGGTATTTTGCTGCGAGCCAAGCGCGAAACCCCGAAGCGGCGGCATCCGAATAGCTGATCGCCGTATCATGGCAGCCATATTCATTGTCCGTCTGCCACGCGACGACCGCCGGATGGTGGCCGTAACGCGCTGCTATCGCAGTCACGATCCGCACGCATTCGGCCCGATACCCCTCATGCGAAAAGCAATAATGCCGCCGCGACCCGAACTTGCGCGGGCGCCCGTCTGCATCGACGGCAAGCATATCGGGCAGCGTGTCGAGCATCCAGCGCGGCGGCGTCGCGGTGGGTGTGCCGAGGATAATCCCGAGCCCGGCGACGTGCAGCGTTTCAACCGCACGGTCGAGCCAGTCCCAATCATACCGTCCCGGTTCCGGTTCGATCCGGCGCCACGCAAATTCGCCGATCCGCACGCGCGACAAGCCCATGTCGGCCATCCGCCGCGCATCATCGGCCCACCAGTCTTCGGGCCAATGTTCAGGATAATAGCAAGTGCCAAGCCGCATTCCGGTGGCATAGAGCGATCTCGGGGTGCCGTCTATTGCAATCGATTGTTGCAAACTTGTCCGCGCCTGTTAGCCTTAAGACAAAGGCGCGTCGCAATGACGGTTTCGCGCGGGAGGATATTTGATGACGATGACGGCTTTGAAACCACATCTGTCCTGGGGGCGGATTTTGCAGATGAACCTCGGGTTCCTCGGCCTGCAATTCTCGTTCGGCCTGCAGCAAGCAAATATGTCGCCGATCTGGGGCTATCTGGGCGCTGCCGAAAAGGATTTTTCGTGGCTGGGGATTGCCGGGCCACTCACCGGCCTCATCGTCCAGCCGATCATCGGCGTGATGAGCGACCGCACGGGCGGCAAATGGGGGCGGCGCACGCCCTATTTCCTGATCGGTGCAGTCATGTGTTCGCTCGGCCTGTTCCTGATGCCGCTGTCGAGCGCGATCATCATGGCGTTTTCGCTGATGTTCCTGCTCGACGTCGGCAACAACGTCACGATGGAGCCCTATCGCGCCTATGTGAATGACCGGCTGAACCCCGATCAGCGCGGCGTCGGCTTTCTGACGCAAAGCGCGTTTACCGGGCTTGCGCAGACGCTGGCCTACCTCAGCCCCTCGATCCTTGTCGGCCTTGGCGTGTCACAAACCGGCGCGGCCGGCGGCGGTATTCCCCAATTTGTCCTGATTTCATTCTGGATCGGCGCGGGATTATCGATCGTGACCATATTGTGGTCGATCCTGAGTGTTCCCGAATTGCCGTTGAGCGACGAAGAACAGACACGTATCGCCGCACTGCCCAAAAGCATCGGCGCCACCTTCAGCGAGATTTTCGGCGCGGTGAAGGACATGCCCGCGGCGATGCGGACGATGGCGTGGATGAGCCTGTTCCAATGGTATGCGATGTGCGGACTGTGGGGCTATGCCAATAATTCGGTGGCGCGATCGGTGTTCGACACGGCGGACAATCAGTCCGTGGCCTTCCAGCAATCACAATTGCTTTATGGCAAAGTCGGTGCGCTCTATAATTTCATCGCCTTTCTGGTCGCGCTGTGCATGCCAATGATTGCCCGGCGCATCGGCGCGGCGCAGCTTCACATGCTGTCGCTGCTGGCAATGGCCGTCGCCTTTTTTGCGCTGCCGATGATCAACGATCCAATGCTGATTTTCGTGCCGGCCATCGGCTTCGGCATCGGCTGGGCCAGCATCATGGGCAATCCCTATATCGTGCTGGCCAACAGCATCCCGGCCGAGCGCACCGGCGTTTATATGGGGCTGTTCAACGTCATGATCTGCGCGCCGATGATCCTCTATGCCTTCACGATGCCGTTTCTTTACGACTCGGTCTTTGGCGGTGATCCGCGCAACGTGCTTCGATTAAGCGGCGTATTGATGGTGTGTGCGGCGTTGGCCGTGTCGCGGATACAGCAGAAGCAGCCTGTATTGCAGACGGCATGACAGCACAGCCTTGCATAATTGCAATCGATTGTTGAAATCTTCGGAAGTGACGTTACACAGCGTCCCAAGCATAGAGGGGGTCGCGTGAATGACGAGTGCGCAGCAAATCGTAAAAGCCGCGCGCTGGACCGCCGACGACGTTGCGCGCCTTACAGATGCCGACTTTCCTACAATCTCCGTCATCCACGAAGCCGATGTGCGGCGGCTCGTGCCGAACCGTGATTTGTGGGATTCGTGGCCGGTTCAGGACCGTAATGGCCGCACAGTCGATTTCGACGGGACGATCCTGTGGATGATGCTGTCGTCGCGCATCCTGCCCGATCCAGCATTGCGTCACGGCGAAGCGCGCATCCGGCTGATCGCGCAGAGCGGTGACAGCTGGACCGATTGTGGCGATCTTTTGCCCGATGGGTTGGCGCCGGGCACTCGCGAGTGGGCCGGCTCGGCCATCCTTGGTGACGACAGGCAGACAGTCACGCTCTATTTCACTGCGACGGGGCGACCAGGCGACCCGTTTTCGTTCGAGCAACGCTTGTTTGAAACCAGCGGCACGTTGCGCGGCGATGCGCGCGCCATTGACGGCTGGACACGCCCGACCGAAATCGTCGCCAGCGACGGGCATCATTATGTCGATACCCGCAACGACCCAGGCGTGCCGGGAATGATCAAGGGATTTCGCGATCCCAGCTATTTCCGCGATCCTGCCGATGGGCACGACTATCTGGTCTTCACCGGATCGGACGGCACCAATGATCATATGTTCAACGGCGTCATCGGCCTGATCCGCCGCGACGCGACCGGCTGGGCGTTGCAGCCGCCGATCTATTCGGCGCTCGGCCTGTGCAATGAACTCGAACGGCCGCATGTCCTGTTCCGCGATGGACTCTATTATCTGTTCTGGTCGACGCAGCGCCATGTCTTTGCGCCCAACGGACCGAACGGACCGAACGGCCTTTACGGGGCCGTGGCAGACAATTTATATGGCCCCTATCGCCCGCTTAACGGCACCGGTCTTGTCGCGGCAAATCCCGTGAGTGAACCGACGCAGGGCTATAGCTGGCTGGTCCTCGATACGCTCGAGGTCGTCAGTTTTGTCGATTATTGGGGCATGGCGGGCCACAAGCTGGCTGACCGTCCCGAGCTGATCCGGTCACATTTTGGCGCAACGGCCGCCCCGGCGTTCCGGATCGCGCTTGACGGCGATACGACGCGGATCGTCGGTTAACGCTTGCCGACGCGATTTTTGCGCGCGGCGTATTTTGCATCTCGGATGGCCTTCTGCTCTTCTTCGCTAAGCCCCGCCGACGCCACGGCTTCCTCGGCCTTAAGCGCATCCTTCTGTGCTTTTTCCAGCGCAAGCGCGGCGCGCTTTTCTTCGCGCGCTTTCACTTGTGCCGCTTCACGAGCCTGTGCCGCCGCGCGCCGTTCGGCCAGCACAGCTTCATCGACGGGTGGCTTTGCGCGCAGCTTTTCAAGCGCCGCCTGCTTGGCTTTGGCGGCAAGCGCCGTGCGCTCTTGAAAGGTCGGCTGTTTGAACGACGGCATAAGAAACGGGCTTCCAGATTTGAAGAGGATCGCGGAACGAATGCGATGTTGGTTCGCCGATAGGGAAGATTAGCCATTGTGCAAGCCGTGTCTCGCAGGCACCGGCACGTTTCGACGCAATTCGGGATAAAAATACATGCAGCCAAGAACCCTGTTCGCGACCGCAATAATCCCAGGCGGCAACGACCTTCGCCTGTTCCAGCGCGGCGGCGATTTCATGATTGTGCTTGGCCGCAACGAATTGATGAACAGCCGGATGAGCGGATCCGAAGAAGCGCTGGCCGTGATGACCATTGATCGATTGCGCAACACGGCCTCGCCGCACATGCTCATCGGGGGCTATGGCATGGGGTTTACGCTGCGCGCGGCATTGGCCATCCTGCCGCCAGAGTCACGCGTGACGGTGTTGGAACTGGTGCCTGAAATCATCGATTGGGCGCGCGGGCCAATGGCGGACCTTGCCGGTGGCTGTCTCGACGATCCCCGCGTCACGCTTGTTCTGGACGACGTGACCGCCGTCATCGCGGGCGGCACGGGGCGCTATGACGCGATCCTGCTTGACGTCGATAATGGCCCCGATGGCCTGTCGCGCGTGGCCAACGACCGGATTTATTCGATGGCGGGACTCGCCAAAGCAAAAGCCGCGCTCAAGCCGGGTGGCGTCGTGGCGATATGGTCTGCCGCACCCGACGCCGTATTTGCGCGGCGATTGAGAGACAGCGGTTTTGCGGTCGAGGAAGTTGCCGTGCGCGCGCGCAGCAACGGCAAGGGGCCAAAGCATGTCATCTGGTTTGCAACCAAAGTCTAAGTCGAAAGCCGCGTGACCAGTTCAGGCTTCATGACAATCGATCCGGGGTCTTCGCCCGCGATCCGGCGCAACAGCAGATCGACCAGATGCGCCGCACCGCCGGCAAAATCCTGTCGCACGGTCGTCAGACGAGGCACGGTCTGTTGTGCGATCGGCAAATCGTCATAACCGATGACGCGAACCTGATCGGGCACCGCGATACCGCGCTCGGTCAGCGCGTGAAGCGCACTCATCGCCACCACGTCGGACACCGCGACGATGCCTTGCGGTCGCGCGTCGCTTTCATTCAGGAAAACGGCGATGTTTGGATGTGCGTCATCGGCGGTCAGGTGCGCGGGGAAAATGCGCAGGCCATCCGCAATGCCCGCGCGTTGCATTGCTGCCCGACAACCGGCAAGTCGCTGGGCAATTTCCTGCGCGCGCGCATCCCCGAAAAAGGCAATGTGGCGGCAGCCGCGCTCGATCAGATGGGTTGTCGCGATGTCGCCGCCGAGCAGATTATCCGAACCAACCGAACAATGAACCTGTCCCGAAACATGGCCGCCCCACACCACAAGCGGACGATAACGCGCGGCCACGCGGTCAAGCGTTTCAGCCTGATCCGACTGGCCGATCACGATCACGCCATCGACGCGCCCCGAATCAACAATACGGTCGAGCCAGTCTGCGCCTTGCGGGATCACCCGTGACAGCAGCAGGTCATAGCCCCGTTCAGTCAACGCATCGGCAAGGTGCCCCAGCATCGTCATGAAGAACGGGTCGGAAATATGCTGGCCGACTTCGTGACCCAACGGAATGACGACGCCAATCGCCCCCGTCCGCTGGATGCGCAGATTGCGCGCCATTGCATTCGGGGTAAACCCGTGCATTTGCGCCAGTTCCTGAATGCGCGTCCGCGTCTTAGCGCTGATAAGCCCCGCCCCACTCAGCGCGCGCGACACCGTTCCTGGCGAAACGCCCGCGAGTTCGGCGAGTTCGGCGATGTTGCGGATGCGTTTAATTGGAGCGATCCCGGCGTCTTGTGTCATATATGCCATAGTGTGCGGATATTGCTTAACGGTGCAAGCCATTCGGCAAAAAGAAATAGAAATCGATTGCAAATTAACTTGCAATCGATTGCTAAAAGGATATGGGCAGGATTGGAACGGGTGTCAGCCCGCCTCAAATCCATCGTCCCGGGGAGGATCACAATGACTGTCGCTACCTATCGCACTGGAGTCTCTGGCTTCGCACTCGGCCTGGCGCTTGTCGCTGCTGTGCCTGCTCTCGCCCAGAATACGGCAGCGCCCGCCGCGACGCCTGCTGCCGACGACACCGGTGGTCTCGATGAAATCGTCGTGACCGCATCGGGCCGCGACAAGACACAGCTGCGCAGTTCGATATCGGTTTCGAGCCTGAGCCAGGATCTCATCCAGAATTTCACACCGCGTTCGGAAGCCGAAGTGCTTCGCCTGATCCCCGGCATCCAAACCAGCGGCACCGCTGGCGCTGGCGGCAATGCCAACATCGGTGTTCGCGGCATTCCAGTTTCGACCGGCGGTTCGGAATATGTCCAGCTGCAGGAAGACGGCCTGCCCACCGTATTGTTCGGTGACATCCAGTTCGGTAACAATGATTACTGGGTGCGTTTCGACAGCAATGTTGAACGCGTTGAAGCCGTGCGCGGTGGTTCAGCTTCAACATTTGCGTCGCAAGCGCCGGGCGCCGTGATCAACTATATCAGCAAGACGGGCACAACCGAAGGCGGCGCAGTCGGCCTATCCTCCGGTCTGAACTTCCGCGAAGTCAAACTCGATTTTGATTATGGCGGCCGCATCAACGATACACTGCGCTATCACATCGGTGGCTTTATCAAGGACGGCAACGGACCGAGCCACATCGGCTACAACGCTGTGCGCGGCTATCAGATCAAAGCGAACATCACGAAGGAATTTGCCGATGATCGCGGCTATCTCCGCCTGAACTTCAAGCGCCTCGACGATCGCGAGCCGACGAACACATCGATGCCGTCGCTGGCCACAGTCAGCGGCAACAAGGTCACGGGCTATGCCAATCTCGGCAACCTCGATCCGCGCCGCTATTCAAGTGCCAACGTCTATAATCAGAACTTCCAGATTCTGGGCCAGAACGGCCTTGAGCGCGTCACGAACGAGGGCATCCATCCGGTCGCAACCGCGGTCGGTGGTGAATTCCACTATGAGTTCGGCGATAATTTCTCAGTGACCGACAGCGCACGTTACACGTCGCAAAGTGGTGTGTTTGCCAATCACTTTACCAATGAGGGCATCCTTGCTGGTGCTATCGGACAGACATTCGACAGTGCGTTCGGCGTAGCAAGCTCACCTGTTTTCGCGTCTGTTGTGAACCCAACGGGCAAGGACAACCGCATCGTCGGATCGTTCGTTTACGCGGCTGGTCCGAACAAGGGCAAGGTCTATACTGGGCCCTATTTCAGCAACAGCGCGCTGGCCTATACCCGGATGCGCGACACCGGCAGTGTCGTGAACAATTTCGTCGCCAACGGAAAGTTCGATGTCGGCAGCAATGCCAAGATCGATGTGAAGGGCGGCTTGTTCTACATGCGGCAGAACATTTCGATGGACTGGCGCATCAGCAACTATACGCAAGCGCTTGAAGCCAACAGCGACAACGCGCCGCTCGACATCTTTTCGGGGCCAAATGGCACGGGCACGCAGCTGTCAGCGAATGGCCTGA
Organism: Sphingomonas sp.; assembly: GCA_043778785.1. GTDB lineage: Bacteria > Pseudomonadota > Alphaproteobacteria > Sphingomonadales > Sphingomonadaceae > Sphingomonas_O. Next base: position 4,306 of record JAYWFN010000306.1, on the reverse strand, counting down.
CGGGGTACAACAACCAGTGGGGCGGATGCTGCGGCGGTCGCCAGTATGACCTGACATATACCGACACGGCGCCCTATTTGAATGTCGGCGTCAAAGTTGGCGGACTTGATCTTGATGGCAGTATCCGGTTCGATTCGGTGAAGGCGGCGGGTAACTCGTTTTCTCCAGTCGCAACCGGTCAGACCATTGCCGTGACCGATGCGCTGGGAACAGCAAACATTCCCACTTTGCAGACCAGCACAGCGGTCAACGAAGTACTCGATTACACCAAGAGCTACACGTCATGGTCAATCGGTGCGCTTTATGCCGTCAACGATGATACGAGCGTTTTTGTTCGCGCCAGCCGTGGCGGCCGTTTCAACGCGGATCGCCTGCTTTACGGCGGCAACTTTACCGCAAGCGGCGCTCTGACTCAAAAGGGCAATGCGATTTCACTGAACTTCCTGAAACAACAGGAAATCGGCGTGAAGCATCGCGGACGCCTCGGTGGCGGTAGCTACAATGTCGAAGCAACATATTTCCGGTCACAGCTGACTGAAAATAACTATGACTTCACGCGGGCCAGTCGTAACCCGCCGCTCGATCCCAACATCAGCAACCGTTACAAATCGCAAGGCCTTGAAGTTGTTTACAACGTCAATGTCGCGGGATTCCGCCTGAACGGATTTGCGACGTATACTGATCCAAAGTTGCTGAATACGGGCACGGTTCCCGCAGGAATTCCAAAGTTCGCTTACCTGATTGCGCCATCTTATGATGCCGGCATTGCCGCCGTCGGGTTCTCGCTCAACGGGCAAAGCTCGATCTGGACGAGTGATGCGAACACGATCAAGCTCGGCAGCTCGGCATTCGTGAATGGCTTCGTGACCGTGCGGCCAATGCAGGGCCTTGAGATCGGCCTGAACGTCAACAATCTGTTCAACCGGATCGGCTATCCCGCCGGTGCGAACGTGCAGCAGACATTGAGCCCAACGAGTGTGATCCTCGACTCAAGCGCCGTTTATGGCCGCACGCTGCAGGCCTCGGTTCGCTACAAGTTCTAAACGGTTAACTCCCGACCGGGTCGCACTGGTCTCCTGTCGGGTGCGCACTGCAACAGCAGGCGCACCCGATTTCTTTTGTGCTTCAGGAAAACCGGTTAAGGCAAAGCGATGGATCAAGGCATGACCACCAACGACCGCGCGATCCGCAGTATCGTCATCGTCGGCGGCGGCTCGTCGGGCTGGATGACGGCAGCGGCGCTGTCGAACAGCCTCAGCCACGGCTGTGACATCACGCTGATCGAATCCGAAGAAATCGGCACGGTCGGCGTCGGCGAGGCAACAATCCCGCCGATCAAGCTCTTCAACCAGACGCTCGGCATCGACGAGCGCGAATTCGTCAAGCGCACGCAGGGGTCCTTCAAGCTCGGCATCGAATTCGTCGACTGGGCGCGGCTCGGCCACCGCTATTTCCATCCTTTCGGCAGCTATGGCCGCCCGTTCGACATTGCCGAAGTGCACCAGCACTGGTTGCACCAAAAGGATGGCTCGAAGCTCGACGATCATTGCATGGCCTGGGCCGCCGCGAGCCGGGGCAAATTCGCGCCGCCGTCGCCCGATCAGCGCAATGTGCTATCGACCTATGAATATGCCTATCATTTCGATGCCGGACTCTATGCCGCTTATCTGCGCGCCTATTCAGAAGAGCGCGGCGTTGCGCGCGTCGAAGGCAAAGTCGACGATGTGACGCTGAACGGCGAAACCGGCCATATCGACAGCGTGACGATGGACGACGGTCGGGTGCTGGCGGCTGACCTGTTCATCGATTGCTCGGGCTTTCGCGGGCTGCTGATCGAGGGCGCGCTCAAGACCGGTTATGACGACTGGACGCACTGGCTGCCCGCGGACCGCGCAATGGCCGTACCGTGCGAGTCCGTATCTGATTTCACGCCCTACACGCGGAGCACCGCACGCGAGGCGGGGTGGCAGTGGCGCATTCCGCTTCAGCACCGCACCGGCAACGGCTATGTCTATTCGAGCCAGCAGATCAGCGATGATCGCGCGGCCGAAACGCTGCTTGCCAACTTGGACGGCAAAGCCCTCGCCGATCCGCGTCCCTTGCGCTTCACGACCGGTATGCGGCGCAAGTTCTGGAACAAGAATGTCATCGCCATCGGCCTGTCGAGCGGGTTTATGGAGCCACTCGAATCGACCAGCCTGCACCTCATTCAAGCGGGCATCTCCAAATTGCTTGCGCTTTTTCCCGACCGCGATTTCGATCCGATGATTACCGATGAATATAATCGCATCGCAACCAACGAATATGAGCGGATCCGCGACTTCCTGATCCTCCATTACAAGCTGACGACGCGCGACGACGCCGAGCTGTGGCGGTACTGCGCAGCGATGAGCATTCCCGACACACTGCAGTGGAAGATCGACCATTTCCGCAAATATGGCCGCCTGCTCGCGCGCGATGCCGATCTGTTCGGTGCGCCGAGCTGGCTCGCCGTCCATGTCGGCCAGTTCAACATGCCAGAACGCACCGATCCGCTCATTGATTTCCGCAACACCAATGGCCGCGAGTGGCTCGGCAAGTTGCGCGCCGCAATGGCGGCGGAAGCCGATCGGTTGCCCACGCACCAGGCGTTCATCGACCAGCATTGCAAGGCAGCGGCGGTCTGAACAAGTTCCTGCACCAAGCGCTGGCACATCGCGACGCGCAGGACATGGAAGCGGCATGGGCGGCAATCCAGCGCGCTGACCGCAGTGATCCCCAATCGGCATTTGCCGTCGCTCAGATTGCGCTCGAAACCGGGCGCCCCGCCACTGATTTGTTTGCGGCCGCCGCTCCTCTCAATCCCGACAGCCCGGCGCTGATCCGGGGATACGCCAATGCGCTCGCCGAAGCAGGCGATCTCGCCACCGCCACGGCACTGCTCGAAAACACACTTGCGGCGAATCCCGGCTGGCTCGATGGCCATCAGCTGCTCGGCAATTTGCGGGTAACGTCGGGCGAGGCCAACCCCGCGCGAAGCTATGCCGAGGCGTGTCAGCGCGACCCCGGCAATCTCTCGCTTCGGCTGGCGTGGTTTCAGGCGCTGTCGGTGACGCGCAAATGGGCCGGCGCACGCGCCGTCGTCGCGGACGCACTGGCAATGTTCGGCGACAAACCGGCGTTGCGCAGCGCGCGGACCTATATTGCCAGTGAATCGGGCGATGGTGCGGGCGACCCGACCCTGTTCGACGGCGTCGCCGACATCGCCGACCCCGGCCTTGACATTGCGCGCATCCGCCATGCCCTGCGCCTCGGCGACATGGCGCGGGCCAAGGCCGTGGCCGAGCGCCATATCGGCACGCCAACGGCTGCGATCTTCTGGCCCTATCTGTCGCTTCTCTGGCGGATGACCGGCGACCCGCGCGCCGAATGGCTCGACGGTGCCCCGCCGCCGATCCGCAGCTTCGATCTCGACTTCACCGCGCAGGAGCTTGCCGATCTCTCCGCCACGCTCAACCGCCTGCACACCGCCAAAGCGCCCTATCCCGAACAATCGGTGCGCGGCGGCACGCAAACCAGCGGGCAACTGTTCTTCCGCCATGACCCGGCGATCCAGAACGCGCGCGCAAAAGTTGCGGTTGCGATCACCGCCTACATCGCCCGACTCCCGCTACCGGACGCGACGCATCCGCTGCTCGCCCCACGGCGCGACCAGCCGATCCGCTTCGAAGGAAGCTGGTCCGTCCGCCTTGCCGCGCAGGGCTTTCACAGCCGCCACACGCACACGCGCGGCTGGATCAGCTCGGCGCTCTATGTCGCGTTGCCGAAGCTCGACGCGTCGCCCAAAGGCTGGATCGAATTCGGTGCGCCCCCGCCCGAACTTGGTCTCGACTTACCAGCTTACTCGCAGCTCGAACCCAAACCCGGTCGCCTCGTGCTTTTTCCATCGACATTGTGGCATGGCACGATCCCGTTCGATGATGGTGAGCGGCTGACAATCGCGTTCGACGTTCGGGTGCCTACAGCAGCCCCGCTGCCCGGAAACTGACACTGCGTCCCGCGCCGGACACAATATGGTCGTGCATCTTTATGCCGAGCGCTTCCGCTACCCGGGTCAATTGATGCGTCGCCAATATATCGTCGCGGCTCGGCGTTGGATCGCCCGAGGGATGATTGTGCGACAGCAGGAGGCCAGACGACCTTAACCGCAGAGCGTCTGCAATAATGTCACGCAACGGCATGATGACCTGCGTCGCATCACCCCGATAAGCGTTGACCGCCAGCACGGTCTTCAAATTGTCGAAATGCACGACCCGAAGGATTTCGA
>JAYWFN010000305.1:0-6946 GCA_043778785.1 Sphingomonas sp. | reverse complement strand
AGGACTGCGGGTTTCTTTAGCAACTGGCGCTATGCTAACCACCAAAGGAGATGCTCCGTGTTCTCACTCTCAGCACGCTTTACCCCGATGCGTCGCGGCCCAATTTCGGGCCGTTTGTCGAATATCAGACGCGCGGGCTGGCGGCGCATTCCGATGTTGATCTGCGGGTTATGGTCCCGTGGGGAACGCCACCGCTGATCGGTCGGCTGATCGAGCGCTATCGGATGCTGGACCGGCTACCGTGGTGTGAGCATCGCAACGGTGTAACCATCTACCGCATGCCTTTTGTCCATTTGCCGGTGGTGGGGGCGAGGTTTGATGCAAAATTGCTCGCCCGGTCTCAACGCCGTGTCCTGAAATCGTTGCATGAAGACTTCCCGTTCGATGTCATCGATGCCGAGTTTTTCTGGCCCGATGGCCCCGCCGCGATTGCTTTGGGTAAGGCGCTCGGCGTGCCCGTCTCGATCAAGGCGCGCGGGGCGGATATTCATTATTGGGGAAAGAACCCGGCGACGGCGGCACAAGTGATCGCGGCGGGGCAGGCAGCCGACGGGATGCTCGCGGTGTCGGCGGCACTACAGGCCGATATGGTCTCGCTGGGTATGCCTGAAGACCGGATCACCGTGCATTATACCGGGATTGACCGCGACCGGTTTCATGTTCGCGACCGTGCAGTGGCGAAAGCGGCGCTGGGCCTATCGGGTCCGCTGCTGATCAGCGTCGGTGCACTGATCGAGCGCAAGGGGCATCGCATCGTTATCGACGCCATGAAGCAAGTGCCCGAAGCAACGCTTGTCGTTATCGGGGAGGGAACGGATCGCGCTGCGCTGGAAACGCAAGCCGTGCCGCTCGGTGCGCGCGTCCGCTTTCTTGGCAGCCAGCCGCACGACGTGATTGCCGATTGGCTGGCGGCGGCCGACGCGATGGTCCTGATGTCGGCATCCGAAGGACTGGCGAATGCCTGGGTCGAAGCGCTGGCATCCGGAACACCGGTGGTGATTCCGGATGTTGGTGGCGCGCGCGAAGTGCTGGACCGGCCCGAGGCGGGGGTGCTGGCGACGCCCGATCCGGCGTCAGTGGCAGACGCGATACAGCAGATTCTGGCGCGCGATGCGGACCGTGATGCTGTGGCGGCAACGGTTGGCCGCTTCAGCTGGGAAGCCAATACGAAAGCACTCTTTGATCATTTGTCAGCGCTGGTTTGAACCGCAGTCCTGAGCATGTCGAAGGACGGTTCGCGTTAAGCGTGCTTCGACAAGCTCAGCACTGCGGGGGTCACAACGGCATCAGCGCGGCGCTGATCCAGCGACCCTCGGCGCGGAGCACACCCCAGGCGCGGGCGGCGGCGCGCGTGTCCATGGCTTCGATGCCGATGCCGCGGGATTCATAGACGTTGATAATGGTAGGCGTCGGGCGTTCGAGCGTCGCGCCGGTGCCCAGTAAAATAAACTCGGGCAGCGGATCTGTCACCGCGATTTCGAAATCCCCGCCGTTCCAGTCAAACACCGATTCGGGCGTCAGGATCACGCCACCCATGCGCGCTACGCCATCAATCTTGATGAGCAATCCCGCAAAGCCGGTTATCGCTGGGCCGTCCGCGCGATCATTACGCTCGAGCGTCGGCACTATTTATCGCGCTGGGTCACGCGCTCTGCATCAGGGTTCGCGCCGGGACGGACGGCCCCTTTTTCAAGGAAGCTGTCCGACGTGACTTTCAACCAGACGAGCGCGGGGTTGGAAATATAGAAAGAGGAGAATGTGCCAATGACAATGCCCAGCAACATCGCCGCGGTGAAACCGTAAATGGAGTCGGGTCCAACAAGAAGCAGGATCGCCAGCGTGATGACCAGCGACAGCGAGGTCGTGACGGTGCGTGACAGCGTTTCGTTGGTCGACAGGTCGATCAGCGATTTCATATCCATCGATCGGTATTTACGCAGGTTTTCGCGAATCCGGTCATAACAGACGATCGTGTCGTTCAGCGAATAGCCGATGATGGTCAGGATCGCTGCTACGACATTAAGGTCGAATTGCAGTTGCGTGAGCGCAAAGAAGCCGAAAGTCAGAACCACGTCATGCGCCAGCGTAACCAAGGCACCAATGCCGAACTGCCACTCGAAACGAAACCAGATGAACAGCGCAATGCCGGCCATCGCGAGCGCAAGGGCGAGCGATCCGGTTGAAAACAGTTCGCATCCGACCTTACCCGACACCGAATTAACCGAACCGACATTGACACCCAGATAGGATTTTATGATCTCGGTGCGAACCGCCGACGCGATCTTGTTCGTGTCCGCGCCAAGGGCATTTGCATTGTTGCCGCTGAGGCATTTGCCGATCGGATTTTGGCTCCCCTCAAGCGGCACGCGGATGTCGACAGTGCGCTTGTCCGAAAGCTGCTGAATCGTCACATCACCGACATTGAGTGCACCGAGCCGACTGCGCAAGGTGCCGATGTCCGGCGTTTGCGCAAACGTAATGCGCATTTGTTGTCCGCCGACAAAATCGACGCCCCAGTTCAGCCCGCGCGTTGCCACGAGCGCAATCGATGCAGTCATGAGGATGACCGACAAGGCGAGCGCAACCCAGCGCCAGCGCAGAAAGCGGAAATTGGTGTTGTCGGGAACGATTTTTAGGGGACGCATCGGCGCAGCCTTACAAATTGAGCATCTGGGGACGGTCGCGCCGCAGATAATCAGCAACCAGAAGTCGTGTGAACGTAACGCCTGTAAATACCGATGTCACGATGCCGATCGCCAGCACGACCGCGAAGCCCTTGATGGGGCCGGAGCCGAACCAGAACAGAATCAGCGCCGAGATGACGTTGGTGATGTTGGCATCGAAAATCGCTGTCGATGCTTCCTTGTAGCCAAACTCGACGGCCGCGAGCGTCTGTCGTCCGCGCCGTATCTCTTCGCGGATGCGCTCGTTGATAAGCACGTTCGCATCAACCGCCGCGCCGATGGTCAGCACGAACCCGGCAATCCCCGGCAGCGTGAGCGTTGCGCCGATGAGCGACATGCCCGCGATTACGAGAATGGCGTTCAGGAAGAGCGCCGCGGTGGTGTAAACGCCAAACCGGAAATAGGTGATGACCATGTAGAAGATCAGGGCGGCGGTCGCCAGCGTTGCCGCCAGCACGCCCTTGTCGATTGAATCCTGCCCAAGCTCGGCACTGACGCTTGATTCCTCGACCACCTTGAGCGCGACCGGCAATTTGCCGGACCGCAGCGAAATCGCCAGTTGCTGGGCGCTCTCGGTCGTGAAGTTGCCCGAAATCTGTGCCTGCCCGCCGAGGATCGGTTCGTTGATGTTCGGTGCCGACAGCACAACCCCGTCTAGGATCATGGCAAAAGGCTTGCCGACATTTTCCTGCGTCACGCGGGCAAAGCGGCGGCCACCCTGGCCATCAAAACGGATGTTGACGATCGGGGCGTTCGACTGCTGGTCATTGCCGGTCTGCGCATCGATCAGCTCGTCGCCCGAAACCATGACGCGGCGCTTGACCGCGATGACCGGCGGCCCGGCGGGATTGCCGGGATAAGGCAAAATCTGGCTGCCCGGCGGGGCGCGGCCCTGCGCCACTTGGGCATCATCCGCTGTCAGGTCGACCAGCTTGAATTCGAGCTTCGCGGTCTTGCCGAGCAGCGCCTTCAAGCCTTCGGGATCCTGGAGCCCCGGCACCTGGACAAGAATGCGGTTGCTGCCCTGACGGATCACCGTCGCTTCGCTTGTCCCGGTCGGGTCGATACGTTTGGCAACGACTTCGCGCGCCGTATCGAGCGCATCGTTGACCGCTTTGGCAATGCCTGCAGCACTCGGCGTCATGACCAGCCGCGTCGAATCAACAACGGCAACATCCCAGTCGCGCTGCCCGCCGATGCCGACCGGATTGCTTTGTTTGCGTGCAATTTCCATTGCGGCATCAAGCTGCGTGACGTCGCGGACAAAGAAACTCAGCTTGCCGTCGGTCGTCGATATATCGCCGATTTCGATGCGCGGTGTCGCGCGGCGGAACTCGGTGCGCAGCACTTCTTCCATCGCTTCGATCTTCTGCTTGGCAACGTCGGTGGTTTCCGCCTCGAGCAACAAGTGGCTGCCGCCCTGCAAATCCAGACCATAGTTGAAACGCGCGGTCGGCACGAAGCTCGGCCACCCCGCCGTCACGGCTTTCGGAAAGAAGTTTGGCACGGCAAGCGCGATCCCGATCAGCACCGTGATCAAAACCGCCCAGACTTTCCAGCGCGGGAAATCAAGCTGCATCGGTCAATCGTTCGCCGGTTTTGCGCTGCCGAGTGGAGTCACGTCACTCAACGTGGCTTTAATGGCTTTTACTTTCACGCCGGTCGCGATTTCGATTTCGACCTGTTCGTCGTCGACGCGTGTGACTTTGCCGACCAGCCCGCCGCCGGTGACAACACTGTCGCCCTTTTTCACGGCAGCGATTTTTTCCTTGTGCTTCTTCATCGCGGTCTGTTGCGGACGAATCATCAGGAAATAAAAGATCACGAAGATGAGCAGCAACGGCGCCATCTGGACAAAGAAGGCAGTGCTGCTGCTCGGGGCTGCAGTCGCGGCTTGCGCATAGGCTGGGGATATGAACATGGGACTTTCTGTGGCCTGTGATAGGCAGAAGCGCGCGATTAACAGAGGCTATGCGTTGGTGCAACTGTGATGCACCTGCGAAGACGGTTGCCTTCACGCCCACACCGGCTTAGACGCGCCAACTCGGTCGGGACGTAGCGCAGCCTGGTAGCGCATCACACTGGGGGTGTGGGGGTCGCAGGTTCGAATCCTGTCGTCCCGACCAACGCGCCGTGTGGGCGCGATTTAACACCGTTAGATCGACTTCACGCAAGCGCGGCCAGCGGCACTTGTGCCGACTGACGAGGATGGGCTTTGCCCATGCCTTCGCGCCAGAACTAATCCCGCTCGCCCCGCGCAATCACCCTATCCTCGCGGTTCACGTCAAAGTCTGCCGCATCATGCCGCTCGCGCAATTGCGTCTCGGGTCCGCCAAAGGTGCGGTTGACCATCCGCCCGCGCTTGACTGCCTCGCGCCCGCCAACCAGATCGACCCAGCGGTTGAGATTCGGATAGTCGCCCACGCCGAGAAATTCCTGCGCGGCATAGGCGTCGCGCATGATCGACCCATACCACGGCCAGATCGCCATATCGGCAATCGTGTAATCATCGCCGACCATATATTGATTGGTCGCCAGATGCGTGTCGAGCACATGCAATTGCCGCTTGGTTTCCATCGCATAGCGATCAATCGGATATTGCATCTTGAACGGCGCATACGCAAAGAAATGACCGAACCCGCCGCCGACAAACGGCGCGCTGCCCATTTGCCACATCAGCCAGTTCATCGTCTCGGCGCGCTTGTGCGTCTCGGTCGGCAGGAACGCACCGAATTTTTCGGCGAGGTAAACCAGCATCGACCCGCTTTCGAACAGACGGACCGGCGGGTTGACGCTATGATCGATCATCGCGGGGATTTTTGAATTCGGATTGATCGCAACGAAACCGCTGCCGAACTGGTCACCGTCACCGATCTTGATCAGCCACGCGTCATAGTCGGCCCCCGCATGGCCGAGCGCGAGCAGCTCTTCGAGCATGATCGTGACTTTGACGCCATTGGGCGTGCCCATCGAATACAGCTGAAACGGATGCTTGCCGACGGGCAGCACCTTGTCATGCGTCGCGCCGGAGGTGGGGCGGTTGATATTGGCAAACTGGCCGCCATTGGCCGCATCCCATATCCAGACTTTGGGTGGGACATAACCGGCGGGCTGGTTGTTCGCGGGGTCGGGGGCGTCGGCCATGTCATGCTCCTTGCTCTGGGTGGCCAACAGATAGGATGCGGGCGGCGTCTATGCACCCCACAAAAAAACCGCTGTCCTACATAAAACCAGATCGGTTAGCGTTCGAGTCGTAACAGGAGCAACGATATGGACGTGGACAAACTGATCGACGACGTCATCGGCCGCGAAGGCGGCTATTCGAACCACCCGGCGGATCGCGGCGGCGCAACGCGCTGGGGCATTACCGAAGCCGTCGCCCGTGCGCACGGCTATCGCGGCGACATGCGAACCTTCCCGCGTGAGGACGCCGTCGCGCTTTACAAGCGCATCTATTGGGCTCGCCCCGGCTTTGACCGGATCGGCGACCTGGCGCCTGACATCGCGGCCGAACTTTTCGATACGGGCGTCAACATGGGGCCGGGCGTCGCCGTCTCGTTCCTGCATCGTGCGCTCAATGCGCTCAATCGCGGCGCATCGGACTATGCTGACATCATCCTTGGCGTCCGGATCGACGATCCGACTGTTGCGGCACTGACGACGTTTCTTCGGAAACGCGCGCCGCACGGCGAGGCGGTTCTGATGAAAGCGCTCGAGGCGCTTCAGGGCGAACGCTACCTCGACCTCGCCGAGCGTCGCCCCGCGAATGAAGCATTCCTCTATGGCTGGCTCGCGAACCGTTTGGGTTAAATTCTATGGCTGTCATAGTGTAACCTTTGTAACCTTTGGAGATGAACATGCCCATCCTCGATGCCCTGATCAGCCCGATTGCCGGCCTGATCGACAAGATCATTCCCGATCCCCGCGCGCGCGACGCGGCCAAACTCGAACTGCTCAAAATGCAGGGCAGTCAGGAAATGGATGCGATCAAAACGCAGATGACCGCGATTGTCGCCGAAGCGCAAAGCACCGACCCGTGGACCAGCCGCGCGCGCCCGAGCTTTCTTTACGTCATGTATACGATGATCCTGTGGGCGATCCCGATGGGCCTCATCGCGGCCGTCCGCCCCGATATGGCAAAGGGAATCGCCGACGGCATGAACGCCTATCTGAACGGCATTCCCGAACCGATGTGGGCGCTCTTTGGCACGGGCTATTTGGGCTACACGGCAGCGCGCAGCTGGGGGAAAGCGAAGGGGATC
>JAYWFN010000304.1:0-6946 GCA_043778785.1 Sphingomonas sp. | reverse complement strand
ACCTTGCCGATCGCGCGTTCCGAAACGACGCTACCATTATCATCGCGGACTTCAACAGCCATGTCCTTGACCGGCTTGCCACAGTTGACGATGGCACGATAACGCCGGGGACGACCATATTCCGCAGTGTCACCTGAAAGTTCGGTTTCTTCGACCAGCTCAACGACGATGCCTTCGCCGGGCGGCATGATCGAAACGGCCAATGTTGCTTCTGCAAGTCCGTAACTTGGCAGGAATGCGGACGCCTTGAACCCTGCAGCGCCGAAAGCATCCACAAATGCTTGCATGACGTCAGGGCGGATCATATCGGCGCCGTTGCCGGCAACGCGCCAGCGTGACAGATCGAAGCGATCTGCCGGGTGGCTTTGGCTTGAGATGCGGCGCGAGCAAATGTCATAACCAAAGGTTGGCGAATAGCTGAGCGTGGTTCCCGTGTTGCGGCTGATGAGGTCAAGCCAGGCGAGCGGCCGACGCGCAAAATCTTCGGTTTTCAGGTAGTCCGTAGATACCTGATTCGCGACCGGGGACAGCAAGCAGCCGACCAGCCCCATATCATGATACCATGGGAGCCATGAGACGCAGCGATCCTCGGGCTGCAAATCCATCCCATGCGAATGCGCCGACAAATTGTTGAGCAAAGCGTGATGCGTCACGGCAACCCCATGCGGAAAACGCGTGGAGCCACTCGAATATTGCAAATAGGCGATGTCTTCGGGAAGTGCCGTCGGAAGAGCGGCGCTCGATTCCGTGCGCGTTGAAAATGCCTCCCAAGCCATTGCAACGGTTCCCGCCTGCTTTGCCGCTTCGGTCGCCATTGCACCAAGTTCGGCAGGGTGTAGCAGGAGTGCAGGATCAGCACTTTTCATCTGCACGCCGAGCTGATCAATGTATGACTCTCGACCACCAAACGACGTGGGCAACGGCAACGGAACGGGCCAGGCACCAGCATAGATACAGCCGAAGAACAGGGCAGCGAACTCTGGCCCGGTTTCGGCGATCAGCGCCACACGGTCATGCGGCTTCAGCCCATAGGCGATCATGCGCCGCGCCATCGCAAGGGCGTCATTACGCATTTCGGAATACGGATAGGCGCGCGCCAGATTGCCGCGTGGATCGTGAAAGTTAAGTCCGCGTTTACCGCGTGCGGCATAATCGAGAGCATCGCCCAACGTGTCGAAATCCGAAAATCGGCGCGGCAGACCATCAGAAGTGGCCGTAGGACTCGAGGACGTCTGAGGTCTGTCGATCACTTGCTGCAAAACAAACGCTCCAAATGGCTACCCGCTTTTCCGGTCTCGTTACGGACGGTTATTTTTACCCAATCCCGCGCGACTGTGGCACAATCGTGGCGTATGTCTTCTAACCGTCACACCAAAATACGCAAACCGCTTGATCCCGATGCGCTAAATCGTCTCGCACTACACTATGTCGGGCGCTACGCGACGACGTGCGCCAAGCTCGCGACTTATCTGCGGCGCAAAGTTCAGGAACGGGGATGGGCCGAAGAGTCGCCTGCCGACATTGATGATGTTGTCGCTCGCTGCGCAGCACTCGGATATGTCGATGATCGGGCATTTGCCGAAACCCGGGCGGTATCGCTGGCGCGGCGCGGTTATGGCGTCCGCCGCATTGGCGCTGCATTACAGTTCGCGGGAATCTCGCGCGATATTGCGGCTGAGGTCATGCCCGACGAAGAAACGGCGTTGAAAGCCGCTGAAACCTATGCGCGGCGAAAACGGATAGGCGCATATGGCCCGGTGATTTCAGACCTCAAACTCCGCCAGCGACAGTTTTCGGCCATGCTTCGTGCTGGCCATAGCTTCGACCTTGCCAAGCGGTTTACCATTGCAGTATCAGACGACGCAGAGAGTGATGACAATTGAATCATCGCCGCGTCGCGAAATAATGTTAGGTTCGCTGCGGGGGTAGTGACATGAAGTCGCTTAAGGATGGCCAGGATGATAATGCCGTGGCCGAGCATCAAGATGCAGAAACAAATGGCCATGTCGCGGCGCCCGAACGTCTGTCTGGTCTGGTCAAATGGTTTGATGCCACGCGCGGGTTTGGCTTTGTCGCGACCGATGCAGGCGATGTGCTGGTTCATTTTTCGCAGCTTCGAGATCATGGTCGTCGGGTCTTGCCAGAAGGGGCCACGGTCGAATGTGATGCCGTGCGCGGACCACGTGGGCTACAGGCGAGTGCAATCCTGTCCATTGATGCATCGACGGCAATCGGGCCCGACCCCGAACCGTATCTACGCAATCGACTGGCGCGCGATCCCAAGGCGTCAATGGATAATGCAGGGCCAAGGGAGCTTGTGCGCGTCAAATGGTTTAATCGGCTGAAAGGCTATGGGTTCGTGGTGCGTGATGGCGGGGGCGACGATATTTTCCTGCACATGGAAACCTTGCGCCGCGCCGGCATTATCGAGGTTTTGCCCGATCAGGACTTGCACGTGCGCATCACGCCGGGTGAAAAGGGCGCGCTGGTTGCTGAGGTAGAGCCACTTTGATTCGGTCTAAACTGCTGATTGCTGCCACTCTTGCGATTGCAGGACTGTCGGGGTGTCGCGCTGGCAATGCTGATGTTGAGACGGCAGCGCGCACTGTGCCTGTAACAATAACGTCGGCGGGCAAGGCGCATCGTTTTGTGATTGAAGTTGCGCGGACACCCGCCGAACAAGCGCGTGGCCTGATGTTCCGCACGCGCATCGCGCCTGACGGCGGCATGATTTTTCCGATGGATCCGCCGCGAGCGGCGAGTTTCTGGATGAAGAACTGTCCGGCCTCGCAAGACTGGTTTTTTATTCGGGCGGACGGCAGCATCGCCAGGCTGGTCGAGAATACAATACCTTACTCTCTCGAACCCATTGGCGTTGACGAGCCGGTTGCTGCGGTGCTGGAAATTGCCGGAGGGCGGGCCGCGGAACTCAGCATTACCGAAAATGCAAAAGTAGAATGGCCGCGATAGGAATTGCGCAAAAAGCCACCCGCGCCTAATCGGGCTTTCATGGCTATTCTTGGTAAAATATTTACATGGTGGAACGGTGCTACCATCGGCACACTTATCGGCCTGCGCAATGCGGCGCGCCGGGGTGAAGATGCACTCGGTAATGTCTATTATGAAGGTAAGGCAATGCCCGATGGCCGCCTGCGTCGCTCGGTTATTTACAATGGTGCTAATGATGCAAGCCGCGTGCCGCCCGAATGGTATGGCTGGTTGCACCATCAGGTCGATGGGCTGCCTGACGCGAGCCTGCCGCCGGTGCGTCGATGGGAAAAAGAAGCGCGGGCAAATCAGACCGGCACCGCAGAAGCCTATCGTCCCGCCGGTGCGCTCGAATCAGGGGGCAAGCGTGCCGCGGCAACGGGCGATTATGAGGCTTGGAGCCCTGACGCCGCATGACAAAGATGTGGTGGATCGGTGGCGCCGTTGCGCTTGTTGGCCTTGCCGCAGCAGCGCCGGCGATTCAGGGCGCTCTTCAGGGTAGCGGTCGTGATGCGCCGATAACCGCTGACTCTACAGCGCCACCGGCACCACGGACGCCAACGACACGCAAAGCAACGCCGATGGCAGAGCGTGTCGCGACGCTTGGTATTCTCAATAAGCGCAACGGGCTGTCGCGCGATCTTAAGATGAAGCCCGGTGACGCGGTGCGGATCGGTGATGCTGTCATTCGTCTAAAGGCATGCGAGCAGACCGAACCTTGGGAACGCGAGCAACTGACCGGCGGGTTCGTCCAGTTGATCGTGCGCGGCGCCGATACAAAATGGCGTAAGGTTTTTTCGGGCTGGCTCTACAAGGAAACGCCATCGCTGAACGTCGTCGAACACCCGATCTATGATGTCTGGGTTAAAGCCTGCGCGATGGACCATCCCGACATCGGCCCTGATACCGTGGTAATGTCAGGCAGCGATTCAGACGAGCCAACGCGACCAAAGGCGAGGAAATCGCCTGCGCCGTCGGTCGATGCCAGTGCCGAGTCCAGCAACACGATGTAGTCTTTGCGTCTGATCTCAATGGCACCGAGTGAGGCGAGATGTGGCGTCATGAATTGGCAATCGATCAACGTGAATCCGCCAATGCGGAGGCGCGCGACAAGATGGGCAAGCGCAACTTTCGAAGCATCGGTGGCGCGACTGACCATCGATTCGCCGAAGAAGGCGCGACCCAGCGCGATCCCGTAAAGCCCGCCGACAAGTTCGCCGTCTAGCCATGTTTCGATGGAATGCGCGCGACCGAGGCGATGCAGCTTTGCAACAGCACTCTCGATCTGATCGTTGATCCACGTCGAGGGGCGGTCTTCAGCCGATTCGGCGCAAAGCGTGACAATCGATCCAAACGCTTTGTTGGCCGTGGTTTCAAATCGGTCGGACAGCAATGTTTTTCGCAATGACTTCGACAAATGAAAGCGATCAAGCGGAAGGATAGCGCGAGTCTTTGGTTCGACCCAATAAACCGATTTGGCATCGCGCGCGTCAGCCATCGGGAAGACGCCGACCGTATAGGCGCGCAACAGCAAGTCAGGGTCGAGCGGTGCTGTCATTGTGCCTTGATGCGCGATAATTTGCGCTCAATCCCGATCCACAGCGCCGCAAATGCCTCACCTGCGGTTGTTTTTCCGGCAAACTCGCCCACTGGCAGGCGGTGCACGGTCATCTGTTCGATCGCGCTGGCCATTGGAATTACGGGCCATTTCGGATCCGCCTCGAGGGCCTGCTTGTGAAGCAGTCGCCGCCGATCGACCATCGAGAAGACGGGGAGAATCGGCGCATGACCGCCGTGCTCGCGGTCAAGATAAGCCACGACATCGTCAAGCGCGCGGCGCGACAGCGGGGAGGGGATCACGGGCACGAGGATCAGATCGGCAGCGCGCATCGCTTGCTCGCTGGTTTCCGTTAATCCCGGTGGGCAGTCGAGGATGATACGATCATAGGTTTTTTCAAGCGTTTCTATGAGTTTCGACAAGCGTTTGCGTTTACCAAGCGAAAAGAAAAGCTGGTCCAGTCCGCGCAGGCTGGTGTCTGCGGCGAGCAGGTCGAGACGCTCAATCGCAGTCGACGTGATCAGTTTTTGTGGCGCGACATCCTTTGCGAAGACAGCTTGTGCCATGTCCTTTTTGGGACCGCCGCTGCTGACCAAAAAGCTCGATGCGGCTTGCGGATCGAGATCCCAGAGCAATGTCTGGCGTGAGGACTGTGTCGCCGCGCTCCAGGCAAGGTTTACGGCGAGCGTCGTTTTGCCCACACCCCCTTTCAAACTGTAGACTGCAATTGTCGCCATAAGGGGAAGTTAGCGCGGCGAAGGCAGGCTGGCGAGCCAGTTCGAGAGATCGGCGGCACTCTTCTCTGGAATTTCTTCCATCATCAGATGTCCCACAGCGGGATAGATGATCATTTTTGCATTGGGAATCTGCGCTTTGAACCATGCAGCAGAGGACGCAGGGATAAGTTTGTCGTCAGCGCCCCACAAAATGAGCGCAGGAACCGCTAACGTCGGCATATCAACAACGGGGGTCTCGCGTGGTGTCCCAAAACGGTCGATCGTCGCCTGCCGGTTGCCGGGATAGCGCAACAATTCCCAATAACGGTCAATGTTTGCGGGCGTGACAACTGCCTGGTTGGTGACGGATTTTCGAAGACCCTGTTCGATTATCGAGCGTGGCGTGATGTGAAGCATCACGTTGCGCAGCACGGGCGTTTGCGCAATCCGAAACCCCAGCGGCAAGTCTTGCGGTTCGGGCTCTGGCTGGCCGCTCGCATCAACGAGCACAAGGCCGGTCAGCTTTTGGGGATGCTTGTGGGCATAGACCCAAGCGACATTGCCGCCCATTGAATTCCCCGCGAGCGTGAACCGCGCCACACCCAACTTCGCTGTGACGCGGTCGACGATGTCGGCAAAGGCAGCATGCGAATAGTCACGGGCGGGATAGTCACCGGTCAGCCCATGCCCCGGAAAATCGAAGCGGATGACGCGATAGTTTGGCTTCAGCAGGATCGTCCAGCGGTCCCACGTCTGGAGAAACGAATTCGACCCGTGCAGCAATATAATGACCGGTGCATCGCGTGGCCCTTCATCGCGTAAACGGACCTTCAGGCCATTGCCGAGATCGACATATTGCGACGGCGGGCCACCATATTTGGTGCGCATCGCCGCTGCATTGGTGTCAGGCGTCCAATAGACGACTGCGCCAACGACAATCGCCAGTAAAACGCCAATTACCAGCCATTTAAGGACGCGTATCACAGGTTTACCATATAGCGTTCCAGTTCAGGACGTTAACCCTCAGGCTTCTTGTTAACCCTTTGTTAGGGCTGACTCAATCGACCTGATGCCCCATTCCAGCATCAGAACAAACGAGTCGCATCGTTTCCTTTGGGGGTTTTGGATATGAAGCGTTTTACGTTGGCGGCCGCCGTTGCGGCTGCAATCATGGCACCTGTTGCCGCGCAGGCCGCGACGACGATCAAGATCACAAATTATGCATTTCCAGTCGGATCGCAGACCGGCACGATGCATTATGCGGGCAGCCCGTTTAATGGTGGTGGTGTCCGTGCTGGCGAATTCAAGCTGACGGGCACGAACCTGACGACGGGTGGGTCGGCGAGCTTTATGACCTATTGCGTGGATATTCTCCACGCATTGACGGTGCCTGGCACTTTCACAGTTTCACCGCTCTCAACTCTGTTTTCAGGTGCAAAAGCGACAAACATTAACAAGCTGCTGGCCAACACCAGCCCTGCGACTGCGGATCAATCTGCTGCTGTGCAGATGGCAATGTGGGAAATTGTTTTCGAAACCGGGCCGACGCTCAACGTCAACAGCGGAGCCAATCAGGGCGCATTCTGGATGACCGGCGGCACCGGCGGCGCGGCGCGAATGCTGGCGAACAGCTATCTCGCCAATTTGTCGAGCTGGAACGTCTCGACCACGCACACCGCGCGGT
>JAYWFN010000303.1:0-6947 GCA_043778785.1 Sphingomonas sp. | reverse complement strand
TGACTGCTATCCCGCTGAATCACCACTTCGACAGAGTCGAGGGGAATGTTTTTGCGGTTGGCATACCAGACCAATGTCAACGCCTTGCAGCTGCCAAGCGCGGCATCATAAAGATCGTGCGGGTCAGGCCCGATATCAGCACCGCCTTCGCCGACCGACATATCAGTCACCAGTTCATGGGTGCGCACGGCAATCCTGTGTGCTGTTTGCGCTGGATCAATACGGGTAACGGTGATCGTCATCATGTGTCTCCGGGTTATGCGACGTACTTTATCGCATCTTTTGCGCGACGGCGTACGTCTCGCCAGCGCGCTTCCAGAACCCGACGTTTGTTGACATTCCGATAGTGACAAAAGTTCGCTGTGTGCGGCGCAGCTTGTTTATATCGGTCATAGACCGAAAGTGGACATCGGCATATGCAGCAAATTCGGGTTTGCGAACTTCAACGATGCGCGCAAAGTGCTAGCAAAACACCGGGGAGCGGGTGATTGACGTATATCTTAGGCGGATGGCAAAGTGATTTCTCGACAGTCTGGAGCCGACAGGGCACCGATATTGCCGAAGCATTTGGCGAATGCGTTCATGCCGGGCTCGCGGCGACTGCGCTCGATGCCAGCGAGATTGAAACCGGCCATGTCGGCAATTTTACCGCCGAACTGTTTGCACAGCAGGGGTTGCTTGGCGGCTTCTTTGGGCTCGTTGATCCCGCGTTCGATGGACTGCCGACAGCACGGCACGAGGCGGCCTGTGCGTCAGGCAGCGTCGCAATCCTCGCGGCGACAGCAGAGATTGAGGCGGGGCGCTACGACCTCGCCTGCGTTATCGGGATTGAGCAGATGCGCAACGTGCCCGGAAAAACCGGCGCTGAACATCTCGGCACTGCCGCCTGGACGGGCCATGAATTCGCTGACGCCGATTTCGTCTGGCCGCGCGCCTTTTCCGATCTCGCCGACGAATATGACAAGCGCTATGGCCTCAAATACGAACATCTGATGCGCATAGCCGAAATCAATTTCGGCAACGCCAAACGCAACCCCAATGCCCAGACTCGCGCCTATCATTTCACACCCGAGAGCTTCACGGCAGACGACAATGCCAACCCCGTTGTCGAGGGCCGCATCCGCAAAATGGATTGCGGGCAGGTCACCGACGGCACTGCTGTCGTCTTCCTTGCGTCCCCGAAACGCGCCGCCGAATATGCGGAGAGACGCGGCATCGCCCTCGCCAGCATCCCGCGAATATCGGGCTGGGGCCACCGCTCGGCACCCATCAGCTATGCCCGCAAGATCGAAGCGAGCGCAGGCAAGGCCTATATTTTCCCGCAAGTCCGCCGCGCCATCCTCGACGCCCGCGACCGCGCGAGGGTTAGCGACATCGCCCAGATCGACGCCGTCGAAACGCACGACTGCTTCACATCGACCGAATATATGGCGATTGACCATCTTGGCCTCACTGCCCCCGGTGAAAACTGGAAAGCCATCGAGGACGGCTCGATCGAAAGGGGCGGACGGCTCCCCATCAACCCCTCGGGCGGACTGATCGGGCTGGGTCATCCGGTGGGCGCGACCGGTGTCCGGATGCTGCTCGACGCCGCCAAGCAAGTTACCGGCACAGCTGGCGACACTCAGGTCGAGGGCGCAAAGCGGATGCAAACGCTCAACATCGGCGGGTCCGCCACCACAACCGTCAGCTTCATCGTTGAAGCCGCATGACGCTCCTGATTCTCGCCATCAACGCCGCGATCCTTGTCGTGACGTTCATCGCCGCATGGCTCATCTGCCTCAAGCTGCGCGACGTCACACCCATCGATAGCCTGTGGGCCATCGGCATGGTCGTCATGGCGCTGGCGAGCTTTCTGCACACGCAAGGCGACCCGACACGCAAGGTGCTTCTCCTCGGCCTCTGCGCGCTGTGGGGCGTAAGGCTCGGCGGCTATCTGCTTTGGCGATGGCGCGATCACGGGCCGGATCGCCGCTATCAGACGATGTTTGCCAAAGCGCAGGAAACCAAAGGCTGGGGTTTTGCCAAGGCGTCGTTGCTGATGGTCTTTGCGACGCAAGCTCCGCTGCTTTTCATCGTCTGCCTGCCGGTGCAACTTGGTCAGATCGACGCAGGGCCGCCAGTTGGTGTGATCGGCATCGCGGGCACCGCAATTGCTCTGATCGGCATCGCGTTCGAAACGATCGGCGACGCCCAACTCACCCGCTTTCGCCGTGACTCCGCCAATGCTGGACAAGTGATGGACCGCGGCCTGTGGCGCTACACCCGCCACCCCAATTATTTCGGTGACGCCTGCACATGGTGGGGGCTGTATCTGATTGCTGCCGAAACGACGACCGGCGTGTGGGCGCTGCCCGGGCCGGTGCTGCTGACGTGGACCCTGATGAAATGGTCAGGCGTCCCGACGACCGAAGGGCGGATGAAGCGCAAGAAACCAGGCTATGACGACTATGTCCGCCGCACGAGCGGATTCGTCCCGTGGTGGCCGAAAAACTAAGCTGGTAAAGTCGCCCGCTCGGCCCACCAGCTATGCGTGCCACTCGAAATCTTGTGTGGCAATGCGATGCGGCACACGGGCCCCGCCGATATATCGCGGGCGTCGATCAGGATGCACTCGCTGGTGCCGCTGTTCTCGTCGGTGATGAAGCTGACCAGATAGCCGTCGTCCTCCTCGGTGCCGCCGACACGCGGGACGAAGGGGGCTTCGCTGGCATAACGGCCTTCGGTAAGGTTCAGCGTCCAGCTTTCGCCCGTTTCCAGATCGTGCTTCACGAAGCCGTTGAACAGGAACCACCCCGGCTTGGTCGTCGTCGAATAGATATAGCGATGTTTGCGCCCCGCCCGCCGCTGGTCGATCATCCCGAATTCGAGGATGCGGTCGTCAAGCCGCTCCTCGCGCGTCGTCCCGTCGGTCAGGTTGAAGCGCCAGCGGTGCAGTTTCGGCAGAAAGCTGTGCTCGTCAACATAGGCCATCATATGGCCGTAGCCATCCTCATTGGGCAGCGGCGCAGGCTGTGGATTGTCCTGGAAATATCCGTCCATCACGACCTCGTCGCCTTCCTCATAGGCATTGAGGAAATGGAGAATATACGTCGGCGCGCCTTCGAACCAGCGGATTGCAGTCGGATCGCCTTTTCGCGGGATCAGGCCGAAACGGCTCGGCACACCGTCGTGCAACCGCGCGGCATGGATGTCGCGTTTCAGGAGTTCTTCGTCCCAGAACATCGGCAAGTCGTTCACGATCGCCCAGTTCTCCGAAAAGGTCATGTCGTGCGGCAAGCGCGGCCCGGGCAGTGGCACGGGGATATAAGTCACCAGACGCTCGTGACCGTCAACGACGCCATAATGCATGAACGGCGCATGCTTTGAGTAATTGAAGAACATCAGTTCGCCGGTGTGCGGATCGACTTTCGGGTGCGCCGAAATGCCGTCGAGCGGCACCCATGGCGCAAGGCCGAGCGGTTCAAGCGTTTCGGGGTCGAGCAGATAGCCCTCACCGCACTGATAAAAGGTCGAGATCGCCTTGCCCGCATGGACGATGATATCGGTGCTCGACGAGTCCTTGAGCGACCCATGGGCACCGAAGCCGGGGCGCTTCGACGTGCCCGGCCGGTCCATCAACCCGCCCCAGATCGAGTCGCCCGCTTCCTGTTCGGCCGCGAAACAGCGCGTGCGAACCCAGCGGTTACGGTAGGACGCCGCACCACTGCTGAAACTGATTTGGTGGATCATACCGTCACCGTCGAAGGGATGATAACGGCCGAGCGGCTGGTGCAGCTGGTTTTCGGTATTGCGCAGGTAAACGCCGTCGATGTCATCGGGAATGCGGCCCTCGATGACGGTCAAGTCGGGCGCCGTCACCTCCTCATGAAGCGGCGTCCACGCACCGTTGAGATAGGGGTGATTGCTGGGGCGCAGCGAAGACGTAACAGGGCAAAGGCGGTCGACAGGCATAGCAAGCAATCCGTATGGGCTCATTTTGGAACGCAGATTACCTGTTCGTGAGCGGAACTGCCAGCCCGCGCCACGCGCCCAAAGCAAGCGGACTGGATTTTCCGCGTTTTAGTGGAGAGGCATTGGCTCATTCTGCAGCCCGTTTTTCGAACTGAACGGGGCTGGGAAAGTCGAGTGACGGATGTTGTCGGATGGGGTTGTAGAAGCCGTCGATTGTGCGCTTGAACCGACGCTTTTGCGGCGCCATCAGGCTGTTCTCGCGCATCAGCCGCGCCGTTCGCTTTAGCTCTACCCCCCACGTCCTGACGATGGGTGCAAGACTCATATCGGATACGCTTTCACCGCTTAAACTCGGCATTTACCGGCGGCGGGAGAGCTTGGAAGCATCCGGATTGCTCTCGGCGCTTTCGGCGCCCCCGCCATTGTCATTTGCCGCAGGGGCCGTTGGCTTTCGCGGATTCGCTTCCGGCGCAACGGGCGCTGACTCGAGTTGGTAAAGCGGCTTTTGTGAGCCATCAACAGGGACCGGCGCCGCATGCTCGCCCAATCGAAGCGCCGTCATTTCCTCGCGTGCCAGCAGCTCCACCGGTTTCATTTCCTTGCCGAAAACGATGATTTTTGCATCGGATGCGAAGGCCGTGGCGGACATGTTTGTTCGGGCGAGCCAGTCTGCAAAATCGTCGGGCTGAACATGATAATGGCCACTGCGGTTGTTCAATTCGAGAATTTGGCCGTTGTCGAGGACATGGATCTCGCCGGCCATGATGACCCGGTTGCCAGCGGCGAGCGAACTATGCTGAATCCTGCCGATATCGTGCTCACCGACAATCATCCGTCCGGCTTGATCGATCACGAAGACCAGCCGTGCGCCTCGCTTGAACTGGTCTGGCAGAATAACGCGATCCGCTTCGATTATCGCCAAGGCTGCCGTCTGCTCCTCCGGCGTGTAATATTTGACGTTGAGACCGCGGACACCTTCTTCGCCCGGCTTTTTCGACAATATTACAAGCCCGAGTTCGCCATGAGTTTCAGTGGCATAACCGGGATTCATCGGGTATGTCCGGATGCCGTCTGAGCCGATCAACGGTCCTTTGATCCCATCATTGAAGCGATTTGCCAGATTCATATACTCGGCGGGATTGTCGCGTTGAAATGTCTCGATCTCCCCCATTTTCTCAAGCAATCCCTTATCGCCTTTTGCTGCCGCCTGTTCAGCATTGGTGCGATTGCTTTCAAATTCCTGGGCGGTCGCTTTGAATTCCTTGCTGTCAGCCAGCGGGATCGTCTGCAGATTAAGTGCACCTTCGGGTGATGCGCGGCGTGACCGGATCAGGCGCTGCACAGGATCGACGACGTTGCCTGCGGTCTGCTTGACGGCAGCGGCAAGATCTGAGGGCAAGGGCACTTTGCCCGCTGCCGATTTTAGATTTCGCACCGCGAGCTTAATCCCGCCCGCCAGCTCTCCGGCTGAAGGCAGGGCGCTGGTATCGGGGCGAAGATTGCGTGCCGCCTGCTTGATACCCAAAGCAAGCTCGCCCGCCGTCGGAAGGACGGATGCGCTGTCGCGCGCCTTGGTTACGAACGCACCCACAGCATCGCGCAGTTTTCCGATCGCCGAGCGTTTTTGAACCGGCAACAGGTTCAGCAGGGCGGCATTGTTTGTGGCATCAGTCCCGTACTGCTCGGCAATGTTCACATCCGGTCGTGCTGGATAAACCAGCACGCCATCGACGTTCAGTCCCTTCTGCTTAAGCAGCATGACGGCGCGGACCAGCGCCACGTCATCGGGACGGAAATGACCACTTGTATTGCTAATACTTTCCAGACTTCCGCTTGTGTTAAATTGAAGCTCGCCCGCCATGCGCACAGGTTTTCCGCCCGAAAGCGAACTGTGGTGCAATTGCCCGTCGATGGGCAGGTCGGCGATCAGATTGCCGCTGGCATCGATGACAAAAATGAGTTTCTGCCGTGAGCCTTGCCCAACCAGCGGGGTGCCGTCGGCTCGAACGAGTTTGCCATCGTTGATGACAGCACGACGGTCGAGCTGGTCTTCAGCGCTCAAATAGCGGACATTTGGCGAGTCCGACCGGAGTTCGCCAAGTGGCTCGCGGCGAAGCCAGCTGCTAAAGCCGACTTCGTCCTCACCGACATATTTGATGCCAAGCGGGAAGAGCGTCCAACCTTCTGCATCGAGTTTCGGCCCTTTGATCGAGGTTTCAAGATCGCTGAACAACCGCCGCTTTACAGCCGGGTCGCTGGTTTCAAATCGATCGATTTCGCCCACGGCCGAACGCACTTCGATATCGAGGGCTTTGCCGGCAAATTCGAACGGTTTTCCGACGCGGAGAGCGCTGGTGATTTCGGCTGGCAACATCGTGGCGAGCGGGCGGCCGCCGGGACCGCGAACCAGCACATCCGCCAGACCGAGCGGCTTTGCCGATGCGAAATTGGGATCATTACCCTTCATCGACACTGTCATTTTGTCAGCGCCGGGGAGCGCCGCACCATTATCACGCAGCCATAAGGCAAAGGCATTGTCGGTCGGGCGGTAATGGCCACTGTCGTTCGCGATGGCCGTGATCCGGCCATTTTTATCAACCTGCAGCGTTCCGGCCATGCGGACGAGATCGCCCGCTGCCAATGAACTATGATGGATCTTGCCGTCTTCAGGCGTGCTGACGATCATGCGACCGTCGCGATCAATGACGAAGATCAGTTCCTTGCCGACCGGCAGGGTGCGCAGCCCCTCGGTAAAGCGAAGGCGGCCCTTATCGACACTGACGACACTGCTCTTGCTCTCTTCTGCGGTGAAGTAGCGCACCTGTGTTGGGTCAGACGATCCTTGCAGCGCCCAATGCGGCAAGTTGTTTACGTCCTCGCCCACATATTTGGGTTGAATGGGGAAGATTTCTACGCCTTTTTCGATCTTGGGGCCATTCATCGCGCCGACATACTTGCCCAGAAGCTCGTCACCTAAGGCTGGGTTATTTTCG
>JAYWFN010000302.1:0-6954 GCA_043778785.1 Sphingomonas sp. | reverse complement strand
GCTGACCTATACGACGCTGACCAGCGGCATTGATGCGTCGATCCGAACGCGGCGGACCGAGGTTCAGGTCAACTATCGCTACGATTATCGGTTCAGCTGGAACCGCAATCAAAGCGATCAGCAGGTTCACAGCGGCATTGCCCGTGGCCGCCAGATCTTGGTGCCCAACCTGCTCAGTCTTGAAGCGGGTGCGCTCGCCACCCGCACACGCGTCGACATTCGTGGCGACGCGCCAAATGCGCTGGTCGGCAACCCGAGCAATACGACGCAGCTTTATTCGGTTTACGCCGGGCCATCGCTAGCGACCAATTTCGGCGAGCTTCAGGTCGGCGCAAACTATCGCTTTGGCTATACCAAGGTCAAAAGCCGCAAGCGTGGTGCGCTGCTCAGCGGTCAGCCCCTGCTCGACATTTTCGATTCGTCGATCAGCCATGTTGCCACGGCAACAGTTGGCATGGGCACCGGGACTTTGCCGTTCGCCTGGACAGTATCGGGCGGTTACGAACGCGAAGACGCGCGCCAGCTTGATCAACGCTTCGAAAGCAAATTCGTTCGGGGCGACGTGACGGTGCCCGTGACAGAAAGCGTCGCGCTGGTCGGTGGTGTCGGTTACGAAGATATCCAGGCCAGCCAGCGCGACGTGCTTCGCGATTTCGCTGGCGATCCCGTGCTTGACGGCAATGGCCGGTTCCAGACCGATCCAGCGTCGCCGCGCCTGCTCGCGTTTGATTCAACCGGTTTCATCTGGGACACCGGGGTGGTCTGGCGCCCGAGCCGTCGCACTTCCGCCGAGTTCCGCGTGGGTCGGCGCTATGGCAGCATGACCTATACCGGCAGCGTTTCGTATCAGATGAACGAATCCATGGCGTTTCAGGCGGGGCTGTATCACGGCATCCAGACCTTTGGCCGTCAATTGAACCAGAGCCTTGCGGCCCTGCCGACGCAGTTTACGGTGGCGCGCAATCCGTTTGGTAATCAGGTCGGCGGCTGCATTTATTCGGTCGCTGGCGGTGGTGGTTGCCTCGACTCCGCGCTGCAATCGGTCGCGACGGGCACCTATCGCTCGCGCGGGCTGAACGCGGTGCTGAGCTACCAACGCGGGCCGATACGCGCAGGAATCGGTGGCGGCTACGCACAGCGCAAATTCTTTGCCCCGACTGGCGCGTTCTTCTCGACGAACGGCGTGAAGGACGAAAGCTATTATCTGCAAGCCTTCATCGCGCGCCAGCTTGACGAAGCATCGAGTGTCGATGCCAGCGTTTATGCAAACCTGTTCGACAGCGGCATATTGGGGGCGCCCAATGTCATCGGCACTGGCGCTACAGCCGCTTACTACCGCCGCTTCGGCAGCCGTTTTACGGGCACGGCGGCGCTGGGCCTTTATTCATCGCGCGTCGATGATGTCGCATCGAGTTTGACCGGGTCCGCGCTGCTTGGCGCGAAGTACGAGTTCTAGGGGCAAGACGCATGTATACCGATCATTATGGCCTGACTGCCGCCCCGTTCCAGCTGACGCCTGACGCGCGTTTCTGGTTCGAAAGCGGCACACACAAGAAGGCGATGGCCTATCTTGGCTATGGCCTTGCGCAGAACGAAGGTTTCATTGTCGTCACGGGAGACATTGGCGCGGGCAAAACCACGCTGGTCGGACATTTGATGGCCTCGATCGATTCTGCGCGGTTACAGGCATTCAAGATCGTATCGACGCAGGTCGACGGCGACGACATGCTGCGTCTTGCCGCGCAGTCATTCGGTTTACCGACGGAAGGCGTTGAAAAGGCGCAATTGCTTGCGCGTATCGAGCACTATTTGCTTGATACGGGTCGCAGCGGCCGCCGCACGTTACTGATCGTCGATGAAGCGCAGAATTTACCGGTCGAGAGCCTCGAAGAATTGCGGATGCTGTCCAATTTCCAAGCTGACGGCCAGGCGCTTCTGCAGATTTTCCTGCTCGGCCAGCCTGAATTTCGCGATCGGCTCAATGCGTCGCCATCGCTCGAGCAGATGCGACAGCGCGTGATTGCCACACACCATCTCGATCCGATGCTGGCCGACGAAACATTACCGTATCTGGAACATCGTCTGAAACTTGTCGGATGGAACGGACATCCTCAGTTTACCGCTGACGCAGCTGCGGCTTTGCATGCCGCAAGTGGTGGTTTGCCGCGCAAGTTGAATACGCTTGCGACGCGAACGCTACTGATGGGATCGGTTGAGGGCGCAGACGTCGTTGACGGCGCGTTGGTCAGTCGCGTGTTGAAAGATCTCGACAATGAAACGCCTGCGTTAGCCGCACCTGTTGCGTCGGCACCTGCCGTTGTCGATGCGCCGGTCATGGCCGCAGCATTGCCCATATTGGATGATAGCCGCCTGCTCGATCACGAAGCACGGATCGCGATGCTCGAAGCACAAATTCAGGAACAGGAAGCAGCGCTTCGCCGTGTTTTGACTTTGCTTGTCGATTGGGTCGAACGCGAAGAACTGGTAACGCGCGCGTCCGCGGCTTGATTGCGTTTCGCCGCGCGGTCATTGTGGGGTTTGTTTTTCGGGGTTTGCAATGCTCAATGCGCTGTCGGTCGATATTGAGGACTGGTTCCACGTCGGTGCGTTTGAAAAGACGATCCGGCGCGAGGACTGGGATGGCCTTGTATGCCGCGTCGAGGCGAACACCGATGCGGTGCTCGACTTGTTTGCCGCAGCCAACGTCAAGGCGACGTTCTTTACGCTTGGATGGGTTGCGTCACGCTACCCGGCATTGATACGCCGTATTGCCGACGCCGGGCATGAAGTTGCCAGCCACGGTTTGGACCATATCCGCGTTTTTACGATGACTTCGGATCAGTTTGCCGAGGATCTAGCGCGCACGCGAAAAGTGCTGGAGGACACAAGCGGGGTCGCGGTGACGGGATATCGGGCTCCGAGTTTTTCGATCGATAAGCGGACGCCGTGGGCACATCAGGTGCTGGCCGATGCCGGTTACAGCTATTCATCAAGTGTCGCGCCAGTCGCGCATGATCATTATGGCTGGCCCGAAGCGCCACGCTTTGCATTTCGGCCGGTCGCGGGATCGGGTTTGATCGAGCTGCCCGTGACGACGGCGAAATTTGCGGGCAAAACATTGGCGGCTGGTGGCGGGGGCTTCTTCCGCCTGTTGCCCTATGGCTTCTCGCGCTGGGCGTTCAAACAGGTCAATGCCGCCGGGGAGCCGGGCATATTCTATTTCCATCCGTGGGAGATTGATCCCGACCAGCCGCGCGTCCCCGATGCGCCGATGCGGTCGAAAATCCGGCATTACACCAACCTCGACGTGATGGCGGCAAAGCTCAACCGCATGATGGCGGCGTTTGAATGGGGGCGCGTCGACGCCGTGGCGGCCCGTATCGCAACGCGGCGCTTATGATCCGCCACGCTGATCTGTCGTCGCCAACCGACTGCGCGGCAATTGATGCGTTTCTGGGCGCGCATGCTGGTGCAACGCCATTTCACCGGCGGGCATGGGTCGAAGCAGTAACGCGCGGATGCGGGCACAAGGGGCATTATTTGATGGCCGGTGCCGATTCCGTGACGGGTGTCTTACCGCTGCACGAGGTCCATTCGCCGATTTTCGGGCGTGCGCTGGTGTCGAGTGGTTTTGCTGTTGGTGGTGGCATCCTAGCGAGCGATACGGCGTCAGTTGAAGCGCTCGGGCAGGCGGCGTGGCAACTAGCCAGCAAGACGTCATGCCCAACGCTTGAATTGCGTGGCGGCGCCTTGCCGGCGGACTGGGCGCACGACACGACCACTTATCTGAACTTTGCGCGCGATCTCGCAGCGGATGATGAGGCCGAACTGCTCGCCATCCCGCGCAAGCAGCGGGCCGAAGTCCGCAAGGCACTCGGCAACGATCTGACAGTCGATCTGGGTGACCGCGCGGCGCATTACGCGGTTTATGCCGAAAGCGTCCGCAATCTCGGAACGCCGGTGTTTCCGCGCGCGCTGTTCGACGCCGTGCTCGACGCGTTCGGCGACGATGCTGACGTGCTCACAGTGCGCAAGGATGGCGTGCCGCTTGCCAGCGTGCTGAGCTTGTATCACCAGGGCACTGTCATGCCCTATTGGGGGGGCGGCACTGCATCGGCGCGGCCTGCGCGCGCCAATGACATGATGTATTTCGCGTTGATGCGGCATGCGCGAGTGCGCGGGTGCACACGGTATGATTTCGGGAGGTCGAAGGTCGGCACGGGAGCCGCTGCTTTCAAGCATAACTGGGGTTTCGACGGTGTGCCGCTCGCTTATGCCAAGCGCTCGGTCGGCAGGCCGCGCGCGATCAATCCGCTTGATCCGCAATATAGTCGCAAAGTGCAGCTGTGGCAGAAGCTGCCGCTCCCGATTGCTAACTTCATAGGGCCGATGATTGCGCGCGGGCTGGGCTGATGGGCGACATCGCCTTTCTTGCGCATCGCTTGCCCTACCCGCCGGATCGCGGAGATCGCATCAGGTCGTGGCATGTGCTCAAAGCGCTGGCGAAGCTTGCGCCGGTGCATGTCTGCGCACCGTTCGATCAAGAGAATGACGAGGCGTTTTTCAAAGTCGGCGAGGCGGCGCAAACGCTGCACACCCGTCGCCGCTCAGTTTTCAAGCTGCCCGCAATGGCGCGGGCGCTTCGCTCGAATACGCCCGCTTCGGTTGAGGCTTTTCGTGTCGCTAAACTGCAAGCCGATGTGCGTCATGTGCTTCAGACACAGCAGATCGATATCATCTATGCCTTCTCTAGTCAGATGGCGGCCTATGTTCCCGCCGACTTCGGTGGCCGGTTCGTGATGGATTTCGTCGACATGGATTCGGCCAAGTTTGCAGCGATGGGATTTGCAGGGCGGCAAGAAGCGAAGCGCTTGCTGGCGTGGGAGATCGCGACCGCAAAGCGCGCTGATGTGTCGCTGTTTGTCAGCGACGCCGAGGCGGCCTTGTTTGAGCGCACAACGGGATTGTCAGCGCATGTGATGGGCAACGGCATTGATCTGGACCATTTTGCGCCGGACGCCGTGACCGCGATTGATACGCCACAGCCGCTGATCGTTTTTACGGGGCAGATGGATTATGCCCCGAACGTCGATGCGGTCACTCGCTTCGCGCGCGAAACGCTTCCGAAGATCCAATCCGCGATTCCCGGTGCTACATTCGCGATTGTCGGGCGCGCGCCCTCCGCCGCCGTGAAAGCTCTGGCACGGCCCTCGGTCATCGTAACCGGCGAAGTGCCCGATACGCGGCCCTGGCTCGCGGCGGCGTCCGTCGTCGTCGCGCCGCTCCGCATTGCACGCGGTGTCCAAAACAAAATCCTCGAAGCCATGGCGATGGGTAAGGCATGTGTCGTCTCGGCGAGCGCCGCGCAGGGCATTGATGCGACCGACGGCCGCGATATTGTCGTGGCGGACGATGTGACGGACGCCGTGATCGCGCTGCTGCAAGATAGCGGTCGGGCGACGGCAATCGGCCGTGCGGCACGCGAACGCATGGTGGCGAGCTATAGCTGGAGCACACAGCTGGCTCCGCTTGCCGGCTATGTGGGGTTGTGACGGTGATATCTGCCGATCAGTCGCAGCATCTCCAAGCTCCGTCACAAAGCCGCACGACTGCCTGGAAGACACATCTGATTGCGCTTTCGGGCACCATTCTCGCCATCCTAATCCTGTTCGCGCGTGACGTCGGCGATATGGCGAACCAGTGGTGGAACAGTTCGACCTATGGGCATTGTCTTTTCATCCTCCCGCTGGTTGGCTGGCTGGTGTGGCAACGGCGGCTTGAGGTTGTGCAGGTCGAGCCGCGCGCTTGGTTGCCGGGATTGGCCGTGCTTGGCATCGCTGCATTCGGCTGGCTGATCGGCGAAGCCGCAGGGGTATCCGTGATCCGTCACGCCGCGCTGATCGGCATGGTTCAGGCGGCTGTCCTCTGTGTTCTTGGCCCGGCGGCGCTGCGCGCGCTGCTGTTTCCTGTTTTTTACCTTGTGTTCCTGATTCCAGTCGGCAACGAAATTGTCCCCGGCATGCAGACGCTGACAGCGAAAATGGCGATGGGTTTGCTCCATCTCGCCAATGTGCCCGCGCAGATCGACGGTGTGTTCATCACCACACCGACGGGATGGTTCGAAGTGGCCGAGGCCTGCGCGGGCGTGAAGTTCCTTGTTGCGATGATTGCCTATGGTGCGCTGGTCGCCAATGTTTGCTTCAGGCATTGGGGGCGGCGTGCGGGTTTTATGATCCTGTGCCTTGTTGCGCCGATCCTTGCCAATGGGGTGCGTGCCTTCGGGACGATTTATGCGGCCCATCTGACATCGGTCGAGGCTGCGACAGGCTTTGATCATCTTGTCTATGGCTGGTTCTTTTTCGCGTTTGTCATGATCGTCGTGATGGCCGTTTCCTGGCCGTTTTTTGACCGGCGGATTGGCGACACGTGGTTGTCGGCAATCCCGGCGACTGTCGGGCGCACTCGGCCCGCCTATGCTATTGCGGCGAGTGCAATCGGTATCATCCTGTTGCCGCTTCTCTGGAACGGCACCGTGATCGCGGCCGGGCGGCACCCGTTACCCTATGCCGTGACATTGCCCGAAGTGCCCGGGTGGACCCGTGTGTCGCGCAACGACGGCTATCCATGGGAACCGCGTTTTGACGGGGCGGACCACAAACTGCTCGGACGCTACCGAAATGATCAGGGCGAAACAGTCGATCTCGCGATAGCGCTTTACGGATGGCAGGCCGAGGGACGAAAGATCGTGGGATTTGCACAAGGCGCGATTGATCCTGACAGCAAATGGTCATGGTCGGACGACACGCTGGCGCCCGCGGGGGCCAAGGGGCAGCGGATGCTGGCACCGGGCAAGGTCGAGCGTGAGGCATTAACCTTTTATGTGCTCGGCGATGGCGCTACGGGAGATGCCATGACGGTTAAGCTACGGACACTGCAAGGGCGCTTGCTCGGTGG
>JAYWFN010000301.1:0-16936 GCA_043778785.1 Sphingomonas sp. | reverse complement strand
TTGCACCCGACCCGGCTATCGAAGCCGAAGCGGAAAAGCCTGCGACGCCGGGCGGTGGCACGCTGTTCGAGCGCATGTCAAACATGGCGCGTGGCGCGGCAAAAGTTGAGCCCGATACCGAAGCCAAGGATCCCCTCGATATTCCGCGCTTCCTCAATCGCCAGAACAACCAGTAGTTCGGTGGCCCCGGTGAAAGCCGGGGCCGCTTTCGTCCACGCCCTGTTCGTCGAAATGGGGTGTCGTTTGGACGCGTGGTGTGTCCGACGTGGTTGCGGTGCCGTTACAAGACCCTATTTTAGCGAGATATGAGTTTGCATCACCATCTCTCGCGATTGTTCGGCTTTGCCGTCGCAGCCTCCGCGCTGCCCGGATCGGCCCAGATGGTACAGCCGATCCCTGGCGTAACCGCGCCCGATCCTGTCAACACATTGTCTGTTCACCTGCGCACGCTGGCGGCCAATCCACGCAATTTGTTTGCATTGCTTGGTGCGGGGCAAGCCGCGCTGGATGTGGGCGATCCCAATGCGGCGCTCGGCTTTTTTGCGCGCGCTGACGAAATTGATCCGCGCAGCGGCAAAGCCAAAGCGGGTCTCGCATCGGCGCTGGTAATGCTTGAAAAGCCCGATGACGCGTTGCGGCTTTTTGGTGAGGCCGGGTCGCTTGGCGTGTCCGAAAGTGACATCGCGGGGGATCGGGGCTTGGCCTATGATCTGCGCGGCGATGCACGGCGCGCACAGCGCGATTATGCTGTGGCGCTGCGGCGTGGACCGGATGATGAAGTGACGCGACGCTATGCGCTGTCGCTTGGTATCTCGGGGGATCGCAATCAGGCGCTGACCATGCTCGATCCATTGCTGCGCAAGCAGGATCAGGGTGCGTGGCGCGCGCGGGCGTTTATTCTCGCGATGAACAATGATTTGTCGGGCGCCAATGCGATCGCGCGCCAGGTGATGCCGGCAAGCCTTGCGGGCACAATGTCGCCGTTCCTGTCGCGACTGGCCAAACTTAACACAGCCGAGCGTGCCCACGCCGTCAATTTCGGTACAATGCCGTCCGACGGGCAGACGTTTGCCTCGGTCCAGATCGGCGACCCGTTCCGGCCGGCAGGCGGTGGTAGCGGCGGCAGCAACGCTGGAGATGGGTTGATCCCAGCTGGTGTGCCGCTTGGGCGACAGACGGTTGCAGTCGCGCCCGTTGCCCCTGAAAAGCCGCGCCCACGGACTGTCGTGGTCGCTGACGCAACCCCCGTGCTTCCGGCACCGATCATCAAACCGGGGTTAACATCGGGGCCACCGATCAGACTGGGTACCCGTCTCGGCACGCGGATCGCCGCGGTTGATCCGGCAAAGCTGCCCCCCGAGGCGCGGGGCGAGGCGAGCAGCGTGGCGCGCGTCACCGCGATGACAGCGCTGCCGCCGCCTGACAGTGTTCGCACGCCGGTTGGTGTTGGTGTAGCACCGCTGACTCCTGCGCCCGTCGTCACTGCTCCTGTTGTCGTCACACCGGCACCCGCACCGATGACGAGCATGTCACCGCTGCCGCCTGCACCGGTAATGGAAGCCGATTCGGGGCTTGCCGCACCGGCACCGGGGTTTGTCGGGCCGCCGAGCGATCCCGCTGCATCGCCGCCCGCTGTGTTCGAAGTGCCGCCGGCACCTGCCCCAACACCTGCGCCCGTCAGTCGTCTTGCGTCGATTCTGTCGGGGATCGAGACCGAGGCAGAATCGGCACCGGTCGCGTTACCCAGCACTTCTGAAATTCGGGCGACGCAGCGGGCCGCAGCACGCAAGGCCGTTGCGGCTGCCGAAGCTGCCAGCGCCGCGCAACTCGCGAAAGAGGAAAAGGCAAAGGCAGCAGCGGCGGCAAAGGCCAATCCGGCGCGCATTTGGGTTCAAGTGGCAACGGGCAGCAATGTCCGCGGATTGAATATGACATGGCGCAAAATCCGCGACGCGAATGAAAAGCTGTTGAAGCCCTATGGCGGCTACAGCGTGCCGTTTCGCGCAACCAACCGCATTCTTGCCGGGCCGGTCCGGTCCGCAGCCGATGCGCGTACTCTAGTAACCGCGCTCGGTAAAGCGGGCGGGTCAGCGTCGAGTTACAGTAGCGAGGCCGGACAGGAGGTCGTAAAGCTCGCGGCGAAATGATCCAACGCGCCGATTATGCCAGTGACCCCGCATTAAGCCGGGGACGCCTCCACTTTGAAACGCTCGGCGCATTGCGCGGCCCGCGCACCGCGTTTCAGCGAGACCGCGACCGGATTATCCATTCGATCAGTTTCCGCCGCTTGCGCCACAAGACGCAGGTCTTTGTCGCGCCTGATGGCGACCATTTCCGCGTTCGCCTGACGCACAGCCTCGAAGTCGCGCAAATTGCGCGGACAATGGCGCGCAGCCTGGGGTTGGACGAGGACCTCACCGAAGCGCTGGCGCTGGCGCATGATATTGGCCACCCGCCGTTCGGCCATGCGGGCGAACATGCCTTGCAAACCGCGATGGCCGATGTTGGCGGGTTCGATCATAATGCGCAGACTCTGCGCGCGCTGATGATGATCGACGCGCCTTATCCGCGCTGGTCGGGGCTGAACCTGAGCTGGGAAATGCTCGAGGGGCTGGCCAAACACAATGGACCGGTCGTCACCCCAAGCTGGGCGATGGCAGAAGCGGACGCCCGCTATCCGCTTGATCTGACCAGCCATGCCTCGCTCGAAGCGCAGATTGCTGCGGTGTCGGATGATATCGCGTACGACAATCATGACATTGATGACGGGTTGCGGTCGGGTATCTTGGAAAAGGATGCGTTGTTGGCGCTGCCCTTTGTTGCGGCGCGATGGGATGAGGTGAAGCGGCGCTATCCCGATGTCGCCGAGGCGCGGCTGCTCCCCGAACTGATCCGCGCGCAGATTGGCGTCATGGTCAATGATGTGCTGGTTGAAACGCGGGCACGGGTGGCTGCGGCGAAGGTGGCGCGCGTCGATGATGTCCGCGCGGCGGGACGCCCACTAGCCGGATTTTCAGACGCAATGCAGTCGGACGAGCGCACATTGAAAGCGTTCATGTATGCCAATCTGTATCACCATCCGAAACAGTTGGCGGTGGCCGATCTGGCCAGCGTGATCGTCGGCGGCTTGTTTGCGGCTTATGTTGCCGATCCTGCGGCACTGCCCGAAAGCTGGCGCACGACACTCCCGCCCGAAGACCCCAACCGCAGCCGTCATATCGGGGACTTCATTGCGGGCATGACCGACCGCTATGCCGCCGCGCGCTATCGCGAACTCGTTGGCCCGGTCGATCTGCCTGACGGATTCTAAACGGATTGATCACCACATCGATGTCGTATCTGTCCAATCGGCGACTCGTATGACGGTGGTAAGTCCCTCGAACGAATGCGGAGCGATGGACTATGGGCAGCGAACTGGAAGACATTGGCCTTTCGATTTTGAGCGAAATTGTGGGATCGCAGGGGTGGCTGAATGAGGAAGCCAACGAACTGCTGATCGGAAAGATGGCATCGGGGGGCCGCAACCGCCCGCATCCGTGGTCAACGCGCTATGACTATATCTGCTGGAGCGGGCTGACCGACCGGACATTCAGCGCGCGTTTTCTGCCAGCTTCGCCCTATCCGCCGACCGACGCTGTGGGGACGAAGCGCCCGCCGCTCGAGGAACTCGTGAAGTTGTTCGCTCCCGCCGAGCCCGTGCAGCGGCTTTGCCCCAAGTCGACCTGCCTGTTTCCGGCTTTCGCGCAATATCTGACCGACGGATTTATCCGCACGCAAACGTCGAATATTCCAGCTCAGGAAGACCGGCGGCGAACAACCTCCAACCACGAGATTGATCAGAGCCCCCTCTATGGGCGCACTGAAGCGCAGACCGATGCCTTGCGGCTCAAGTCTGAAGCGGCGGGCAAAAAGGGACGGCTGAAAACGCAAGTGATTCATGGCGAGGATTTTTCGCCGTTCCTTTATGGCGCCGACGGCAAGGTGAAGCCCGAGTTTGCCAAACTCGACCTGCCGCTGGGGATCGACAATCCCTGGGTGAAAAAGGAAACGCTGTTCGCGGTGGGCGGCGACCGGGTGAACGCGACGCCGCAGGTCGCAATGATCAACACGCTGTTCCTGCGCGAGCATAACCGGCTCGCTGGTTTGCTGGAGGCGGCCAAGCCGGCGTGGGACGACGAACGCGTGTTCCAGACCGCGCGCAACATCAGTATCGTGATGTTCATCAAGATCGTGATCGAGGAATATATCAACCACATCAACACGTCGGTCTTCAAGTTTCGCGCGTTGCCCGAGGCGGCGTGGCGTGCCAAGTGGAACCGGCCCAACTGGATGACGGCGGAATTCAGCCTCCTCTATCGCTGGCACTCGCTTGTTCCCGAACATATGGTCTGGGACGGCGTGGCAGTTCACGGGATGGACCAGTTATCGGACAATACGCTGCTGTTGCAGCTTGGTCTGGCGGGTGCGTTCGTCAATGTCTCGGCAAACAACGCGACCGAGATGGGGATGGGGAATACGGCGAGCTTTCTTCAACGCATCGAAGGGATGGCGATCCAGCAGGGGCGGACCAACAATATCGCAAGTTTCAACGATTATCGCGAAGCGATGGGCAAAGATCGGGTGGAGAGTTTTGCTGAACTTGTCGGGACATCGAAAAATGCGAAGGAAAATGCCCGGCGCAAGGCTGTCGCGGCGAAACTGAAGGCGCTTTACGGGTCGGTTGAAAATGTCGAATTCTACATTGGCCTGTTTGCCGAGGCGCGAGAACGCAACGGGCCGCTGCCCAGCTTGCTGCTCGCGATGGTGGCCATGGATGCCTTTTCACAGGCGCTGACCAATCCCCTGCTCAGCGAACATGTCTGGGGCGACAAGGACAACCGGCGGCTGGCGTTTACCGACCTTGGGCTGGCCGCAATCGAGCAGACGCGGACGTTGCGCGACATATTGGTGCGCAATTCGCAAGGCGTGGGGAGCCGATTTGTCGGGATGACGCGCAAGGATTTCAAG
Source organism: Sphingomonas sp. (assembly GCA_043778785.1). Taxonomy (GTDB): domain Bacteria; phylum Pseudomonadota; class Alphaproteobacteria; order Sphingomonadales; family Sphingomonadaceae; genus Sphingomonas_O. The sequence continues at coordinate 11,929 of JAYWFN010000301.1, read as the reverse complement.
CGCGAATAGGCGGCAAGATCGCCTGATGCCCTCGATCCGGCGCGGGTGGCGGGGGTGCTGTTTCCCGAGGTGAATGGGCGCAGTTTGGGGAGAGAGTGGTGGTTTGAGAAACCTGCTGGATTTTTAGCCATGATAGTGCGAGTATTCCTCAGTGACGCGTTGCTCATTCCTCGGACGAGTTAGCCTTATCGCAATGACTTTATTGCCCGCTTGTGCGACGACACCTCGGAAACCGTTCGAGATAGTTGTCGCCAAGGAGGGAGATGGCAGTTGCTCCGTTAAAGTGGATGGCCAAACGGTTGACGACGAGCAGTTATTCCAAAAACTTAAGGCCCGACCTCGCAATCAGGAAGTTAAGCTGAGTGGTATGAATATCGACGTGCCATATCGGTGCATTGGATCGACGATTTACGCTCTTCAAAGAGCACGCGTGAAGATGAAGATTGGTTTTATCTCGGAGCCACCACTGGCAAACTAACAGCGAAATTCCTCCCCGGAACGGGGAGGGGGACCACCGCAGAGTGGTGGAGGGGCAGTTTCGCGCACGGACCTTGATCGTGCAGCACCCACCAACTGCCCCTCCGTCAGCCCAAGCGGGCTGCCACCTCCCCGTTCCGGGGAGGATTTGATGGTGCGCTGCGTTCGTGACAGAGCATTTGCATGACTCACCCCCCACTCATCATCCTCGCCGGCGCGTCCGGCCTCGTCGGAGGCCTCCTCGCCACGCGGCTGAAACACCAGAGCCTCACCGCCATCGGTCGCCGCGCCGTCCCCGGTATCACCGATCAGCGCATTGCCCCCGTCGCGGAATGGCCTGCACTTGTCGCAACCCTCAAACCCGACATCGCCATTTCCACCCTCGGCACGACGATCCGCGCGGCGGGGTCTCAGGAGGCGTTTGCGGCAATTGATCATGATGCCGTGGTTGCCTTTGCGCGCGCGGCCAGAGACGCGGGGGCGCGGCAGTTCCTTATGGTGTCGTCGGTCGGTGCGGGGGGTGCGAGTTTTTACCTGAAGACCAAGGGGCGGGCCGAGGCGAGCGTGCGGGTGCTGGGCTTTCAGCGCGTCGATATTTTCCGGCCCGGGCTGTTGCTCGGCGAACGGGCGGGAGAGGCGCGGCCGGTCGAGCGGCTGCTCACGGCGCTCAGTCCGATCACCAATGCGCTGACCCCGCGTGCGTTCGATCAATATCGTGCGATTGCGGCCGATGATGTCGCAGCAGCGATGGCGCGGGTGGTGGGCGCGACCGTGGACGGCGTCTTCATCCATCATAATCGTGAGATGCTGCGCGCATAGGGTGTGACATCCGCGCCGCGCGTGATTATGCGTCGGCGATCATGGCCGAACAGACACCGCTCGAAGCCTTCAAGGCCGTCCTCACTGGCACTGCGCGGGCGATTGCGCACGAGCCCGAGGTTGAGCTGGCGTTCACTGCCGATGCGCCGACGCAGATTGGCAAGAATATTAAAGTGCCGATGCCGGGTCGTGCGCTGCCGCCCGAACAAGTGGCCGAAGCGCGGGGGTTTGCCGATGGCTTTGCGCTGCGCCTGCGTCATCATGATGCGGGGGTTCATGCGCGGCTGGCCCCGACACCGGCGATTGCCCGTGCGGTGTTTGATGCGGTCGAAAACGCGCGGGTCGAGGCGCTGGGATCGCGCGGGATGGCGGGCGTGCGCGCGAACCTGAACCATGCACTTGAAATGCGGATGCGCTCGGACCCGATTTTGCGGGCAAAGGCGATGGATGAAGTGCCATTGTCGACAGCTGTGGCGCTGTTGCTGCGCGAGCGGCTGACGGGCGAAGCGCCACCGGTTGCGACCGAAGCCGGTTTGTCGCTCGTTCGGGAGTGGATCGAGGAAGCGGGCGGATCGGACATGGATGCGCTGGGTCTCGTGCTTGATGACCAAGCGGCGTTTGCGTCGCTGGCGACGAAATTGCTCGAGGATTTGCAGCTCATCGAAGGCGATATGGTCCCCGATGACGAAAATGATGACGGCGATGACGATGGTGAGGAGGATGGCAAAGACGACGCCGACGGTGCTGACGATGACAGCGATGGCGCGGGGCAAGTCGAGCAGCGCGGCGAAAGCGAGACCTCCGAAGACTCCGAAGGCGAGGGCGAAACCGACGGGCAGGAATCCGACGACGACGACATGGCCGATGGCGGCGATGGCGAGCAGGAAGGGATGCTTCCGGTGCGCCCCAACCGCCCCCCTGCCGAGCTGACGCCGGGGTTTGACTATAAGGCGTGGACGACCGCGCATGACGAGGTGATTGCCGCCGACGAATTATGCGACCCTGACGAGTTGGTCCGCCTGCGCCAATATCTCGACCAACAGTTGATCCATTTGCAGGGCGCGGTCACGAAACTCGCCAACCGGTTGCAGCGTAAATTGATGGCGCAGCAGAACCGGTCTTGGGATTTCGATCAGGAAGAAGGGATGCTCGACGCGGCGCGGCTGGCGCGGATCGTGACGTCGCCGGGGCACTCGCTCAGCTACAAGATCGAGCGCGAGACCGAGTTCAAGGACACCGTCGTCTCGCTGCTGATCGACAACTCCGGGTCGATGCGAGGACGGCCGATTTCGATTGCGGCGATCAGCGCGGACATCATGGCGCGGACGCTGGAGCGATGCGGGGTGAAGACCGAGATACTCGGTTTCACGACGCGCGCGTGGAAAGGCGGGCAGAGCCGCGAGACATGGCTGGCGGCGGGGCGACCGCCGTTGCCGGGGCGGCTGAACGACCTTCGCCACATTGTTTATAAGCCGGCCGATGCGCCGTGGCGGCGGGCGCGGACGTCGCTGGGCCTCATGATGCGCGAAGGGTTGCTCAAGGAGAATATCGACGGCGAGGCGCTGCTGTGGGCGCACAGCCGCCTCATCGCCCGGCCCGAGGAACGCAAGATCTTGATGGTGATCTCGGATGGCGCGCCGGTCGATGATTCGACCTTGTCTGTCAATTCGGGGTCGTATCTCGAGAAGCATCTGCGCCAGGTTATCGGCTGGATCGAAAACAAGTCGCCGGTCCAGCTCGTCGCCATCGGCATCGGCCATGATGTGACGCGATATTATGCGAAGGCTGTGACGATCATGGATGCGGATCAGCTCGGCGGGACGATGGTCGAGCAGCTGGCGGGGTTGTTCGATCTCGATAACTAACAGTTGATCTCGGCCACCAGTAATTTGTCGATCTTGCGTCCATCCATATCGACGATGTCGAACCGATATCCACCCAATGCAAAGTGATCGCCGACGCTGGGCAGGCGCTTGAATTCGGCGAGCGCAAGCCCTGCGACCGTCGCATAATCGCGGTCATCGGGGAGCGTGATGCCGATTTTTTCCGCCAATGTATCGGCAGGGAGCCAGCCCGAAACCAGCAAGCTGCCGTCATCGCGCTCGACCAGCGGCGGGTCTGTGTCGATGTCGTGGTCCGATGCGAAATCGCCGGCGATGGCAGCGAGGAGATCGGCAGGCGTTACGATCCCTTCGAGGTGGCCGTATTCGTCGTGGACCATGGCCATCGGCACATCGGCACGGCGGAGCGCTTCGAGGGCGTCCATCGCATCGACCTGATCGGGGACAATCGGGGCTGTTTTCATCAAAGCGCGCAAGTTGATGTCAGCGCCATCGACGAGTTTGGCGACAATGTCGCGCGCCTGGACGACCCCGATGATCTTGTCGACCGACCCTTCGGCGACAAGCATGCGACTGTGCGGCAGGGTGCGCAAGACGTCGAGCAGCGCATCATGATCGGCATCGGCGTCGATCCAGTCGAGTTCGGTGCGCGGTGTCATGACTTCGCGGACGGGCCGATCGGCGAGGCGGACGACGCCCGAGATGATCGCGCGTTCGGATTCTTCGATGACGCCCGATTTGCTCGCTTCGGCGACAATCAGGTGGAGTTCTTCGGCCGTGACGTGGCTTTGCGATTCGCGGTTCATCCGCAGCAGGCGAAAGATCAGCGCGCTCGTGCGGTCGAGCAGCCAGACGAGCGGGGCAGTAGCCTTGGCGAGCCAGACCATCGGTAGCGCCATCGTGGCAGCAATCGGTTCGGGCGCGCGCAGGGCGAATTGCTTGGGCACGAGTTCACCGATGATCAGCGACAGAAACGTCGTAATGCCGATGACGATGGCAAAGCCAAGCGCTTCGGCGGTTTCGGCCTTGATGCCCAGTTGCGCGATGCGTTCGCCGGTGGGTCCGCCAAGGCTGGCCCCCGAATAGGCGCCGGCAATGATACCGATCAGCGTAATGCCGATCTGGACCGTGGACAGAAAGCGCCCGGGGTCCGCACCGAGTTCGATGGCAATGCGTGCGCCGGTTTTGCCGCGCCTCGCCATTGCTTCGAGCCGCGGTTTGCGTGCCGAGACAATGGCAAGCTCGGACATCGCAAAGACGCCGTTCAGCGCGACAAGCGCGAGGATAATCGCAACATCAGTCCAAGGATAGGGATTTAGGGGAAGTGGAGCCATAGCGCGCCGCTATGCTTGGCCGGTTTCTGTCGATTGCACAACAGGCGGATCATGCGTTGTTCAAGGCGGATGCGGAACAAGTCGTTCAACTCATCGGTTAATCGGTGCAGGTCGCAAGGGAGACTATCATGATTTCAACGTTCAAAAGCGCAGTCCTTATCAGCGGATTGCTCGCCACCACCGCATGCATAACCGATCCGAATACCGGCAATCGCCGCGTTTCGAAGGCGGCGATCGGTGGTGTTGGTGGTGCAGCAGCGGGCTTGCTGCTGGGTGATCTGCTTGGCGGTCGCAATGACCGGACGGAGAAGATTGTTGGCGCGGGCATTGGCGCAATCGCCGGCGCCGGCATCGGTGCCTATATGGATGCGCAGGAAAAGAAGCTGCGCGCGCAGACGGCGGGCACTGACGTTCAGGTCATCCGCGATGGCGACAATCTGGTGCTCAATATGCCATCGGGCGTGACGTTTGCGACGAACCAGTCAGCGATCCAGCCGCAGTTCCGCACGACGCTCGATCAGGTCGCACAGACGCTCGCGTCGTATGAAAAGACCTATATCGACGTTTACGGGCACACCGATTCGACGGGGAACGACAGTATCAATATCCCGCTGTCGCAGAACCGCGCGCGTTCGGTGGCCGATTATCTCGCCACGCGAGGCGTGCAGTCGGCGCGAATCGCGACACAGGGCTTTGGTGCGAGCCAGCCGGTGGCGGACAATACCAGCGAAGCGGGTAAGCAATCGAACCGTCGTGTCGAGATCAAGATTGTCCCCGTTCGCGAGTCCGACGTGCGCAGCTAACGTTTCGCGACAAAGAATGATCTGAGCAATGCCGCCGATTCGGCTTCACCCAATCCTGTGGTTATGTCGGGTCGGTGGTGGCATGTCGGGTGCGAAAAGACACGCGCGCCATGCTCGACGCCACCGCCTTTGGGATCGGCAGCAGCATAAAAGAGGCGGGCAATTCGGGCATGGGCAATGGCACCGGCGCACATGGCGCATGGCTCAAGTGTGACCCATAGGTCGCAATCGGTCAGGCGGTCGGTGCCGAGCGCTACGCAGGCCGCGCGGACGGCGACAATTTCGGCATGCGCCGTGGGGTCGTTGCCCGAGCGGGTGGCATTAGTGCCAGTGGCGATGACCTGGCCGTCGCGCATCACCACAGCGCCGACCGGCACTTCGCCGTCAACGGCCGCCTGCTTGGCAATATCGAGCGCGCGGCGCATGGGATCGGGGAGTGGAAATACCATTTGTTGCGCTTAGACGAAGCACAGCGGTTGACGAAAGCGGCGATTGGCGTTAGGCGCGCCCTCTTTCAGAACCACCGAACATTCAGGATTTTTCACAATGTCGCGCATTTGCGAATTGACCGGCAAGGGTCGCATGGTTGGCAACAACGTCAGCCACGCCAATAACAAGACCAAGCGCACCTTTCTGCCCAACCTGCAGAATGTCACGCTGATGTCGGATACGATGGGCGAATCCGTGAAGCTGCGCGTTTCGACGCACGGCCTGCGCTCGGTCGAGCATGTCGGTGGTCTCGATAACTGGCTCGCCAAGACAAGCGAAGACAAGCTCAGCCTGAAAGCCCGTCGCCTGAAGCGCGCGATTGCCAAAAAGGCCGTTGCCGTCGCGGCTTAATCAAGCGCGAATTTGAGCAGCAACGTGCGCTGCCAGCGCATAAAATTGTCATCGGAAATCATCCAGATGATCGGTTTGCCATCTTCCACGCTGACCGATAATCCTTCGAAATTGTCGGCAATGACCGGCGATTGAAAGCGCGCAATTGTTGGCCCCTGAAGCACGCCACGCGGCTTACGCGCAAGGCGCGGGAGCAAGACAAGTTCGGCACTGAACAGCGATGTCAGGGCAAAGCGCCGGTTCAGGACCAATAATCTGCCATCGGGTAGTTGCGCGATATCGGTTGGTTTGAAGCCCGCCGGCGCGCGATAACCCACTGTCGTTGCAACCGCAGCAGGATCGGTCGGATCGCGGTCAAGAATCACTGCTGGGCGGATGTCACCATAGTCGCGGGCATCTTCGGCAATGACAACAAAGCGGCCATCGGCAAGGCGCCTCATCGATTCGGGGCCGCTTTTTCGCGGCCATGCAGCGATCGCGGCGGGCTTGGCGACCACTTCACCGACCGTAAAATCAGCGCTGGTCCGGCAAACGGCGTTGCGCGATTCATACGCCACCCACCAATTCGTCCGCGTGCCATCATGGGCAAGCGCTTCGGTATCATTATCGGTTTTGCGAACGACTTTACCGCAACCGTCGGGAAGGCGGAGGATCGAGGCGTCCGTCACATTGCCAAAGCGGCCAAGCCGAAAGCGCATGATGGTGCCGCCATCGCCCAGCGCGGTTACGCGATTGCCGTTGACATCAATTGCCGACAAGCCGCCGAAGCTGCGCGCATCGCTGGTCAAGTGCCAACCGCCCAGAAACCGGAGCGCACCGACGCGGCGGCGAGCGGGATAGCTCGTATCAAGCGTGACGGGCGCGCTGCTGATCGCGATCTGCTGATTTTGCACGAGTGTGACGGTGCCGGGGATCGAGCCGTCGACACATTGGCCAAGAAGCACAGGCAAAAGAAATATATAGGGACGACGCATTGTCCGACCCTTTAGCGGGTCAATCGCACCTGAACATCGCCTAACAGCAATGTTCAGGATCGGGCCACCCGAATCAGGCTAGTCGTTGTCCATCGAGACATACGGTCGCAAGCAAGGAGACGTTCGATGATGAAGAAAGTTTTTAGCACAATTGCCGTCGCCAGCGTCGCGCTGACCGGCATTGCCGCAACGCCAGCCGTGGCCGACGGTCGTTATCACCGCGGTGATTATTACCGCAGCGGCTATGACCTCAACTATGATGATCGCCGTTATGACGACCGTCGTTATGATAACCGCAACTATGATCGTGGTTATCGCAATGACGGTTATGACAATCGTCGCGAATATCGTCAGGACTATCGCCAGTGCCGCCGCAGCAACGGGACAACGGGCACGATCATCGGTGCGATTGCCGGCGGCCTTCTTGGTCGCGAGATCGGACGTGGCGGCCGCTATAACGAGCCGAGCACGACGGGCTTGATCATCGGTGCCGGTGCCGGTGCGCTCGCGGGCCGGGCGATCGATAAGAACGGTAACTGCCGCTAACAGATACTCTCGGGTCGCTTAACGAGGGTCAGAGGCCGGGTTCGCGCAAAAGCGCGGGTCCGGCTTCGACGCTTTTGGGTGCTAGCGCGTTTGGGAACTCGTCCCTATCAGGCAGCCGATGGGCGACGGCAGCAATCAAGTCATTTCACGGCGTAACCTGCTGATCGGGGGCGGGGCTGGCGTTGGCCTGATCGTGGCCTGGGCCGTGTGGCCGCGTGTCTATCCCGACAATCTGGTGGCAGCGCCCGGCGAGCATATTTTCAACAGCTATGTAAAAATCGGCGTTGACGGGCATGTAACGGTTGTCGTGCCGCAGGTTGAGATGGGGCAGGGCGTCTACACCACCTTGCCGCAGATACTCGCCGACGAGCTTGGCGCGGACTGGCGGACGGTTGCGGTTGAGGCCGCCCCTGCCAATCCGGTTTACGCGAACAATCTGCTTGCCCAAGAATGGTTCGGCAACGTGCGCGCGGCTGAGATGGTCACGGGCGGATCGACATCGGTACGCGCGTTCGAAGCCATTTTGCGCGATGCCGGCGCAGCGGCGCGGGCATTGCTGTGTGTGGCGGCGGCAAAGCGCTGGGATGCCGACTGGCAAGCATGCGACACGGCGGCGGGCTTTGTCGTGCGCGGTAATGACAGGATGCGATTCGGCGAGGTTGCAGCAGAGGCGGCAACGCTGACGGTGCCAGCCAATGTGGCGTGGCGCGTGGATAGCGATAATCGGCTGACCGGCCATTCGGTGCCAAGGCTCGATTTGCCCGCGAAAGTCGATGGCTCGGCCAATTACGCCGCCGACATCCGCCTGCCCGACATGGTTTATGCCGCGATTGCGCAGGGGCCGCTGGGCGACACCAGGCTGAAATCGGTCGACAAAGCGGCCGCGAACAAGATCATGGGCGTGTTGTCGGTGATCGAGTCCGAGCGCTGGGTGGCGGCGGTGGCAACGAACTGGTGGGCAGCAAACCGCGCGGTCGAGGCGATGCGACCACAATTTGTCACAGCCGGCGGGCTGGCCAGCAATCGCAGTATCGACAAAGCGCTCGACGTTGCGTTTGACGACGGGACACGGGTTGCCAGCGTCGGCGATGTTGGCGCGGCGTTTCGCGGGGCCACTGTTGTCACCGCCGAATACCGCATTGGCCTTGCCGCGCATGCCGCGATCGAACCGATGGCGGCAACCGCTCATATCGAAGGCGGGCGGATGCAGCTGTGGATCGGGACGCAAGTGCCGGGGCTGGCGGGTAAGGCAGCGGCGAATGCCATCGGCATGAGCGAGGATGCCGTGACGGTGCATCCGATGATGATAGGCGGCTCGTTCGGGCGGCGGTTCGAGATCGAGATTGCGGCGCAGGTCGCGGTGCTGGCCGATCGGCTGAAGCGTCCGGTCCAGCTGATCTGGAGCCGAGCCGAGGACATGCGGCAGGACCGGTTTCGCCCGGCGGCGGCGGCGCGGATGACCGGACGCGTTGGGTCGGCAGGACAGGTCGAGGGCTGGCTGGCGAAGATTGCCGTGCCCGCGACGATGGTGGAGTTGCGCGCGCGCGTATGGGATGGCGACCATGCCGATTCGGCCATGCGCGGCGCTTATGGCGAAAGTGCGCCGGTTGCGGTCGAAGGCGCGGTGCCACCCTACGCCTTTGCGAGCTATGCGATTGACCATCACCCGGCAAAGATCGGCGTGCCCACGGGCGATTGGCGCGGGCGGGCGCATGGACTGACCGCGTTTTTTACCGAATGTTTTATCGATGAACTGGCAGCGGTCAGCGGCGTTGACCCGTTTTCGGTTCGGATGGCAGCGCTGGGCAATAACCCTCGCCTTGCCCAATGCCTGTCTCGCGTGGCGGCACGGGGTGGATGGCAGGGTGGCGGTGTCGGTACGGGCCAAGGTCTCGCTTGCCACAGCATGGCCGATAGCCATATCGCGGTTTTTGCCGAGGCCGACCTTGGTGGCGTCGGTGGCCGGGTGCGTGTTTCGCGGCTAGTCGCGGTGGTCGATTGCGGGCGGGTAATCAATCCCGATATTGTGAAACAGCAGATTGCGGGTGGATTGATGTTCGGGATGGCAGCGGCGACGGGAACGCCGGTTGAAGTGATACGCGGGCTGGCGGGGCCGACGCGATTGGGGGCGCTGAATTTGCCGCGCCTTGCCGATGCGCCGCGAATCGAGATTGAATTGCTCAACAGTCCGAACCCGCCGGGGGGCGTTGGTGAACTCGCGGTGCCGCCGGTTGCGCCGGCGATTGCCAATGCGCTGTATGCCGGATCAGGCAAGCGGTATCGCACGCTACCCTTGGTGCGGCGATGACAGGAAAACCGAGTAGCCTGAGCTTGTCGAAGGCCTGCCCTTCTTCTGCATTGTCCGTCCTGAAGAAGGACAGCCCTTCGACAGGCTCAGGGCGAACGGAATATTTATTATGATTCTTCCCACCGACCATCCGCCCGTCGCGCCGCGCAAGATCGGGGTGTTGCTGGTCAACCTCGGCACCCCCGATGCGCCTGATGCGTCGAGCGTGAAACGGTATCTGAAGGAGTTTCTGTCCGACCGGCGTGTGGTCGAATTGCCATCCTTCCTGTGGCAGCCGATCCTGCGCGGCGTGGTGCTCAATACGCGGCCCAAGCAATCGGCCGAAGCCTATGAACAGGTCTGGATGAAAGACGGATCGCCGCTCGAGGTTATCACGCGCGATCAGGCCACGGCGCTGGCCGGTGCGTTCGGACCGGGCGTGACCGTCGATTATGCGATGCGTTACGGCACGCCGTCGATTGGCGAGAGATTAAAAGCGCTCAAGGAACTGGGCTGCGACCGTATTCTCGTTGCACCGCTCTATCCGCAATATTCGAGCGCGACGACGGGAACGGTCAACGACAAGTTGTTCGAGCAATTGCAGGAAATGCGCTGGCAGCCGGCGCTCAGGACATTGCCGCCATATCATGATGATCCAGCGTATATCGATGCGCTCAAGGTTTCGATTGAAGCGACGCTGGCGGGGATCGACTTCACGCCTGACACAATAGTCGCCAGCTTTCATTCGATGCCGCTCAGCACTTTGATGAAAGGCGACCCCTATCATTGCCAGTGCCAGAAAACCGCGCGCTTACTGGGCGAAGCGTTGGGGCGCGAATTGGTGGTGAGTTTCCAGTCAAAGCTGGGCAGGGCGAAATGGCTTGAGCCGTCGACCGAAGCGACGCTGGCGCGGCTGGCGGTGGAGGGCATGAAGAACATCATTGTCGTGACGCCGGGGTTCTCTGCCGACAATCTTGAAACGCTTGAGGAAATCGCGATCCGCGGGCGCGAGACCTTTGTCGAGGGCGGCGGTATGCAACTGGTCACTGTGCCGTGCTTGAACGCAAGCGAAGGCGGCGTGGCGATGCTACGCACTATCCTCGCACGGGAACTTGAAGGCTGGGTTTTGCCTGCCTAAGCTGCCCACAAAATATGGAGAGGGCATATGGCACGAATCGCAATCGTAACCGGCGGCACGCGCGGCATTGGCGAGGCGATCAGCCTTGCGCTGAAGGATATGGGGATGACCGTTGCCGCGAATTACGCCGGCAATGATGAAAAGGCGCAGGCGTTTTCCACAGCAAACGGTATCGCCGTTTACAAATGGGATGTCGGCGATCATCAGGCGTGCATCGATGGCTGCGCCCGCGTCGAAGCCGACCTCGGCCCGATTGATGTTGTCGTCAACAATGCCGGAATCACGCGTGACGGCGTGCTCGCGCGGATGAGCTTCGACGACTGGAACGACGTTATGCGTGTCAATCTCGGTGGATGCTTCAACATGGCAAAGGCGACATTCGGCGGCATGACGGCGCGTGGATGGGGTCGCGTGGTCAACATCGGATCGATCAACGGTCAGGCGGGGCAATATGGCCAGGTCAACTATGCCGCCGCGAAATCGGGCATTCACGGCTTTACCAAAGCGCTGGCACAGGAAGGCGCGAAAAAGGGCGTCACCGTCAACGCGATCGCGCCGGGCTATATCGACACGGACATGGTTGCTGCTGTGCCCGCTGAAGTGCTCGCCAAGATTGTCGCAAAAATCCCGGTCGGGCGATTGGGCCAGGCGAACGAAATCGCGCGCGGCGTCGCGTTTCTGGTTTCGGAAGAAGGCGGGTTCGTGACTGGATCGACGCTGTCGTTGAACGGCGGGCAGCATATGTATTGAAGCGCTATTTCTGCACGGCAGGCAATAACAGCATCGAAATATCACTGGGTGCACCATCGGTAGCGGCGCAAACAATGGCATTGCGCTTCACATTTGGTCCGCCGCCGGGACCGGGGGCAG
>JAYWFN010000300.1:0-6964 GCA_043778785.1 Sphingomonas sp. | reverse complement strand
CAGTCCTGAGCCTGTCGAAGGACGGTTCGCGTGTCTAACCGTCCTTCGACAGGCTCAGGACTGCGGTTCCACTCAATCATGACAAAACCGGATCGCAGGGGCGATCATGTGCCCGCCTTCTGCTTCGATCAGCAGCCCGCGTTCGGCGATGTGCGCGGCGTCGAGGGCTTCGCGGAAATCGAGAACGGGCGCGAAAGCGACGTCCTTGCCGGCGAACCAGCTGACCCACTGATCGCGGGTTTTGGTAGCGAAGGTGGCACGGAGGAATGCGATGAGCTTGGTCTGTTCGCCCGCCGGCCGTTCGGCGTGGGCGATGAGGTCGGGGCGGTCGAGCGCGGTGAGCAGGTTGGTCGCAAACTTCATCTCGCGCCCGCCGAGTGTGATGTGCTTGCCGTCGGCGCAGGTATAGACTTGGTAGAACGCTGCGCCGCCGAGCGAGCGCTGCCGGAATGATGCGGGCGCCGTACCGCCCATGATTGCGTCACCCGCGATATGCGCGCACCACGGCAGCAGACTGTCGAACATGGCGCAGTCGATGTAATCGCCGTGGCCCGATTTTTCGCGACCAATCAGGGCCATGAGAACGGCTGACAGCGCTGTCAGGCTCGCCGCCAGGTCGGCGCTAGGCACGCCGGGGACGACGGGGGTGCCGTCGGCACCGTCGTTGACCGACAGGAACCCGGCCATGGCTTGCACCGCCATGTCATGCGCGGGGTGGTGGGCAAGCGTGCCGCTCTGGCCAAAGGCACTGATCGAGCAATAGACGATGCGCGGATTGCGCGCGCTGACCGTTGCATAATCGAAGCCGAGGCGCGCCATGACGCCGGGGCGGAACCCTTCGACAAAGACGTCGGCGGTGTCTATCAGTGCCCAGAGGGCCGCTTTGCCGTCTTCGGATTTCAGGTCTATTGTCTGACAGGTTTTGCCGCGATTGAGGTTGCGGAACCAGACCGATTGGCCGCCTTCGAACGGGGCTTGGTCGCGCGCGGGATCGCCCGTCATCGGTTCGATCTTAATCACTTCGGCACCCTGATCGGCCATCATCATCGTCAGCATCGGGCCGGGCAGGAAAAGCGAAAGGTCGATAACCCGGATGCCCGATAATTTGCCCATAACTTACCCCGTCATTCCCGCCAAGGCGGGAATCCAACGCCCGCTGGTCGAACAGGCGTCAATAGCAGGCGTTGGATCCCCGCCTTCGCGGGGATGACGAAAGGAGGGATTGGTCTGTTTCAAATCGTTCCCTCAGCACGCAAACGGGTAATGGCGTCGGCATCATAACCAATCTCGCCAAGCAGCGCATCGGTATCGGACCCGAGTTTCGGTGCGGCGCGGTTGGGCAGCCTTGCGCCGTCGATCTTGATCGGGTTGGACAGAACGCGCAGCGGGCCTTGCGGATGGTCGATGCTGTCGAGCATGTCGGCGACAAGCGGGTTATCGAGCGCTTGCGCCAGATCGTAAACCGGCGCGACGGGGACCAGCCCGCCGAGCCGCTCGACCCAGAAAGCTGTCGGGTGCTGGAGGAAAATGCCGTCGAGAATGGTGGTCAGCTGGTCGCGGTTTTCGAGGCGCGCGGGGATGGTCGCAAAGCGCGAGTCGTCCTTCAGGTGCGGGGCCCCGATCGTATCCGCCAACAGCACCCAGAATTTGGGCATCTGGGCCATGACGAAGACCCAGCTGTCGGCGGTCCTGAACGTCTGGCTGGGCGTGACGCTGGGGTGCGCGGACCGCGGTGCACGGCCGACGACATGGTCTTCGTTCAGATACCAAGAGGCGGGATAGCTGGTCTGATGGATTGCCGCGTCGAGGAGCGATATGTCGTAATCGCGGCCCTTGCCCGTGGCCCTGGCGTAGAGCAGCCCTGCGAGCGTCGACGTGGCGAGCATCGTTCCGGTTATGAAATCGACCATACTCAGGCCGAAACGTGTTGGTGGGGCATCGGGCTCGCCCGTGACCGACATGAACCCGGCTTCGGCCTGCATCAGATAGTCATAGCCGGGCCATGAGGCGCGGGGGCCGGTGCGCCCGTAAGCGCTGGCGTGGACGCAGACGATGGCGGGATTGACCTTGCCCAGCGCGGCATAATCGAGGCCGAGTTTGGCGGGGAGATCGCCGCGCGCGTTGTTGGTGACGGCATGTGCCGTTTTGACGAGGCGATGGAGGACGGCGCGACCCGCATCGGTGCGCGTGTCGAGGGTGAGCGAACGCTTGTTGAGATTGAAGGCCTGGTAGAACAGGCTGTCGTCGTCGCCAAGGTAGAACGGCCCCGTCATCCGCGCGGAGTCCCCGCCCTTTGGGGGTTCGATCTTGATGACTTCGGCCCCGAGTTGCGCGAGGAACATCGTGCCATAGGGACCGGCACCATATTGTTCCGACGATAGGATGCGGGTGCCAGCGAGGGGGAGGGTGGTCGTCAAACGGGATTCGCCTTCAGCCACTGCTTGGCGACGATCATGCGCTGCATTTCGTTGGTGCCTTCGCCGATGCACATGAGCATCGAATCGCGGTAAAAGCGTTCGATTTCATATTCTTTCGAATAGGAATAGCCGCCGAAAATGCGCATTGCCGTCTGGCTGTTTTCGACGGCGGCTTCCGACGCGAAATATTTGGCCATGCCTGCCTGCATGTCGCAGCGTTCGCCGCGGTCATAGGCTTCGGCGGCGTCGAACGTGAGCAAGCGCGCGGCGCGGGCGCGGGTGACCATTTCGCCGAGGTAAAGCTGGATCGCCTGATGCTCGGCAATCGGCTTGCCCATTGTCTGGCGCATCTGGGCATATTCGGTGGCGAGGCGGAGTGATCCCTCTGCCAACCCCACGCCGCGCGCCGCGACGTTGATGCGGCCGAGTTCAAGCCCGCCGGTTGCCTGGAAAAACCCCTGACCCTCGATGCCGCCGATCAGGTTGTCGGCGGGGATACGGTAATCCTCGAAAATCAGTTCGGCGCTGTCGATGGCATGATAGCCGAGCTTTTCGAACTTTTTGCCGTTGGTAAAGCCCGGCGGGCCTTTGGGGGCGATGAACAGGCTCATCCCCTTGTAACGCGGGTCGGCCTTGGGATCGGTTTTGACGAGAAGCGCGAAGCAGCTGCCGTTGATGCCATTCGAAATCCACGTCTTGGTGCCGTTGATGACATAGTCATCACCGTCGCGCACAGCTGTCATGCGGATGGCTTGAAGGTCGGTGCCCGCATTGGGTTCGGTGAGCGCGAGGCCGCCACGGATTTCGCCGGTTGCGAATTTGGGCAGCCAAAGTGCCTTTTGACCCGGCGTCCCGAAGCGTTCGACGGCGCAGGCCATGATCAGGTGCGAATTGAAAATGCCAGTGATCGCCATCCAGTAGGACGAAATATGCGCGACGATCTTTGCATAGGTCGTGCAGGGCAGGCCGAGGCCGCCATATTCCTGGCCAATCGTGGCGCCGAACAGCCCCATCTCGGCCATCTGCGCGACGAGTTCGGCAGGCCAGATGTCGCCGTGATCATGCTTCATGACGACGGGGCGGACTTCTTTCTGCACCCATTTGTCGATGGCATCGAGGAAAGCGCGTTCCTCGTCGGGGTCCATTGCGGGGCGGTCGGTCGAGGGGGGGATGTTGAGTGCGGTTGCCATGATTTAGGTGTCCATGGGGCCGAAGCCCTTTTTCCAGATGAGCATTTGCCGTTCGAACGTGCAGACGACAACGCCGTCCTGATTTTTGCCGATGGTTTTAACCGTCACGATCCCCTGTTCGGGCCGCGACTTGCTTTCGCGTTTTCCCATGACTTCGCTTTCGGCATAAAGCGTGTCGCCGGGGAAAAGCGGCGCGGTGAGGCGGATGTCGGACCAGCCGAGATTGGCCACCGCTTTCTGGCTGACATCGGACACGCTCATCCCGACCATCAGTGCGACGGTGAGCGGTGAACAGACCAGTGGCTTTTTGAATTCGGTTTTCGCCGCGAAATTATAGTCGAAATGCACAGGGTGCGTGTTCATCGTCAGCAGCGTGAAGCTGACATTGTCATAGTCCGTAATCGTCCGGCCGGGGCGGTGTTCGTAAACGTCGCCCTCGATGAACTCCTCATAATAGCGCCCGTAATTTTCGCGGAAGCGGCGCGGGCCGACTTCGGTGACACCGTCACGCATTGGTCTTGTCTCCTTGCGCCAAAATCCGGCGGTATCGCGCCATGACGGGCGCTTCGAGCATTTTGCCGTTCCAGCGTACGGCGGACTCACCGGCGGCGGCATATGCGGCTTCGGCGTCATGGGCTTCGGCGATTTCGGCAGCGGTCGGGCGCATGACCTGATGCACGACGGCGACGTGCTTGGGGTGGACGACTGATTTCGCGGTGAAGCCCATCGCTTTTACGCGCGCGACATCGGCGGCGAGGCCATCGAGATTGTCGAGATCGAGCCACGGCACATCGACCGAGGGCACGCGGGTCGCGGCACAGGCCATGACGATGGCACTGCGCGCGGCGAAGAGCGCATCCCATGACATCGCGACGCCAAGTTCACCGGCAAAATCCGCGCCGCCGAGCATGACCCCTGCGATACCGGGCGATGCCGCGACGGCTTGCGCAACGCCCACGCCTTTGACGGTTTCGATGAGCGGAAGCAGGCCAACGTCGGGACCGAGGATCGCGTATGCAATTTCGATTTCAGCGACGGCTTCGACCATCGGGATCATGATGTAGGGCGGCTTTGCGTTTGATAATGCGAGCAAATCGGCCAGACCCTGCTTCGTGCGCAAGCCGTTGATGCGGATGCCGAGGCGCGGGTTGCCCAGCGCGGCGATGACAGCGGCACGCGCGGTGTCTTTATCCGCCGGACCAACCGAATCCTCGAGATCGATGACGACGAGATCGGCACCCGATGCCAACGCTTTGTCGAAGCGTTCGGGACGGCTGCCGGGCACGAACAACAGGCTTTGGTAACCGAGCGGCGCACTCATGATCCTCGCATTCCCTGCATACCCCTTAATTTGTCCGGACAACTTTAGAAGTCAACCCGGATTTACTATCCCTAACCAAGATGTGGCGACAAGCAACGCATAGACGCACCACACCCAATAGCGCGTGGTGTTCATGATATGGAGGAGCGGGCTGACGGGTTCGTATGTCACGTCGATCATCACATCGGCGAAAATTTCGCGTGCCGTGCGGTTGTCTTCGATCATCTTGGTGCCGATAGTCGTCGTATATCTATGATGCGATAGCGATTGGGGGTTGTCGAGATGAATTTGTCCGGACAAATTACGCCGGTGATAACACGGCATTTCATCGATTGCGGCCAGACATCAGGCGGGCGCCGGGTGCATTACCGCCGCTGTGGCAAGGGGCCGCCGCTGCTGATGGTGCACCAATCGCCGCGGTCTTCGGCGGAATATGAAGCGCTGATGCTGACCTGGGGCGCCCATTTTACGTGTATCGCGCCCGATTCGCCGGGCTTCGGCCAGTCCGATCCGTTGCCCGGAAAACCAGAGATTGATGATTTTGCCGATGCCACGGTCGCGCTGCTCGATGCGCTCGGCATTGTTCGCTGTGCTGCTTATGGGTTTCATTCGGGCGGAATCATCCTTGTGACCGCGATGTGGCGGCATCCGGCTCGGTTCACCTGTCTGGCGATTGGTGGCTATGCAGTCTGGACACCGCAGGAGATGGCAATCTTTGGCGAGGCGTATCTGCCACCGTTCGTCCCGTCCGATTATGGCGAACATCTGACCTGGCTGTGGAACCGCGTGCTCGAGCAGAGCTGGTTTTTCCCGTGGTTCGATGTTCGCGATGAGGCACGGTTGAGCGTGGCGCATGATGATTCTGCGCGCGCGCATGCCGTCATCATGGATATGCTCGATGCTGGCGATGCGTATCGGGCGGGCTATGGCGCCGTGTTGCGCGCGCCGCGCGATATTCCGTCGCCCGACGCCGAAACGCCGCCGGTGCTAATTACGGCCTATGACGGCGATCCTTTGCAGGCGCACATTGATCGGCTGGGCGCGATGCCGGCAAACTGGCAAGCGCGGAAAGTGAGTACGCCGGCCGAGCATCACGCTGCCAGTCTGGCGTTCCTTCAAGCAAGACCAACCTCGGCCATCGGCGCGTTACCAACGGTCGACGATGAGGGGTTTGCACATGTCAAAACCGACGCGTTCGATGGCCTGATTCACTGGCGCGGGACGCATAAGGCAAGCCGGATGGTGGTCCACGCGCCGGGCGGCGAGGTGTCGGTCGCGCGTGCGCTCGCAATCGACCTTCCAGGGCACGGCCTATCGAGCGACTGGATCGGCGATGCGCCCGCAACGATCGAGCCGTGGCGCGTCCTGCTCGGTGCGTGCCGGACGCATTTTGGTGTGAAAGTGATTGCCGGGCAGGGATGGAGCGCCGCGCTGAGCGATCGTGCAGCACCGCGCCCGTCGCCCGAAATTGCCGAGCGGCTGATCCCCGATCTGACACCCGACCGTTTCGGCAATTACCTGACGCGCGCGTGGAGTGTGGCGCGGGCATCACGGCTGTTCGATCCGTGGTTCGTGGCCAATGCT
The DNA here is from genome assembly GCA_043778785.1 of Sphingomonas sp. Classification (GTDB taxonomy): domain Bacteria; phylum Pseudomonadota; class Alphaproteobacteria; order Sphingomonadales; family Sphingomonadaceae; genus Sphingomonas_O. Next base: position 452 of record JAYWFN010000300.1, on the reverse strand, counting down.
GCCCATGCGATCCCGGTCGATCCCGTGGCGCTGGCGCCCGCCGCGATCGCGCGCGATACCCGCGCCTTGCTTCGCGCCCGGGCGGGACGGGCTCTTATGAAAGCATTGTCGCAAGGACAAGACTGATGGGAATTCGCGAGGATATGCCATTGCTGGCGCGGCACGAGGGGGTGTGGGATGGCACCTACACCTATTTCAATGCCGCGAACGAAAAGATCGACGAGCATCAATCGCGCTCTAACCGTGCTTCGACAGGCTCAGCACTGCGGGTCAGCAGCCCATCTGCCACAGGAAAAACGCAAATTCCTCTGCCGTTTCGCGCAATGATTCAAACCGCCCCGACTTGCCGCCATGCCCTGCGCCCATGTTGGTCTTGAGCAACAGGATATTGTCGTTCGTCTTATTCACGCGCAGTCGTGCGGCCCATTTGGCGGGCTCCCAATAGGTCACGC
>JAYWFN010000299.1:0-6979 GCA_043778785.1 Sphingomonas sp. | reverse complement strand
TGTCGTGCGGGCGCTCCCGTGCAGAATCTGTCCCATAGCGAGTCCTTCCACTGATGGCTGAATATTACACCATCAAATGCCGGGACTAAACAACTAGGTCAGCCAGCAAGGCCTTAAAGTTCGGATAGCTTTTAAGATTACCCGCCCGCGCTTCCTCCATTGCAGCAATCGTTTCCGCGTTCGGGATCAGCGGCTCGAACGGCAACGCCTTGTCATGCGCAACCCGCGTGAGGAGCAGGCGCACGGCGTCGGACACCGTCAGCCCCATCGTGGCAAGGACAGCCGAGGCTTCGTCCTTGACGGCGCCATTGATACGGGCTTGGACGAGAGCATTGGCTGGCATGTATGACATTGTAATGCAGTGGGGGTGGGTTTGCAAGGTGGTGGTTTGTTGCCACTAAATCTTGATCCCGTGCGCTCTCGCCGCTGCTATTAGCTTCGCTGTTTCGATTTCGATGTATTTCAAAACCCGCTGATTTATATCGAGCTTTTGTGCCTTCTGCTCATTAGCTACATTCGTACGTTTCCGCCAATATTCATTGTATTCATCCTCTTCGGTTGAACTAATCACGCCGCGCTCCCTAAATAATTCGAGTGCTGCCGGGTTTAATGACTTACTTATGTCGTTGCGGACTCGTTTTATCACGGAAAATACGCGATTTGAGAACAGCCGCAGAAATCGCCGGACGCAGACATTGCCAACTTCGGTTTTGTTGCCATTTTTACGATTCCGGATAACACATATCTGATGTATCGGTGAATGTTAACATTCACATGATCTATCGCTAGGGTCGTCATACACGAAAAACAGTTCCCATTCAGCCTTCGCTTCATCCCACTCCGTCGCGATACTCAGCGACAATATAGCAGATTTGAATTTCGCTTCGTTATGGCCACCACCGCTCATATGACATTGTCCTTACAAGGTATCGCTATAATTATGCATTGGTAAGCCAGTTACAAGTATATCACCCTGTTATCCGCAGCATTTATAATAATGCCTATGATCGTTTCTTAAAAACAATGATTTATAGCGTCTGCTGCTGAATTGTTGCGCGTTTGACGCCAGCGCCTAAGTTTTTTGAGCCGCCGACGCGGCTCGCCCCCGCCCCTAACCCCTCCCCACAAGGGGGAGGGGGAATGCTGGTTTCGCCTTCGCCATCCCCCTGCTACACCCTCCCCATGCACCACACAGAAATCCTCATCCTCGGCGGTGGGCTCGTCGGCCTCACGCTGGCCCTTGCCCTCGACAAACATGGCATCTCGACCATTGTCATCGATCCTGCCGACCCCGCGAAAACCCTTTCGGACACCTTTGACGGCCGCGCGTCGGCGATTGCTTCGGCGTCTTGGCGGATGCTTGAGGCGATTGGCATTGCCGAACAACTGAAACCGCGTGGTTGCCCGATCCGGCGGATCGAGGTGCGCGATGGCCTCAGCAAGGATGCACTCGATTTCACGCCGACCGATGATGCGCTCGGCACGATGGTCGAGAACCGCATCCTGCGCCGGGTGCTGCGTGAGGCGGCGCTCAACGCCACGCATATCGACTTGCGCCAGCCTGCGCGGGCGGTGTCGGTCGAGCGTAATGCCGCCGGCGTGACCGCGACGCTCGACGACGGCAGCGTTATCAAGGCGGACCTGCTGGTTGCGGCAGAGGGTCGCAATTCGCCGACACGCGAAGCGGCGGGCATCCGCATTGCCAACTGGAAATATGATAGCGCGGCAATCATTTCGGCGTTTGACCACAGCGTGCCCCACGACAATGTCGCGCACGAGATTTTCTATCCGCAAGGGCCGTTTGCCCTGCTGCCGATGTTGCCCGGCAACCGGTCGGCGCTCGTGTGGACTGTCGATGCCAAGGACGCAGCGGGCGTCATGGCGCTGAGCGATCATGCCTTTGCAGTCGAGGCGCAAAAGCGGACGGGGAATATCCTTGGCGACTTGTCCGCCGCCGCGCCGCGTTCGACGTGGCCGCTTGGGTTCCACCATGCCGCGACGATCGTGGGGACAAGGCTCGCGCTGGTCGGCGATGCGGCGCACGGGATTCATCCGATTGCCGGGCAGGGGCTCAACCTCGGTTTCCGTGATGTGGCGGCACTGACCGAAGTGCTGGTCGATGCGACGCGGATCGGGCTTGATCTCGGCGATGCGCAAGTGCTCGCGCATTACCAGCAATGGCGGAGCATCGATGCGCTGTCGGTCTCGGTCGCAACCGATACGCTCAACCGGCTGTTCGCGATTAAAGGCAAGCCCGCGCGTGCGGTGCGGCGGTTCGGACTGGGCGCCGTGCAGAAAATTGCGCCTTTGAAGTCGCTGTTCATGGCTGAAGCGCGGGGTGAATCGGGGACGGTGCCGAAATTGTTGCAGGGTATGACGGTCTGAGCCTTCGTGCTTGCGGCGAGATTGCAAGGGGTTCACGCAAAGGCGCAAAGAAGAAGGAAGGCGCAAAGGTTTTGTTTGCGCTGAACCCTTTGCGCCTTTTCTTCTGCTTCGCGCCTTTGCGTGAACCAGCCTGCGGTTCCGCAAGCGCGGTGCTGGTTATTGCAACGTAACCCGCTCTTCGCCGCCATGCCGCCCGAAAAACTGCATCAGCTGCACGATAAGATCCGCGCGGTCAGACAAAGACGCGGCTTCAAGCAGCGCCTGTTTTGCCGCGGCATCGAACGGTGCGATCTGGGCGATGCCGTTGACGAGCGCTTCGTCGTCGAGACGCGAAACAGCTTCCCAGTCGACGGCATAGCCTTGCGCTTCGGCAAAGGCGCGCGATTCCTGTTCGAGGCCAGCGCGGCGGGCGAGGTCGAGGTTGGTATCGTCGGCGTTGTCGGCTTCGATCTGCGCTTCGATCTGGCGAAACGGCGTCGTGACATCGAGTTCGCGGATGATGCGAAAGCGCGCAACGCCTTCGAGGACGATATTGTAGCGCCCGTCGTCCATCGCTTCGACATGCGCGATTTTGCCGACGCAGCCGATGTCGAACAGCTGTGTGGGCCCGTCGCGGTCGGCCTGCACGGGCTTGGGCTGGATCATGCCGATCCGCCGGTCGCGCGCCATCGCATCGCTGATCAGCGCACGGTAGCGCGGCTCGAAAATGTGCAGCGGCAAATGCATGCGCGGGAAGAGCAGCGCGCCACCGACGGGGAAGATCGAGATGCGCTGAATGGTTGTTGTCTCGGCGCTCATGTGAACAGCACCGCAGAGAGGCGGCGACGTTGGGCGGAGACCCACGGGTCCATGACGCCGACGACATCGAAGAGTTTGAGCAATTGCGCCTTGGCCGCGCCGTCGTTCCATTCGCGGTCAGCGCGGATGATTTCGAGCAAGTGATCCGCCGCGCCGTCGCGGTCGCCCGCCGCCATCAGGCCACCGGCGAGCTCGAAACGTTTGGCGTGATCGTCCGGGTTGGCGTTGACGTCTGCGGTCAGGCCGCTCAAGTCCTCCACCGGCTTGACGTCCTTCGCCAGCGCCAGCGCCGATTGCGCACGCTCGACCGCAGGGTCCGACGCCAGTTCGGGCGGGAGCGCGGCGAGCAGGCTTTCGCCTTCCTCGACGCGGCCCGCCGCAACAAGCGCGCGGATCAACCCCGCGATCGCGGGCGCATTGTCGGGCGCCATGTCGACGATCTGGCTGAAAATTCCCGCCGCGCGCTCGGCATCGCCCGACGTCAGCACTTCCTCACCCATGGCGATCAGTGGCTCGATTTCGGCTTCGAGCGCTTGCGCTTCGCTCTGCACGGGGATTTGCTTCAGGATCGCATCAAGCGCAGTTTTCAACTGGCTTTCGGTGCGTGCAGGCGTCAGGTCGGCGACGAGCTGGCCCTGAAACACGGCATAGACAGTGGGGATCGATTGCACGCGGAATTGCGCCGCGACGGCCTTGTTCGCGTCAACATCGACTTTCTTGAGGATAACGCCCTTGGGCGCATATTCAGCCGCGACCTTTTCAAGCGTCGGCCCAAGCGCTTTGCATGGCCCGCACCATTCGGCCCAGAAATCGAGAATCACCAGCTGCGTCATCGATGGTTCGATGACATCGGTGCGGAATGCTTCGATTTCGGCGCGGTCGGTTGCGCTCAGCCCTAGAGTGGCCACGTGATTCTCCTACTTCTCATTCCCTTATGTGGGAATTGTAGGGCGGATGCCAAGGGGAACGACACAGGGTTGCGTATCGATAAGGTCACTGCTAACAGCCGCGCCTCACCCGCCGGGGCTTTGGCAACAAAGAACCGGCAGAACGCTCGAGCGGGCGTAGCTCAGGGGTAGAGCACGACCTTGCCAAGGTCGGGGTCGAGGGTTCGAATCCCTTCGCCCGCTCCAGATCTTAGGATCGCGCTAACTCATTGAAATAACCAGGCAAAATACCGTGTTTTTTGCCTGTGTGGGATTTGTGTAGAAAGAATTGGGGACCTTCTCGCTCCGCGTGGGCTGTGGTCGGAAATCCCTGCCGCGCTTTACGATATTGATATCGATCCGATGGAATCGTGAATGCCAAGCAATAAGGCTCTCACTGCCCCGCAGCCGTAAAGCATGAGTGGGTCGAAGGGCAGTCGGCGTATCGCACCTTACAAAGCCTAAGCAACATGCTAGGACACAGCGAATGCGACCACTTACGCTTCTCCTTGCCTGCATGATGATGCTTCTGACGTCATGGTCAGGTGTAGCGCATGCGGCGGCTTGCATGGGCTGTCCGACCATTTCGGCAAGTCAGCAAGTTGAGCAAGCGCGAGCCGCTTGCAACGAGGACCAAGCGCCGAAAAACGTAGGCAAAGGCTGCGTTCATTGTCAGGCCGGTTGCCACAGTCAGAACATTGGAACTCCGTTGGGGTTGAGTGTTCCGGCGCTTGCCATGCCGCAAGAACGTATGTTCGATGATCCTCGTCGCGTGGCGCTTATTACGCACGTCGGTGACCAGGCGCTTCGTCCGCCTCAAGCCTGACCTTCGGAACCGGCGCGTGATCGCGCCTTGATCTGAATTGTCCGGAGTCTCATCATGTATCGCACTATCGCGGCTATTCTGGCTGCCAGCGCTTGCGTCTCATCGCTGCAAGCACAATTGCCAAATCTGGCGTCGAATCCGACATCGTTGGTAATCACCCTCGACGATGCGCTCGATGCAGCACTCGCCAATTCACCCGCGCTCGATGCGTCGCGATCGGGCATTCGCGCCGCCGAAGCCCAACGCTCGGTGGCCGGGCTACGCCCTAACCCGACGCTCGATGCAATGGCCGAAAACGTCGGCGGGAGCGGCGATTATCGCGGCTTTCGCTCAACCGAAACGACCGTCGGCCTGTCGATGCCGCTCGAACTCGGCGGCAAGCGTTCGGCGCGCGTTGCGGTTGCTGAGGCACAGCTCGGTCGCGCAGGGCTGGATGCGGTTATTGCCCTGGCCGATCTGCGCCAGCGGGTGACGCAAGCCTATAACGAAGCAGTCGCCAACCAGCGGCGTTCTACGAACGCACGCGAACAGGTCGGTATTGCCGCCGAGGGTCTGCGCGTTGCGCGGGTGCGGGTCGTGTCTGGTCGCGCGTCGCCGCTCGAAGAGCAGCGCGCAGATGTCGCACGCCTGACTGCCGAAGGAACCGCCGAACGCGCAGAACGCTCGGCGGAAGTTGCACTCGCCAACCTTGCGCGGCTGACCGGTCGTCCGGCGGTGCAGCTTGATACGCTGTGGTTCGGAAGGATCGAAAATATGGGACCGCTGCGTCCTGTCGAGACGGGCGGGACGCTTGCCGCCGTCGCAGCGCAAGCCGACTTCACCACTGCATCGGCACAAGTGCGCCTCGCACGCAGCCAGCGCGTGCCCGACGTGACGGTGATCGCCTGTTCGGCGTCAAGCAGTGCAAGCCGCCGGTTCGCGTCGGCCTGTTGGCGCTGCGCCGAGGCGAGATCGACCGCCGCCCGTCCGTTGTTGAAGAAAGGGATCGGCACCGACACGCTGAAAACTGCCGCCGTGTCGTTGGTCGTCGCAAGCCGCCGCGCGGCGGCGCTCGCCCGCACGTCGCTCCACCCGTCTGCACGATAGCGCGCTTCGATTTCGGCCATTTTGGCGGTGGCCAGCATCCCGACCAAATCGGGGGCGTCGGCAAAGCCGTCGCCGTCCTCGGCGAACAGATCGGCGGTGATCGTGCCGCCCGCTGCGGCATAGTCATCATGCCCGACGAACAGGAACAGCGCGTCGGTGGTGACGACCTTTTCCTCGGTCAGCATCCGCCGGATTTGATGCGCGCTGTTGCCGCACCGTTTCAGTGCCTCAAGCTGGCGGTCATGGTCGTCGGTCAAGGTCAGCGCCTGTGCCGTCTCCATGCCGATCTTGTCATGTGCCAGACAAATCAAGGCGTCTGGGTGCAAGGCAGACAGCCGCAACACCTTTTTGACGTAGGACAGCGCCACGCCGAACCGCGCGGCAATGCCCAAGCGGATCGTCTCGACGTTACCGCTTGCTGACGGCGTGGTTCATGATCGCGGCAAAGATGGTCATCTCGATGCGAATGGTCGAATCGCTGATGATGCCATTGCGACGACCGACGCCATTCTCGCGCCGCCATAACGGATATTCGGACCAGCGCTCCTGACTGACCAGGTGAATCTGCGTGCTGCCAACGTAAGCGTTTAGCGGCCCGTTGACCTTATTTTTGATGTTCATCGCGCGGCCCTGGCTGACCTCGCCCGCGTTCGCCCGTCGCTGCTGCGCGTCCGAATATTCCTCGGCAACTTGCAAAAAGGGCCGATTGAAGACCGGAACGTCATGCTTCACGCGAAAACGGATGTCAGCATCCTGATCCATCGCACGGTCTCGCGCCGTGTCCCGATCCGCCGTGCGCAGCGAAATCGTTTTGTAGCGGTCTTCGTTCTGTATCCTCACGCGGCAATAGTATTGGTCATGCCCGACGTCGCCGCGACGAAAGATGATCAGGCCTGCCTTTACCTGCTCCTTGTCGGTGATGAATTTCATTTCCCTTGCCTCACTGTGCAGAATCTGT
>JAYWFN010000298.1:0-17017 GCA_043778785.1 Sphingomonas sp. | reverse complement strand
ATGATCGAGCAATGCGGCGCGACCTGAGTCAGTTTTCAGGTCGAGGCGAAGAACCGATTTCGAGGCGTTCAACGCCTCGTAGAAAACAGGTTGCCCCTGAGCATCGCGCGGGCCGAGCGCCCGCATGCCATCGCCAGTAGGCGGCTCCACTTTCAAAACCTCCGCGCCCATATCCGCGAGCATTAGGCTGGCGAACGGACCCGGAATATACTGCGACAGGTCGATAACCTTCACGCCCGCAAGGAAAGTCTGGACTCTCGTCAAAACGTCACACCTCCCTTGTCGTTTGTATCGTTCGACGTTTGAAGCCATATGCGCTATCAGTCAACACCTGTGTTGAAATATGGAGCAGGAATGATGGTTGGACGTTTGGCGGGCAAACGCGCGATCGTAACAGGCGGCGGGCAGGGCATCGGCCGCGCAACTGTCGAGCGGTTCGTGGCCGAGGGGGCGCACGTGATCGCGCTCGATATTAACGCTAATGCCCTTGCCGACTTGCACGCATCTTGCAGCTGCGAGACGCATGAAATCGACTTGACGGATAAGGCTGATATTGCCGCCTTCGCAGGCGAGGTGGGCGACATCGACATCTTGTTCCTCTGCGCGGGGTACGTCGCGACAGGCACCATATTGGATTGTAACGATGACGAGTGGAATTTGTCGTTCAGCCTCAATGTCTCAGCCATGTATCACATGACCCGCGCCATCTTGCCCGGAATGGTCGACCGGCGTCGCGGCTCCATCATCACGATGTCATCGGTTGCCAGTTCGGTGCGCGGTGTCCCGGACCGCTTTGCCTATGCGACAACAAAAGCGGCCGTCATTGGCCTTACCAAAGCCATCGCGGCGGATTTCGTCACGCATGGCATTCGGTGCAATGCAATTTGTCCGGGCTCCGTCGCAACAACGTCACTCGAGGATCGCATGCACGCCACCGGCAATTACGAGGCCACGAGGGCGGCTTACGTCGCGCGCCAACCAATGGGCCGGTTCGGGGAGGCGCGCGAAATTGCCGAGCTCACCGTATATCTGGCAAGCGACGAATCGACCTACACCACAGGACAGTGCCATATCATTGATGGCGGCTGGTCGAACTGAAGTTACCGTTTGGCAACGAGACCGCCCAGAACCATGTCGGCATATGTCTTGCCGATCTCGTCGGCGCTGACGCCGCTGTCATGCGGGCGAAACCAACGGTGTGTCCAGCCGACGAGTCCCAATATACCATATGCCACAACGCGCGAAGACCCGACATTGCGGAAACTCCCGTCGGCATAGCCCTGCTCGATGATTGAAATAATCGCATCGGACATCTGCGTGTTGAGCCCGCGCATGTAGCTCGACCAATCTGATCGCTTGTCACTCACGTGACTCAGGTTTTCGCGAATATAGATATAGATGAGAGGATAATTATCATTATATGATTTCATCAGCGCAATGATCAGATCATATACTTTTTGCCCGGGATCAATATCACTCAATTCGATGTCTTTTGCTGTTTTGAGATTTCGCTCAACAACGGCACGAACAATCTCGTCAAACAATTCTTCCTTTGACGAGATATAGTAATAGAGCGACGCGCGATCAATATCGAGTTCGGCAGCAACTGCACTTATGCTTGCGCGCTGAAAGCCGAGCCTGTTGAAAACGCGAACCGCGGCATCAGCGATTTCTTGCTTGCGGACTTGATAGGAAGCACTGGAGTCTTCTTTGGCTGCGGACCGTCTTTTGCCAATACCACTTGCCTCTGCCACTTGCCCGTCATCTTCGGATGAACTTTCAATCTGCGGCAAATTGCGACGATGCGGACGTGGGCGAGCGACTGTCACGATTACTTGTTTCCAATCTCAAACGCGCGGCGCACCCGCAACATAAAGCACTTGCCCGGTAACGAATCCCGAGCGTTCATCAACAAAAAACGAAACGGCGTTGGCAATGTCGTTGGGTTGGCCCACCCGTCCAACAACAATATCAGCAAGCGCCTGTTCCTTCATATCGTCGAACGACATGCCCATGCGTTCGGCCACCGCCGCAGTCATTGCTGTTTCAATAAAGCCAGGCGCAACTGCATTTGCCGTGATGCCATAGCGTCCGAGCTCGATGGCGAGCGTCTTGGTGAAGCCCTGCACGCCAGCTTTGGCAGCCGCATAATTTGCCTCGCCAAGCGCGCCCAGCGCCGCCGTGCTCGACAGGCTGACGATCCGTCCCCATCCCGCCGTGCGCATATGCGGCTGCACTTCGCGGCTCATCAGAAATGTGCCGCGCAAGTTGACTGATATGACGACGTCCCAATCCACAACAGTCATTTTCGCGAGCGTCCGGTCGCGCAAAACACCGGCATTGTTGATGAGGACAGTCGGGGCCCCAAGAATGTCGACAATGCGCGCCACGGCCGCTTTGACTTGCGCTTCGTCGCCGACATTCGCAGCGACGGCACAAGCGCGACGACCCAACGCTTCAACGGCGCGCACTGTATCCGCGCACGCTGCTTCGTCGAGATCGAGCACCGCAATATCGAAACCGTCTTCGGCAAGGCGCAGCGCTATGCTGGCCCCGATCCCGCGTGCGGCACCCGTGACCAGTGCGATCCGGCGGGCGGGTATTGTCATGATGACTTAGTCACCCGAAGGTTCACCATCGACACGCGATGCCTGATACGCCTCCCAATAGGTGCGATGCGGCGCGAAGGGGGCGTCGCGCATTCGCACGGCAGGACGCACGCCGCCTTCGCGCCAAACTTTGGTAAACTCATCCATACCGGGCCCGGCGATGCCCAGCGCGTCGAGGTCATTGGCGGCGGCCATGCCGGCCTGCATCCCCGATGCTTCGAACCAGCGGTTGGTAACTTCCTTATGGCTGTAGATTGCGTCGAGCGGCACATTCGAAACGCGCTTGGCATAGGCCATCGCGACGGCTTCGAGTTCGTCCCGCGGGACAGCGCGGTTAACGAGGCCCATTTCGGCCGCTTCGGTCCCCGTCATATTATCGCCGGTAAACAGCCATTCCTTGGTCTTGCGCATGCCGAGATGGATCGGCCACATCGCAAACACATGGAGCTCGCCCATCGCCCGCGCTTCGGGCTGGCCGAGCAGCGCATCGTCGGCGGCAAAGGCAATGTCGCACACGCCGATGAGATCGAGCGAACCCGCAACACAATGCCCGTGAATCACCGCAATCGTGCATTGGCGCAAACGGAACAACCGCATCCAGCGTTCGCGCGACAAGTGAAATTCGCGCCGCGACCAGACCGGGTTGCGGCGATGCGGGCGGCGCTGGATGTCGTTGATCGCGCTGTCAGCGTCCCAAAGATACGAGAATTCCTTGAGGTCATAGCCAGTACCGAAATGATTGCCGTTGGCTTTGATGATCAGCACGCGCGTTTCATCATCATCGTCGAGATCGTCCATCACAAGGTCGAGCTCGTCGCGCAGCTGCACCGATATGGCGTTGCCGGTGTGCGGGCGATTGAGCGTCACGGTCGCGATGCGATCATGCTTTTCGTAAATCAGCGTTTCGAGTTTCATGACGGTCCTTGCCCTGTCTGTGCCGTCCAAGATTAAAGGACAGTCGAATATTGTCAACGCTTATGTTGACGGATTGCCGATAATCGGCATAGTGACTTTCTGTCAGGAAACCGGGACGTTTGAATATGAACCTAGTGGACGTGATTGTGGTCGGCGCGGGCTTCGGCGGGATGCGCGCGCTGCATTCGTTGCGCGAAATCGGTTTGTCGGTGACAGTACTCGAGGCCAGCGACGACGTTGGTGGCGTATGGCACTGCAATCGCTATCCCGGCGCGCGGTGCGACGTCGAAAGCTATGACTATAGCTACATGTTTTCACCCGAGCTCGAGCAGGAATGGCGCTGGACCGAACGCTACGCCACGCAGCCCGAAGTGCTGCGCTATGCCCATCATGTCGCCGATCGGTTCGACCTGCGCCGCGACATCGCATTCAACACGCGGATGGCGCGCGCGACATTCGATAAGACCAGCGAACGCTGGCAGGTCGTCGCCAACGACGGGCGCGAATGGAGCGCGCAATATCTTATTCTCGCGGTCGGCCAGCTCTCGACGACCAAACGACCGCTGTTTGACGGACAGGATGATTTCAAGGGCGATATTTACCACAGTGCCGAATGGCCGCGAACACCGGTCAGCTTTGTCGGCAAGCGCGTCGGCATCATCGGCACGGGATCGTCGGGGGTGCAAATGACGCCGGTTATCGCACAAGAAGCCAAGCACCTGACGGTCTTTCAGCGTTCCGCAAATTTCAGCATCCCGGCAGCCAACGCGCCAATTTCCGATGATGAAGACCGTGCCGTCAAAGCCGGGTATCGTGAGCGGCGTCAGAATGCGCTAAATTCGCCGAGTGGTCTCGGCTTTGTACCCAACGGTGCCTCTGCACTCGATGCGTCGCCCGAGGATCGCCAGGCGATTTATGAAGCCGCGTGGAACCGCCTCGGGTTTGGTTTTGCGCTCGCCTACAAAGACATATTGCTCGACCAGGCGTCGAACGACACGGCCGCTGACTTTGTGCGGGCAAAGATTGCCGCGCAAGTCGACGATCCAGCCACGCGCGATCTGCTGACGCCGCGGGGTTTTCCGTTCGGCACCAAACGCCCATCGGTCGACAGTAATTATTTTGCGACATTCAACCGCGACAACGTCTCGCTGGTCGACATCAAAGCGACGCCGATCGAGGCCATCACACCTGATGGCCTGCGGACGTCAGACGCTGATTATCCGCTCGACGTTATCATTCTGGCCACCGGGTTCGATGCGTTCACCGGATCGTTGTTAAAGCCCGACATCACGGGCCGTGGCGGGGTGACGCTGAGCGAGAAATGGGCGGCTGGTCCGGTAACATATCTGGGGCTAAGCATAACCGATTTCCCGAATATGTTTGTTGTCGTCGGCCCCGGTAGCCCGTCGCTGTTGAGCAATGTTATCCTGTCGATCGAGCAGCAAGTCGATTGGCTCACCGGGCTTTTGCGCCACGCCAAGGATCATGCGATCACAACAATCGAAGCATCCCAAGAATCCGAAAGTGAGTGGGTTGAACATGTCAACGCCCGCGCGCAGGAAACGCTCTACCCCAAGGCCGCATCCTATTACATGGGCGCGGAAATTGCCGGAAAACCCAAGGTGTTCATGCCCTATTCGGGGGGCGTACGCGGGTATCGCCGAATCCTCGAAAAGGTCGCAAGCGACGGCTATTCCAGTTTTACGCTGACGAAAGGCACCGTCGATGCCGCTTGATCCCTGCTATGTCGAGATGGTGACCGATCCGCGCAATGTGTTGCGTCCGGTGCCGCTGGCCGCGCTCGATGATTTTCGCGCCGCAACCGGTGCGCCGCTGCTCGAGATTGAAGGCGCCGTTGTGGCAAATGTTCTCGCGTTGGCTGTCCCCACGGCGACGCATGTCATCCCGGCGCGACTTTATCGCCCCACGGCAGATCACAATCTTCCTGTGATTTTGTTCTATCACGGTGGCGGCTTCGTTCTTTGCTCGGTCGATACGCATGATGCGATGTGTCGTGATCTCGCTTTGAGGTCCGGCGCGGTCGTCATCTCCGTTGATTATCGCTGCGCGCCCGAGACGCCATTTCCCGGGCCGCTCGAGGATTGCCATGCTGCGCTAGCCTGGGTTGCCGCCAACGCCGCTGACCTTGATATTGATGCGACACGGATCGCGGTTTGCGGTGACAGCGCAGGTGGTAATCTCGCGATTGCAACCGCGCTTCTGGCGCGCGAACGCGGCCCTGCCCTCTGTTATATGGGCATTATCTATCCGATGATCGACCCCGCCTGTGAATCGCCATCGGTTACCACACAGGCCGATGGCCCCGTGCTCAGTCTGGACATCTTGCATTGGTTCTGGGGTTGTTATTTGGGCGATGCACGCGCGACGCCTAATCCGCTTGCGGCCGTTTTGACGGCAGACTTGATTGGGCTACCGCCTGCAACGGTCCTAACGGCAGAATATGATCCGTTGTGCGACGAGGGCGAAGCGTTTGCAGGTGCCTTGCGCGCCGCCGGTATCGCGACAGTCTCGAGGCGTTATCTCGGCATGGCGCACGGTTTTTTCAGCATGCCCGGCCTGTCCCCGATTGCTGGCCATGCGATGACCGACTTGGGCAATGATCTGAAAGCAGCATTCGCGGCCTAAGCGGCTTTTGCGAAATTGATAACTTTGGCCTGGGTAAATTCGATGAGGCCGTGCGCCGACATTTCGACGCCGACACCCGACATTTTCGCGCCTGCAAACGGCGTATCGGGGCCAACATCGCCATGCTTATTGATCCAGACCGAGCCCGAATCGAGGCGCGCAGCGACCGCACCAGCCTTCGCATCGCTCGATGACCAAACCGAGTTGCCGAGACCAAAGCTCGTGTCATTGGCGCGCGCGATGACGTCATCGACGTCCGAATAGCGCATCACAGGCAGCACCGGGCCGAACTGTTCTTCGGTGACCAGCCGGGCATCATCGGCGATGTCGCGGACGATGGTCGGGTTGATGAAATAGCCGGGCCCATCGGGGCAGTCGCCGCCAGCGATGATCGTGCCATCGCCGCGCGTTTCCTCGATCAATGCCTTAATTTTAGCATATTGAACGCTGTTTTGAACCGGCCCGAGCTGCGTGCCCTGTTGCAACCCCGGTCCGACGACGGCGGCCTTTGCAATGTCCGCCAGCTTGCCGCAAATCGCGTCATATTGGCTGTCATGCACATAGAGGCGCTTCAATGCGACGCAGACCTGGCCGTTGTTCATGAAGGCGGAATCGAACAATTGCTGCGAGACGGTTTCAGGATCGCAGTCTTCGAGCACGATGCCTGAATCGTTGCCACCAAGTTCGAGTGTGAGTCGCTTCAAGCTAGATGCGCCCGACGCCATGACTTTCATGCCCGTCGTCGTCGATCCGGTAAAGGTGATCTTGCGGACAAGCGGATGCGTGGTCAGTGCTTCGCCAAGATCATTCTGGTCGGTCACGATATTGACGACGCCGGGTGGTGCGAGGTCGGCAATGAGCGCGCCGAACTGCAATGTCGTAAGCGGCGTCGTGGCAGCAGGCTTGGCGACAACGGTATTGCCAGTGACCAGTGCCGCACCGATCTTGTTCACGGCGGTCAGCAAGGGAAAGTTCCACGGCACGATAGCCGCGACAACGCCAAGCGGCTTGCGGTGCAGCTCGACGCGGCGATGCGCACTGTCTTCGATGACTTCGACAGGCAAGCTGGACCCCGCCCAATAACGCAGGAAGTAAGCTGCGCCACCAACTTCGCCGCGCGCATCGGCGAGTGGTTTGCCTTGCTCGCTGGTCAGCGTGCGCGCCAAATCTTCGAGATTGGCTTCGACCGCTTCAGCCATTTTGATAAGCACAGCTTGCCGCGCTTCGACGGGTGTGGCCGACCATGCCGGAAATGCAGCGTTCGCTGCTTGCACGGCAGCATCGATCTCCGCAGCGTTCGCGCAGGCGCATGTTGCGAAAACCTCGGCAGTCGCGGGATCGATCACATCGAGCGTCCGGCTTCCCGAAACCAGCTTGCCATTGATCAGCATATCGTAGCTCATTGTGCTTCTCCCTTAGCGCTGGGCGCTTGCCAAATTTACGCGCTCGTTCTTCGCAAGCAGGCGCGCGCGGTCAGCGACATAAGCACGCACAGCTTCGATGTCGTTTGGCGTCATCCATTTGCTGAACCCGATCATGCCATTGTCCTTCAGTGCACCGTCGTGGACAATGTTCTGCCACGCGGCTTTGTCGGCCAGCGCTGTTGATCGGCGCAAGTCGGGCAACACGCCCGACGAGAGCACGCCACCGCCATGGCAGACCGAGCAGGTGTTGCCGTACAGCACCGCCCCGCTGGCTACGACTGATGCGGGCCACACGTCCTTGACGATCACGGGGGGCGCGGCTGCCATCCGTTCGACCTTGTAGGGTGCTTTGGCTCCGAGCGCGAAAACGAGCAGCCGCCCGTTGGGTCGCGGTCCGGCCAGTTCGGCGAAGGCCGCGGGAAGCCCGTATCCACCGCCATAGCCCGCCATAACGGCGACATATTGTTTACCGTTGACCGCATAAGTGATCGGCGGTGCGATAATCCCGATGCCGGCATCGAATGACCAGAGTTCTTTACCTGTAGCGGCTGCATATGCGTTGAGCTTGCCCTTTGCATTGCCCGCAAACACCAGACCCCCTGCACTAGTCAGCACGCCGCCATTGCCCGGCCCGCCCAGATCGACACGCCATGCTTCTTTCTGCTCGACAGGATTCCAAGCAATCAGATAGCCCTTGAGCATCGCTCGCACGGCTTTCAGCGCCGCCTTGTCATCGGGCAGCGTATTGATGGCGAGATTGACGCCAAGATTCCAGCCACCGGGACGCGGGACGAAGGGATTGTCGCTGACATAAGCCAGCGGCACTTCCTGCGCCGGAATATAGGCAAGCTGCGTCTGCGGGCTATAGGCCATTGGCTGCCAGTTGTGCGCGCCGTGGCCGGATGGCGACGCGACAAAGACTCCTTTTTCATATCGTGCTTCAGGATTTTCAACCGGACGGCCGGTTTTCATATCGACGCCCGTTGTCCAGTTCACGGGCACGAAATTCTTGGCCGAGATCAGCTTCCCGTTACTGCGGTCGATGACGTAGAAAAGCCCGTTCTTGGGTGCCTGCATCATTACTTTTTTGTCACTGCCGCCGATTTTGAGCGACGCGAGGATGATAGACTGCGTCTGCGTGAAATCCCAAGATTCACCGGGCACGCCCTGATAATGCCACTTATATTCGCCGGTATCGGCATCGAGCGCAACGACCGACGAGATGAACAGATTGTCGCCCTTCCCGTTCGAGCGCAGGCGGTGATCCCATGGCGAGCCATTGCCCACACCGATCAGGACTTGATTGAAATCCTTGTCGTAAACGATCGAGTCCCAGACGGTGCCACCACCACCGAATTTGGTCCAATCGCCGTCCCAAGTCGCCTGCATTTTGGCAATGATCTTGTCCGACGCCGCGCCATCGGGTTTCGCTCCTTTGGCTGGCGGCACAGTGTAGAAACGCCACGCCAGCTTGCCGGTCGCGGCGTCATACGCACTGACATAGCCGCGCACACCATATTCACCGCCGCCGTTGCCGATAAGCACGCGGCCTTTGACGACGCGCGGCGCGCCAGTGATCGTATAGGGTTTGCTTTGATCGACCGTCACAGTCGACCACGCAAGTGCGCCGGTTTTGGCGTCGATAGCGATCAACCGCCCATCGAGCGTGCCGACATAGATTTTGCCTTCGTAGATTGCCGCCCCGCGGTTGACCACATCGCAACAAGCTTTGAACCCGGTTTCGCCGGGCACTTTGGGGTCATAGGCCCATAATTGTTTGCCGGTCGTCGCATCGAAGGCATAGACTTTCGACCATGCCGTTGTGGTGTAAATGACGCCATCAGCAACAAGCGGCGTCGCTTCCATCCCGCGCGGGCTGTCAAATTCATGGCTCCACGCAAGACCGAGCGTTGCCACGGATTCTGCGTCGATTGACGCAAGCTGGCTAAAGCGCTGTTCGTCCGTGGTGCCGCCATAGGTCAGCCAATTCTGCGGCTCCGACGATGCGCCATCGAGCCGCGCGGTATCAACCGGACCGCCCCCTCCCCGATTACAGCTTGCCAGCAAGAGAAGCGCCATGACCGTGCAGACTATACGCATATAACGATGCCCATCTCCATGTGCGGACCCGATAGTCCGTTGGGAGCGCCTGCACCGCAGACGCCCCCTATTCATACAATCAGAATTTTGCGGAAACCTCCACACCGAATGTCCGCGGGGCAGCCCGGATGCGGTAGTCGCTGCCGTAGCTGCCTTCGACATTGATGGCGTTGGGGTAATAGAGCTTGTTGGTCAGATTTTTCACATAGCCCGCAATGCTGAAATGCTCGGTCGAGTAGGAGACCCGTCCATTGACCAGCCAATAGCCCGGTTGCCCTTCGCCAAGCGGTCCCTTTGCAGCATTCACCGAACTGCCTTGCGGTCCGACAAAATCATAGGAGCCAAACACATCGTAGAAATAGCGGCCTTGATAACTGGTATCGGCGTGGATCGTAAACGTGCCCGAATCCGATTTTACAACATCCCAATCAAGGCCGAGATTGCCTGATACCTTGCTGGCATAAGGAAACGGGTTGCCGCCGACATCGATTTTGCCACCGGCCGTCGAAATGCAGTTGCCGACTTGTGGTGGGGTGCCGTTAATCGGCGCTGTGGGGCAAGCACCATTATTGAACTTGCTGTCGAGGATGCCGAGGCCAGCGTTAAAACGAATATTGTCGGTCACCGCAAAGATCAGTTCGGCATCGAGTCCATTCAATTTGCCATCGAGATTGATCAGGAAGGTGACCGAGCTCGGGTCGAGCAACTGCTGTTGCTGGCCTTTGTAATTGTAATGGAATGCAGACACGTTCAGCTGCAGGCGATTGTCGAGGAAGCGGCTCTTGAAACCGACCTCAAATGCATCGACCGTTTCTGGCTTTACGAAGTACACTTGCGGTGCGTTTTGGAAGGCAAGCCCGTTGTAAGTCCCGCCGCGATAACCACGGCTGTAGCTGGCATAGACCAGCATATCGTCTGACGGTTTCCAGTCGATAATCGCACGTCCGGTCAATGCATTTGAACCATCGCGCCGGTTGAGCGGCTTGATACTAGCGTCGAGTGCCGCAGAATCGCCGATGAAATATTTCGAGAAGACACCACCCGGCGCATAATCCGACACCGTGTAAAGGCGCGCGCGCCCCGTATCGTCGAAGAACGTCGTCAGCGCGTTCAGATAGGCAAACTTGTCCTTGGTATACCGAAGGCCCGCCGTGATCTTGACCGTGTCGGTAATTTCATAGCTTGCCTCGCCATAGATGGCGTAGGATTTACGTTCCTGCGTATAATCCTGCTTTGCCTTGAGCGCCGTCGCCATGCCGGCTTCACGGCCCAAACCCGCGGGATTGAAGTAGGTTTTCGGGTTTCCGATGGCGGCGTTAACGTCGCTCAGGAAGCCATAGAAATCAGGCGTGTTGTTGGTGACAATCTTGTCCCATCCGTAATAGAGGCCAACGATGCCCTTGAACCGGTCGGTCGAGAAATCGAGCCGCAGATCCTGGTTGAAGCTTTTCGACAAAGAAGCATAGCCGATTGCACAGACGTTAAACGGCGTGCCATCGCAATCGATTTTCGGCAGCAGACCATAGCGCGTCTTGTCATAGCCGGTGATCGACGTGAGATTAACGCTGTCCGAAAGCTCGAACTTCGCATTCAACACAGCGCCGAATGTCTTGGTCTCGGCAGTGCCAATCGAGTTGCCCTCGATCTGCCGATCCGTCAGGCCGCGACCGCGCGCACTGTAAGCAGGCGGCAGGAAGCGCGTGAGATCGAAGCCGTTGCCAAACAAGGTGCTTGCGAGCGGTGTATAGAAAAAGCCGAACGCCGAATTGGCGAGCGAAATCGTGTCGTCGGTCAGCGAGGGCCCATGGTTTTGCGGCGAATCCTGCCCCCCGTATGCCTGCGCAACATAGGCCTTGAAGTTAATGTCGACGGCATCGCTCGGCGCGAAACGGATTTGACCGCGAACGCCCCACGTCTCATGTCCACCTGGCGATATGCCCGTGTTCTGATCGCCGAATGCGATATTGTTCGGCACATTGGAATTTGATTTGACGAGGCCGACCGGGAAGATGTTCTTCACATAAGAATCGGAGTCGACATAATTGCCGGCAATGCGGATTCCGAGCACGCCTTCAACGGGCGTGACTTCGACGGCACCTTCCGCACTGATCCGGTTGAACGAACCGTAGCCCAGCTTGCCATAGCCGTTTGCGTCCTTCAACTTCGGCTTGCGGGTGATGAAGCTGATCGCCCCGCCCGTCGTGTTGCGGCCGAACAATGTCCCCTGTGGCCCGCGCACAACTTCGATTTGTTCGAGGTCATAAAGCTGCTGACCGTGACTGGCGCGGAACGACTGATAGACTTCGTCGACGTAAATGCCGACAGGCGATGCTGCGTTCGAATTATACTCGGTGCCGACACCAATGCCACGCACCGTGAAGTTGGGCTGAGTCTCACCATAGGCCGAGCCGACCTGAAGATTGGGGATTGAACCGTTGAGATCGGCTGTGGAAAACACACCCTGTTTGGACAGCTGTTCGGTCGTGATGGCGGTAATGGCGACGGGCACATCCTGAAGATTCTCGTTCCGCTTTGTTGCGGTCACGATGATATCGGCAATGCCGCTCGAAGAAACTTCCTCTGCAGTTTGAGGCGCTTGCGCCACCGCAGCGAATGGCAAAACGCTTGCCGAAATCAAAGCCAGTTTTAGCATGGAGATTCGATTCATGACATCTTCCCTGTTGTTGTTCGGTCCGACCGTTCGGCCAGCAAGCCGGATCGTTGTCTGGCTGTCAACACTTGTGTAGATTGCGATTGAACCCTGAGTCAACACCATTGTTAAAAAACCGTCGATCAATGATCAACAATAGTGTTGACACATGGCGTTGGGCAGGTAAATCAAATTCATCGGGAGCGTGATTCCATCACATGAAAGCAAGATGACCAGTCGAACCGAACATGACCGCATGTGGCTGGCCGCCGCATTGGCCGTTGCCAATGTGCCGACGCTGGCGTGCGTTCTCGTTCACCTGACGGGAAACCAGCGCTGGATACAGCCCCCCTATCTCCCGACGCGCGTTCGCGGGATGGAAGACAATGACAGCGGTGGCCTTGCGCCGGCATATCAGGATGAGATCAAGGCAGCAGCGCTGAAAGCGTTCGGCGAATGGTTCGACGGGCGGCCCGCAGCGCTTCCCGATCCGTCGGACGGGCAGCTTATCGAAATGATGAGCATTTCTCTGGGCGAAGCCATTCCTGCCGCCTATGCTGCGATGGTCCGCAAAGATCTCGGGTTGGCCTCAACACAAACCGACACGACGCGGGCCAGCCCGCCACCGGGGTTTACCGCGCTCATCATCGGTGCGGGCATTTCCGGAATATGCGCTGCGATCGAGCTGGCCAAGGCGGGCATCCCTTATGTCATCGTCGAGCGGCGGCGGGAATTGGGCGGTGTCTGGTTCGACAACCGCTATCCGGGTGCCGCCTGCGACGTGCCGAGCCACCTCTATTCATTCTCGTTCGCGCCATACGACTGGTCGCGGTTTTTTGCCGGCAGCCGCGAGATTCATCGTTATCTGGAGCATGTCGCCGACACGTTCGAGGTCCGCCGCCATATCCGTTTCGGGGTTGAAGTGACGAAGGCGCGCTACGATGAGGCTGGCAATCAATGGGACATCGACATCGAAACGTCCGCAGGTGGTCGCGAAACGCTTTGCGCCAGCATGGTCGTTAGCGGTGTCGGCGCATTCAACAAGCCGCGTATGCCTGATGTGCCGGGCCTCGATAGTTTTGCCGGACCGAGCGTCCATACGGCGCGCTATCCTGACGAGGGTATAGACCTTGCTGGCAAGAACGTTGTGTTGGTCGGCAATGGGGCGAGCGCGATGCAGGTTGCCCCGGCGATCGTCGATCAGGTCGCATCACTAACGGTGGTCCAACGCACACCGCAATGGGTCGCGCCTTTCCCGAAATTCGGCGAGGACATCCCTCCTCCGCTCCAGCGCTTGCTTGCCGAAATGCCGCTGTATCGGCGCTGGTATCGCTTGCGACTGAGCTGGGCGTTTAACGATAAGCTCTACGAGGCGCTGCAAACAGATCCCGATTGGGACGGCGGCGGCAAATCAATCAACGCGATCAACGATGGCCACCGCAAGGGGCTGACGGCGTATATGAAAGCTGAGCTGGGCGACGCGCAGCATCTGATGCCCAGCGTCCTGCCTGATTATCCGCCATTCGGAAAACGCATGCTGCTCGACAATGGCTGGTTCCGCACGCTGGCCAACGCCAAGGTTACTCCGGTTGTAGGTGCGGTTACCGAAGTCCGCAGCAATAGCGTAATCACCAGCGACGGAGCGGAACACAAGGCCGACGTCCTGATCTGGGCAACAGGCTTCGACGTCGTCAATCTCCTCGCGCCGATGAAAGTCACAGGCGTCGGCGGACGCGACCTCCACAGCGACTGGAACGGTGATGATGCGCGAGCTTATCTTGGCACGGTCGTGCCGGGCTACCCGAATTTCTTCTGCCTCTATGGCCCGAATACCCAGTTCGGTCATGGCGGCAGCTTGATCACGGTGCTCGAACGGCAGATGCATTACGTCATGTCGCTGCTCAATCAGTCGTTTGCAAAAGGGATCGACCGGATCGAAGTGCGGCGCGACGTCCATGATGATTATAATGCCAAGGTCGATGCGACGCATGCGAAAATGGTGTGGATGTTTCCGGGCGTCGAGACATATTATAAAAATACCAAGGGCCGGATCGTCGTGAACAATCCGTTCCGTATCCTCGATTTCTGGACGATGACCGAGACGGCTGATCTCGACGATTATGAGACAGTGCGACAACCGCAGGCGGCATCGGCATGAGCATTGTCGAAATCGACGTTGTCGACGCGACACTGGTCATCGCGATCAATCGTCCGGCGCAGCGCAATGCCGTCAACCGCGAAGTGTCACTGGCAATTGCCGAGGCACTCGACCGGCTTGATGCGGACCCCTCTTTGCGCGTTGCCATCCTGACCGGGCGGGGCGGATCATTCTGCGCAGGTATGGACCTGAAGGCATTCATCGCTGGCGAGCGGCCCGAACTCGAAGGACGCGGATTTGGCGGGTTGACCGAAGCCCCGCCGAAAAAGCCGCTCATCGCCGCTGTCGAAGGCTATGCGCTGGCGGGCGGATGCGAACTTGCGTTGGCCTGTGACTTGATCGTTGCTGCCGAAGACGCATGGTTCGGTTTGCCCGAAGTGACACGCGGGCTGGTTGCGGGATCGGGCGGGCTTGTTCGCCTCCCCCAACGTATTCCACCGGCCATTGCGCTCGAATATGCGCTGACCGGTGCGCGGATGGATGCCGCGACCGCGCATCGCTGGGGGCTGGTTAATCGAGTTACGCCATCGGGCGGTGCGCTCAACGGCGCGCTCGAACTTGCCGCGCAGATTACCGCCAACGCGCCGCTGTCGACGCTAATGACCAAGCGCATCGTGCAGGACTCAGCACATTGGCCCGAAGCCGAGATTTGGGACCGGCAGCGCCCGCTCACTGAGTCCGTGCTGGCGTCCGATGACGCCAAGGAAGGTGCCCTTGCTTTCGCCGAAAAGCGTATACCCGATTGGACTGGCAAATGACAAAGAGCGTCGCGGTCATCGGTGGCGGAACGATGGGCGTCGGCATTGCTTATGTGTCGGCGATGGCCGGCGGCAGTGTCATGGTTGTCGAGCCCGACGATGCACGTGCAGCAACTATGATCAGCGCCATTGCAAATGCCGTCGCATCAGCAATCAAGCGCGGAAAGTTGGATGCGGTGCAGGGAGAAGTGCTCACTGCCCGGATCAACCGGATTGCCAATGTCGATGACATCCCGGTCAATCTGGATGTCGTCATTGAGACCGTTCCCGAACGCCTCGACCTCAAACTCGACATTCTCGCGCGCATTGCCGCACGCGGACCAAAGCTGATCGGCAGCAATACCAGCGCGATGTCGATTGACCGGCTTGCGCAGGCGCTGCCTGATCCGACGATCTTTTTGGGCATGCACTTTTTTAATCCGGTCTGGTCGTTGCCGTTGGTCGAGCTGATCCGCGGAGAGCGCACTGCAGAAGCGACGCTCGATACCGCGCGCAGCTTCGTAACGTGGCTCGGCAAGCAATCGCTCACCGTTCGCGACGTCCCCGGTTTCGCAACCAGCCGCCTTGACTTGATCGCCAGCCTCGAAGCGATGCGGATGCTCGAAAGCGGCGTGGCCAGTGCCGACGACATCGATCGTGCCGCCGTCCTTGCCTATCGCCACCCGGTCGGGCCGTTGCGGTTAAGCGACATTGTTGGCCTCGATGTCCGTCTCGACATCGCGCGCACGCTGGAAGCGGCGCACGGCGAGCGCTTTGCCCCGCCGCAAATTCTCATCGATATGGTTGCGGCTGGCAAGCACGGCCAGAAGTCGGGCGAAGGTTTCTTTGCCTGGCCCGAAACATCACCCCCTGGAGCACAGTGAAATGTCGTCCGAACTCTTTCAAAACTCGCTTTGCGACACCGCCGATCACCATCGCGACCTGCGCGATTCGGTGAGCAAACTCGTGGGCAAATTCGGGCGAAAATATTTTCAGGATGTCGTGGCAGCGGGCGCGCAGCCCGACGAACTGTGGAAAGAACTCGGCGATGCCGGATTTCTTGGCGTTCATGTTGCCGAGGAACATGGCGGCGGCGGCGGCGGGCTGGCCGAACTGAACATCTGTATCGAAGAAACGGCGGCGCAAGGCTGCCCCATATTGTCGATGGTGATTTCGTCGATCACCGCACCGATCATCGCCGCCTGTGGCTCCAATGAATTGAAGCGCGACTGGCTTCCCGGCATCGCCACGGGACGCCGCAAAATGTGCTTTGCGATTACCGAACCCGATGCGGGATCGAATACGCACAAAGTTTCGACGCATGCGCTGCGCAAAGGCAATGGCTGGGTGATCAACGGCGCGAAATACTGGACATCAGACATCGACCAGTCCGAAGCAGTGATGGTCGTTGCGCGAGACGGTGCGCCCGTTACTGACGGTTCGCGACAAGGCTTGTCGCTGTTTGTCGTGCCGACCGATACGCCGGGCATTTCGATGACGCGCATCGATGCCGCGTTGCGCACCAGCGAAAAGCAGTTTTCGGTCTTCTTCGACAATGTCGAAGTAAGTGGTGACGCTTTGATCGGCGAGCCGGGTGCGGGCCTGACGCAGGTGTTCTCCGGCCTCAATCCGGAGCGCATTGCTGCTGCCGCCATCAACAACGGGATTTCGCGCTTTGCGATCACCAAAGCGGCACAATATGCCAAAGATCGCTCAGTATGGAAATCGCCGATCGGCGCGCATCAGGGCATCGCTCATCCGCTGTCCGAAGCGTATAT
>JAYWFN010000297.1:0-39220 GCA_043778785.1 Sphingomonas sp. | reverse complement strand
GGGCGCGGCGAAGGATCATCCCGGTATCATGATCGTCGGCCTGATTTTTGCGGTCGCACTGATGGGAATCGCAGCGAACATCATCGCACAATATATCGAGCGGTTTAAGTGGATTGCGTGGGTCGGGATGGCCGTGATCGTTTATGTCGCGGGCAAGATGATCTACGAAGGCTGGGTTGATCCGCAGCTTGGCGTCGGTCGCATTGTTATGGCGATCTTTGGCTAAAGGGATCGACAGAAGGAGTCGGACATGAAAGTGAATGTCGAAGTCGATTGCACGCCAGAGGAAGCGCGCCGCCTGATGGGCCTGCCCGATATGGCGCCGATCCATGATGCGATGATGGCGCAGCTTCAGGACACGATGAAAAACGGCGTCTCGCCCGACATGATGATGTCGATGCTCAAAAGCTGGTCGCCCATGGGCGATACGGGCATGAAGCTCTGGCAGGGCTTGCTCGACCAGGTGACGAGCGTCGCCAAGAAATAGCCCCGTTCACCCTGAGCCTGTCGAAGGGTTGTCCTTCTCGGGTGCTATGCTCCAGAACGAGAACAGGGCTTCGACAAGCTCAGCCCGAACGGAATTTGCGTTGACCGATACCATATTTGCTGTCTCCAGTGGCCATCCGCCCGCCGCGATTGCGGTGATGCGGATCAGCGGGCCGGATGCCGATGCGGTGCTGTCTGCGTTGACGACGGTCGAGCTGCCCGAACCGCGTTATGCCGCGTTGCGGACGTTATGGGCCGGAGGGCAGAAACTCGATTCCGCGCTTGTGATCCGCTTTCCCGGTCCTGGCAGTGCGACGGGTGAGGATCTGGTCGAGCTTCATCTCCACGGCGGTCGCGCGACGATTGCGGTGGTCTCGGCGGCACTAGCGCAGATCCCCGGCCTTCGCCCCGCTGAGCCCGGCGAATTTACCCGCCGTGCGTTTGAAAATGGCCGCATGGACTTGTCCCAAGCTGAAGGGCTGTCCGACTTGCTGGCAGCAGAGACCGAGCATCAGCGGCGGTCTGCCTTAGCAGTGGCATCGGGCGGCCTGTCACACATCGTCGAGGGGTTGCGCGGCGAGTTGCTGGCGGCGTCGGCGCGGGTCGAGGTAGCGATTGATTTCGCCGATGAGGATGATGTCTCGCCGTGGCCCGAGCGAACTGCGGTGTTGAGCGCGATGGCAGTGCGGATCGACGCTCTGCTTGCCAACCCGCCCGCCGAACGTCTGCGCGATGGCGTGCGGATCGCAATTGCGGGGCCGCCAAATGCAGGAAAATCAACACTTATCAACAGCTTGGTATCGCGTGACGCGGCCATCATCTCTCCCATCGCCGGCACAACCCGCGATGTCATCGAAGTGCCCGTCGCACTTCACGGCCTCCCGCTGGTCTTCATCGACACGGCGGGCTTGCGCGACGAAACCGGCGACAGCATTGAAGCGATCGGCATTTCGCGTGCCCAAGCCATCATCGCATCAAGCGATCTCGTTCTCTGGCTCGGTGATCCTGACACGGCACCCGACCGCGCAGGGGTTATCGCCGTCCGCGCCAAGTCCGATATTTCAGACGCCGCAGAAGGCGCGCACATTTCTGTCTCGGCGATGACCGGCGCAGGTATGGCGGCACTTATCGATACCATCACAAACGCCGCTAAGGCCGTGCTGCCCGCCCCCGATGCCATCGCGCTGAACGCCCGCCAGCGCGCGTGCTTGGTCGACCTCTACACCGAGGCCCGCGCCGCCGCGGCCACCGATGACCTGATCCTCAGCGCCGAACATCTCCGCCGCGCGCGCCTTGCGCTTGATCGCCTGACGGGGCGGGCGGGGGTCGAAGACATGCTCGACGCGCTGTTCGGGACGTTTTGTATCGGGAAGTAGGCTGTTCCACGTGGAACATTTATAGTAACGGCCCTGCATGTCCTATGACGTGATCATTATTGGCGGCGGCCATGCCGGTTGCGAGGCTGCAGCTGCGGCGGCGCGGCGCGGGGCAAGCGTTGCTCTCGTCACGATGGCGCGTGCGACGGTCGGCGCAATGTCATGTAATCCAGCCATAGGCGGTGTGGGCAAGGGGCAGCTGGTCCGCGAAGTCGATGCGCTCGACGGGATCATCGGTCGCGCGGGCGATGCAGCGGCGATTCATTACCGCATGCTCAATCGGTCAAAGGGCAAAGCCGTGCAGGGGCCACGGATTCAGGCTGACCGCATTGCCTATCGTGATGCGGTGCAAACTGTGCTTGCCGCTCAGGCGGGGCTCGACATTATCGAAGGGCAAGTCGAATCGCTGCTGATCAGCGAAGGCCGGATGGCAGGCGTCAAGCTGCGTGATGGCGAGCGCATCGAATCGCCAAGCGTGGTCATCGCCACGGGGACATTCCTGAGCGCACGTATGTTCTGTGGCGACACAGTTAGCGATGGCGGGCGCGCGGGAGAACCTGCCGCAAGCGCTCTCGGCCAGCAACTCCGCGCGCTCGACCTTCCGGTTGCGCGCCTAAAGACAGGCACCCCGCCACGCCTCGACGGGCGGACCATCGACTGGAGCCGACTCGATGTTCAGCCGTCGGACGATGACAACTGGACGCTGTCACCACTCGGCAAGCGCGTTCTCCCGCAACTTTTCTGCGCCATCACCCGCACCAACCGTATGACACATGATGTCATCCGTGGCGCGCTCCACCAGTCGCCGATGTTCACGGGTGCCATCGAAGCGAGCGGTCCGCGCTATTGCCCATCGATCGAGGATAAGGTCGTTCGCTTCGGCGATCGCGACGGGCACCAGATTTTCCTCGAACCCGAAGGCCGCGATGATCCACTTATCTACCCGAACGGCATTTCGACCTCACTGCCGATCGAAGTGCAATTGGCGATGCTCCGCACTATCGACGGGCTTGAGCGGGTGGTCATCGCGCAACCCGGCTATGCTGTCGAATATGATTATCTCGATCCCCGCGCACTCGATCACCATCTTGAGTCGCGCGCGCTGCCGGGATTATTTCTGGCAGGGCAGGTCAATGGCACGACGGGTTATGAAGAGGCGGCCGCGCAGGGGCTGGTTGCGGGTGCGAACGCAGCGGCGAATGCTCTGACTCTTCCTCGCCTGCGCCTCGACCGCGACACGAGCTATATCGGCGTGATGATCGATGACCTCGTTCTGCAAGGTGTAACCGAACCCTATCGTATGCTCACAGCACGCGCCGAGCACCGGCTTCACCTGCGCGCTGACAATGCCGAGACCCGGTTGACTGGCATTGGGGTGATGCACGGGCTGATTGGCGATGTGCGTTCGGACCATTGGCAAGCACGTGAAGCAGCGCGGATGATTGCCGACACTGTGATGAGCTTCGGCGGCGATCGCTCGATCGCGGCCCGAATCCGTCGTGACAGTCTTGACTCTTACAGTATGCGTGCCCTTGATCCGACACTTGCCGCATTGTCGGACGATGTGCTCGACGAACTTATCGAAGACGCCCGTTATGCGCCCTATGTAGATCGCCAGCGTTCGGAAGTGGCTTCGCGTCGTGCGGCAACGCATGTCAATATTCGTCCCGATCTTGATTATGCCGGTATCGCCGGTTTGTCGGCGGAAATGGTCCAGCGCCTTAATGCCGCAAGACCTGCAACGCTTGGTGATGCAGAGCGTATTCCCGGCATTACGCCCGCCGCGCTGTCGGCCTTACTCGTTTACAACCGCGCCGGGGCAATGCGTTGACCGAGGACGAAGCGCGCGCGTGGTTGGTGGACAAGCTCGATGTTTCACGTGAAACAATCACGAAGCTGGATGCCTATACAGCGCTCGTTTGCGACGGGCAGGCGAGCCAAAATCTTGTCAGTGCCAGCACGCTCCCGACATTCTGGTCGCGTCATATCGTCGATTCGGCGCAGTTGGTTTTGCTGGCGGGGGAGGGGAAGGGCTCTTGGCTCGATATCGGGAGCGGCGCCGGCGTCCCCGGCATTGTGACCGCAATCCTGACCGGCGCACCGACAATCCTCGTCGAGTCGCGTTCGCGCCGCGCCGCGTTCCTGCAGGAAGTCGCAGAAAAGCTCGGTCTTTCCAATGTCTGTGTTGCTGCTTCGACTGTGCAAAAACTTGTGGCCAATCCTGTGGACATCATCACCGCGCGCGCTGTTGCCGCGCTTCCGGCGCTCGTCGAGATGGCGTCGCCGTTTGCCCATAAAGAGACAGTCTGGCTTTTTCCCAAGGGAAAAAGTGCGCAAAGCGAACTGGCGTCGTTGCCGCGCGCGTGGCAAGGTAGCTGGGAAGCGCGAACCAGCGTGACCGATCCGGCAAGTCAAATCCTGATCGGGCGACATATAAGGGTGAAGAGCAAACGATGATCTGCGTCGGCGTTGCGAATCAGAAGGGCGGGGTCGGCAAGACCACGACGGCGATTAATGTTGCGACGGCGCTGGCCGCCACGGGGTGGCGCGTGCTGCTGATCGATCTTGATCCGCAAGGCAACGCGTCAACCGGGCTGGGCGTCAATCATTCGGATCGGGTGCGATCAAGTTACGAGCTTCTGACCGGGGATTGCACGCTGGCCGAAGCTGTCGTGCCGACCAAAGTTCCCCGGCTTGATCTTGTTACGGCAACCGTTGATCTGTCGGGGGCCGAAGTTGAACTCGTCGCTTATGACAACCGGACGCACCGGCTTGATGCCGCGCTCAATGCTGCGCCAGCGGGTCGGTGGGACATTTGCCTGATCGATTGCCCGCCGTCGCTCGGGCTCTTGACGATCAACGCGATGGTGGCGGCGCAATCATTGCTTGTGCCGCTGCAATGCGAGTTTTTTGCGCTTGAGGGATTGTCGCAACTGCTTCAAACGATTGAAAGAATTCGCGCGAAGTTCAATCCCGGCCTGTCGATCCTGGGGGTCGCGCTGACAATGTATGACCGCCGCAATCGCCTGACCGAACAAGTTGCGCAGGATGTTCGCGCGTGTCTTGGTAATGTGGTGTTTGAAACCGTTATCCCGCGCAATGTTCGCCTGTCCGAAGCGCCAAGTCACGGGCTGCCCGCGTTGGTCTATGACATGCGCTGCTCGGGGTCGGAGGCCTATATCCGCCTCGCCCGCGAATTGATTGCGCGGCTCCCGCGTCTGACGGCAGCCGCCGCATGATCGAGCCAGTCACCGCCAAACGTCGCGCCCCCGCGCTTGGTCGAGGGCTCTCTGCGCTTCTCGGCAACAGCGAAGTCGAGCGCGGCCCGTTCAATGACGGTGTGCGTGAGATTGCGATTGCCGATATTTCGGCAAACCCCGATCAGCCGCGCCGCTTTTTCGACAGCGAGGCGCTCGACGAGCTTGCTGCGTCGATTGCCACGCGTGGCGTGCTCCAACCAATTGTTGTCCGACCCGTTGGGGACAAGTTTCGCATTGTCGCGGGCGAACGGCGCTGGCGGGCTGCGCAACGCGCACAACTCCACCAAATCCCGGCAATCATTCGTGAATTTGATGATGGCGTCACGCTTGAAGTCGCGCTGATCGAGAATATCCAGCGTGCAGACCTTAACGCGATCGAAGAAGGTGAGGCCTATAAGCGCCTGATCGAGCTGCATGGACACAGCCAGGAAGCGCTCGGCAAGATTGTCCATAAATCGCGCAGTCACGTCGCCAATCTGATGCGTCTGCTTGATCTGCCGCCGCACGTTCGTTCGATGGTTGCCGATGGCCGCCTGTCGATGGGCCATGCGCGCGCGCTGCTCGGCGCCGACGATGCGGTGGCGCTGGCACAGGATGTCATTGCCAAGAATCTCTCCGTCCGTGACGTTGAAAAGCTGATCAAGCGCGCAAAGCGTCCTAGCCCTGTCGAGTATAAATCAATGACCGGGCCCGTGCCCGACGAAGACATTGCGATGTTGCAGCGCCAGCTCGGCGATTTGCTCGGTTTGAATGTCGGAATCACGCATAAAGCCGGTTCGGGAAGCGTGACGCTGCATTATGCGACGCTCGACCAGCTTGATATGATCTGCCAGCGCCTGAGTGGTGAGAAGATTTAGCAAAGACCCGATAGTCCTGAGCTTGTCGAAGGACAGTTCACGCTAACCGTCCTTCGACAAGCTCAGGACTGCGGTGCCTACCGCAATCGCTGGCCGACGCGGGCAATGGCGATAAGTTCCTCGGCAGCAATGACATGTCCGGCCGTGCCGCTTGCCATGATTGCGCCCTCGCTCGCAAAAAGCCGTGCCGCTGCCGTTGC
This sequence comes from Sphingomonas sp., assembly GCA_043778785.1. GTDB lineage: Bacteria > Pseudomonadota > Alphaproteobacteria > Sphingomonadales > Sphingomonadaceae > Sphingomonas_O. The sequence continues at coordinate 33,041 of JAYWFN010000297.1, read as the reverse complement.
CAACCTTGCCGATGACCAGCGTGAAAGTTGCGCGGTCACGGCGGGCTGTTCCTTAAAAAACAATGCTTTACCCAATGACGCTACGGCGGCACCGGGCGACTTTCCGGCATCGACGTCACTGCGCAACCGCGCCAGCAATATCAGCCGCCGTTGCAGCGCGCGCATTGCGGGCACCCAGCCATTGCTGATCTCGACCTCGGCAAGTTCTTGTGTGACGATGGGCAGATCGCCGCTCAGCACGGCATTGACCAGTCGACTGGTATCGACTTCGGTCAGGTCAGCGCCAATGGCGGCCACAGCCTCGTCGCTGGCCTCACGCGGCCGATCGGGCGCCGCATCGAGATAAAGCGCTAGCTTTTCGATCTCGCGTTCGAGCACGGCGCGGTCGCCGAGGCAGTTTGCGCCAAGCCGCGCCGCCACGCTGGGGGGCAACCGCAGACCGCAGGTGCGCCCGATGCTGACCGCCAGCGTTTCCAGCCCGGCGCCGTCGGGCCTATATCCTTGAAATGCCATCACTGCCGGATGATCGAGCGCGGCTTTCATCAGCGCGGATGTCGGTTTGAGCGCGCCCGCGATCATGACGACGGGATTGCCCACCGCTTCGGCTTCGAGCAGCGCCACGACGGCATTGGCGCAGTCATCGCCCCCCGTCACGCGGATGTGGCGTTTGCCGCCAAAGAGTGAAAAGGACGCGGCTTCATCGGCCAGTCGCGCCGGGTCTTCCTTCAATATTGCGCCGTCGAGGTCGATCCGCTCGGCCTCTGGCCCCATCGCGCGTTCAAGACGAGCGGCGAGCGCGCGTGATCCCGCATCGTCTAGGCCATACAGCAAAAAAAGTCTGACAGCGCTGTCGGGATTATCGAGCGCCTTGGCGATCTGGGCCTCTTTAACCTTCACTTCGGCCCAGCACGCTCGGCATAGAGCGCGATGCGCGCGACGATCTGGTCCGCAACAATGCCGGAAAGCCGCTCCAGCGCGGTATTTTCCGCCGCAATCGTCGCATATTCGGAACTGACCACGTCAATGCCGACATCGGATCCCGCCGTCGCGTCGAGCAGCACTTTACCCGCTGAATCGGTGAGCTTGTAGCGTGCGCGCAATGTGCGTCGTTCGCGTGTGATGGCGTCGTCACTACGCACACCGAAACCTTCGATCTTGTCGTCGAGTTCGACGTCGAGGCGATATTGCTTTGTGCCGCCGCTGCCGAACCGGTCGGTCAGGGCGTTGCGGACGAGCCAGCCCGATTTCCCGCCTTGGATGGGGGAGACGTCGATTCCTTGGAGCGTCTGCGATACTGCGCCGGTGCTGCCCCCGCTGTAAAGCGGGCGCAGGCCGCAGGCGGAGAGAGTGAGAACTATGGCCAATCCCAACACCGTTCGGGCTGAGCTCGTCGAAGCCTTGTCCTTCTTCTGTGCTATTGGTCTCGGAGAAGGACAGCCCTTCGACAGGCTCAGGGCGAGCGGTGGTTGGTGAAACTTCATACCACCACGTTTACCAGACGATCGGGCACAACGACGACCTTTTTCGGCGCCGCGCCATCAAGCATGCGCAGCACATTGGCCGATGCGAGCGCCAATGCTTCGAGCGCATCCTTCGACGTGCCCTTGGCCACGGTGATCGTATCGCGCAGCTTGCCGTTGACCTGAATCGCGATTGTCGATTCGTCATCGATCAGCAATGCAGGATCGGCCTCGGGCCATACCGCATCGGCGACAAGCCCGTCCTGACCCGTCGTGGCCCAGGCTTCCTCGGCAAGATGCGGCAACATTGGCGCGATCAGGCGCACGAGCGTGGAGATCGCAGCATCGCGCGAGGCGGACGGCGCCGCTTTCTCGATGGTATTGGCAAGCGAATGAACGCGCGCAACCGCCTTATTGAACTGTAGCCCGTCAATGTCCTTGCCGATGCCGTCGATGGCACGGTGCAAAGCGCGGTTGATGTCCTTGTCGTCGCCTGCGTTTCCGCGCGCCGATTCAAACAAGCGCCACAACCGCTGGACGAATTTCCACGTTCCTTCGATCCCCGCTTCGGACCACGGCAAATCGCGCTCGGGCGGACTGTCGGACAACATGAACCAGCGCACCGCATCCGCGCCATAAGTGTCGAACATCGGTTCAGGATCGACCGTGTTCTTCTTCGACTTCGACATTTTTTCGATGCGGCCACGGCCTATATCGTTCCCAGTGGCTATTTCGATTGCTCGTTCGCCTTCAAATCGCACTTCGTCGGGTGAAAAATATACCTTGCGCGTCGAAGCGTCCGAACCGAAAAGAGTAAAGTCGCCTACCTGAACAATTTTGTCACCGGCTGACACTGTCCCTGAGCTAACAACTGTGTCTCTGTAATAAGTTTCGTGTGTCACCATCCCCTGTGTGAACAGCCCGGCAAATGGCTCGGCCACGCCCAACCTCCCGATATGCTGCAACGCCCGCGTCCAGAAGCGCGCGTAGAGCAGATGCAGGATCGCATGCTCGACGCCACCAATATATTGGCCGACCGGTAGCCACTTCTCGGCTTCCTCGCGGTCGAAAGGCTTGTCCTTTGGCTGGCTGGCGAAGCGGATGAAATACCAGGACGAATTGACGAACGTGTCGAGCGTATCCGTCTCACGCCGCGCGGGTTCGCGGCAATTGGGGCAGGCGACGTGTTTCCACGTCGGATGCCGGTCGAGTGGATTGCCGGGAATGTCGAACGTCACGTCTTCGGGCAAAACCAGCGGCAACTGACTGCGCGGGACGGGCATAACGCCACAGAAATCGCAGTGGATGATCGGGATCGGCGTCCCCCAATAGCGTTGCCGCGACACGCCCCAGTCACGCAGCCGATATTGCGTTTGCCCCTCGCCCCAGCCTTCCGCCTCCCCGCGCGCGATGACGGCGGCTTTCGCGGTTTTGACATCCATGCCGTCGAGAAAACCCGAATTCACGAGCATGCCGGGGCCATTATACGCTTCGTTGCCCCGGAAATAGGGATCGACAATCTCGCCGTCCGCCACAACCCGCCGCACCGGCAATTCATATTTGCGCGAAAAGTCGAGGTCGCGCTGGTCATGCGCAGGAACGCCCATGACCGCGCCGGTGCCATAATCTATCAGCACGAAATTGGCGACGAAAACGGGCAGCTTGATCGACGCATCGAACGGATGATCGACCGTCAGACCGGTATCAAACCCCAGCTTTTCCGCTGTTTCGATCTCGGCGGCCGTCGTCCCGCCCAGTTTGCATTGCTCGATAAACTGTTCGAGTGCGTAGCGGTTTGCTGCCAATTGCTGTGCCAGCGGATGATCACATGCAATCGCCACGAAACTCGCGCCGAAAATCGTATCGGGGCGTGTGGTGAACACATCGATACTGTCCGACCCATCCGAAAGCGCAAACGATGCGCGCATGCCCACCGATTTGCCGATCCAGTTTTCCTGCATCAGCCGCACTTTGTCGGGCCAATGCTCGAGCGTTTTCAGCCCCTCGAGCAGATCCTCGGCAAAGTCGGTAATCCGCAAAAACCACTGGTTGAGCTTGCGCTTCTCGACCAGCGCGCCCGATCGCCAGCCGCGCCCGTCGATGACTTGCTCGTTGGCGAGCACCGTCATGTCGACCGGATCCCAATTGACCGACGATTCGCGTCGATAAACCAGCCCCGCCTTGTAAAGATCGAGGAACAATGCCTGCTCATGCCCGTAATAATCGGGCTCGCACGTCGAAAGTTCGCGTGTCCAGTCAATCGCCAGGCCAAGCCGCTTCAACTGCGCGCGCATCGCTGCAATATTCGCGCGCGTCCAGACGCCCGGATGCACGCCTTTTTCCATGGCGGCATTTTCGGCGGGCATCCCGAATGCGTCCCATCCCATCGGATGAAGCACGGCATGGCCAGTCATTTTCTTGTAGCGCGCCAGCACGTCGCCCATCGCATAGTTGCGAACGTGGCCGATGTGGATGCGCCCCGACGGGTAGGGAAACATCTCGAGCACATAAGCGCGCTTTTCGCTGGCGTCGGCGTTGGCGGTAAACGTCCCCCGCTCGTCCCAGACTTTCTGCCAGCGCACGTCCGCCGCGAGGGGGTTGAACCGCTCTGTCATGGGCTGATCAGCCCGCGACGGCGCTGCGCCTCAGGTCGCGCGCTTTGGTGAGGATGATATCCTCGAGTTTCTGGACGGTCGCGGCCTGCACCGGCGCATCGGTCCACTGGCCGTTTGTCATGACCTGGCGTGACGCTGCGACGCGCAATGCGTCCGCGCGTAAATCCTGATCAAGGATGGTCACGGCCAGCTTCATGCGCTCGCCGGGGCTGTTGGGGTTCACATACCAGTCGGTCACGATCACGCCGCCGTTCGAATCAGTCTGCACGATCGGCATGAAAGAAACCGTGTCGAGCGCCGCGCGCCACAGATAGGCGTTGATCCCGATTGTGGTGACTTTCGAAGCAGCAAGATCGGCGATGCGACCGGGCTTTTCCTTTTTGCCACACGCGGCCGTGGTCGTGATGAGCGCAATCGCAAGAGCGGTGTAAAGACGGCGGGACATGGCATTCCTTGAAATTGGCGCATCTTTTGCGCAGTCACCGCGTTATAGCCGGAGTTGCTCGCCCTGCAAGGCATCAAGCTGTGTGCGATATGCCACAGGCGCTGGCAAAATGGCGGCGGGACTGGTAGCAAAGATCAAAGACACTATGTTACACTTGCGGCATCAAGGGGATTCGATTCGTGCGCGACCGACGCATCGTTATTGGGGCAACAGCGGGGGCATTATCCATGCTCGGGCTTGCGCTGTCCCCTGCGATCAGCGCGTCGGGCGATTTGCGGACGATCAAGCCACGTGTGTCGCTGGGCGCGCGCGGCGGCTTGGGGGCGTTTACCCCGGCGACAACCGATGCACGGCTGTCGGCCCTGCTCGCGCGCAGTGGCATTTCATCAAGCGGCATGCGCTTCACCCCGGCATCGGCCAGTGTGCGGCTGAACCGGTCGGTCACGGTGGCGGTGCGCGCTCAAACGACGCAACGTAACGCTGGCGGCGAACGGATGGCGCTGGTCAACGCGCCAACGACCAGCATCATGCCGGTCGCTTATAATCTCGGTGTCGCGCTCGGCTGGAAGCGGTTCGCATTTTCGGGTGATGTCGAAAAAGTTGATCTGGGCACTGTGGGTGGTCGCGAATCAGTCGATCTCGGCGTCAGCTATCGTATCAAGAATTTCACCACGCGCGTTGCCGTTGGCAGTGACCGCGCGACGCCCAACACGCCAAAGGCGCTGGCCGGCGACAACGGCATGTCTGTCGGGATGAGCGGATCTTATTCGCTGACGCGCAATATCGACGTCACGGCGGGCTTGAAGTTCCGGGCTGTCGAGCGTGACCGGCTTGGACCCGTGGCCTCGGATACACGGCGCGACAGCCAGGCTGTCTATATCGGTACCGCGTTCAAGTTCTAAAGGCGTCGATGGCGGCCCAGCCATATAGGTTAAGAGCGCCCAGCAATTTTGCGCGCTTTTGGGTCATCCCGCCCAGCGCGATTGTTCGTCTGCGCTGCGTTCCCGCGATGAGAGCGATGCCGAGTGGACCGATCGATTTTGCCTCGGGATGCGACGTGGTTGCGTAAACCGGCGACACTAAAATAAGGTCGGCACCGATCCGCTTGGCCTCTGCCGCCTCGCGCCGATTATGCACGGCAACCGTTCGAATCCCGCGGGACCGACGCCCTGATCGGCTGTGCGCGCCATCGGCCCCCCATTGCCGGGCGATCATCGGGTGATCCGCGAGCAGCAGCTTGTGTCCGCGTGCTTTTGCCAGTTTTGCGACCTGTCTGAACAACGCGCGCCGCTCCGTCCGTGGCAAATGATAATGCCGGAAGATGATCCCCGATCGTCGCGGCAAGCGCCGGATTGCCGCCCGAAGGTCTGCGATGCGCGGATCGGTCATCAACCAGATTTTCGGGAGGGGGTGGTGGCGGTGGCGCATTGCGCTGCCTATAGCGCGGCGATGACTGATCCCGAAACCCGCTTGGCGAGCGTGCATGCCGCCATTGCCAAGGCATCAAAGCTGGCAGGACGACCTGCCGAGGCAACCGTTTTGATCGCTGTGTCAAAGACCAAAAGCGCCGATGACATCGCGCCCTTGATTGCAGCGGGTCAGCGTGATTTTGGTGAAAACCGTGTGCAGGAAGCGCAATCGAAATGGCCTGCGCTGGTGGCGGTAACCCCCGACATCCGCTTGCACCTCGTCGGTCAGCTGCAGTCGAACAAAGCCGAAGAGGCAGTTGCACTGTTTGACGTCATTCACTCGGTCGACCGCTCGTCTTTGATCACCGCGCTGGGCAGGGCGCAGGCTAAAGTCGGGCGGTTTCCGACCTGCTTCCTTCAGGTCAACATCGGCGACGAGGATCAGAAAGGCGGCTGTGCGGTCGCCGACATCCCCGGCCTCCTCACCGAAGCACACACTGCTGGTCTCATCATTACCGGACTCATGGCTGTCCCGCCGGCTGACCGCGAACCCGCGCCCTATTTCGCGCTGCTTGCCAAGCTGGCCCGCGATCATGGCCTCGATCAGCTCAGCATGGGCATGTCGGGTGATTTCGAAACCGCGGTCAAACTCGGCGCGACGCATATCCGCGTCGGTACCGCGTTGTTCGGTGCGCGCGCATGAGGTTCGGTGCGGTGATCTTCGACTTTGACGGTGTCCTGATCGAAAGCGAATATGTCAGCAACGTCCAGATTGCCCAGGCGTTGACCGCGCTGGGCCATCCGACAACGGTTGACCAGGCGCTCGACAATTTCGTCGGGCTCGGCGGGCGCGACTTTCTTGATGCGGTGTCCGGCTGGATCGGCGGCCCTATTCCCGAGGGGTTTCACAGCGCGCGAAAGGCCGAGGATGAGCGCGTCATGCATGAGGGGCTCGATTCGGTCGCCGGGGCGATCGAGTTCGTCAACGCACTTTCACCGACGATCCCGCGCGCAATCGCGTCATCGAGCACGACAAAGTGGATCACGCGCCACCTCGATCATATCGGGCTGCGTGACGCGTTCGGCGCGCACATCTATTCGGGTCGCGAGCATGTCACGCGCGGCAAGCCTGCACCCGATATCTATCTTCATGCGGCCAAGGCGATTGGTGCCGACATCAAACGGACGCTGATCATCGAGGATTCACCCGTCGGCGCGCGCGGCGCCGTGGCATCGGGCGCGCATGTCATTGGTCTGGCAGCGGGGCGGCATTGCGGCGATGGTCATGCCGGCAAACTGCGCGCCGAAGGGGTGCATGACGTCGCGCACAGCTTTGCCGAGGTTACTGCGCTGCTCGCCTAAAGCTGATGCCCCGTGCGGTCACGCTTGGTCGCGAGGTAGCGTTCGTTGTGCGGGTTGGGCGGCAGGTAATGTGGCACGCGTTCGATCACCGCGATGCCGGATGCTTCAAGACCAGCGACCTTCGCCGGGTTGTTGGTGAGCAAGCGGATATGCGGCGTGTTCAGTAGGATCAGCATCCGCGCGGCGACGCCAAAATCGCGGGCATCGATGGCGAACCCGAGGCGCAGGTTGGCGTCGACGGTGTCATAGCCCTGATCCTGCAGCTGATAGGCGCGCAGCTTGTTGATCAAGCCGATCCCGCGCCCTTCCTGTCGCAGATAGAGCAGGATGCCCCAGCCGCTGGTCGCAATCTCGTGGAGCGCGGCGTGGAGCTGCGGCCCGCAGTCACACTTGAGGCTGCCGAGGACATCGCCGGTCAGGCACTCGCTGTGCAGGCGAACCAGCGGCGGCGCGCCGTCGGGAGTGCCGATCAAGAGGGCGACATGCTCTTCGATGGACTCGGGGCTGCGGAAGGCGACGATCTCGGCAGTCTCTGATGCGGCGACCGGCAGGAAGGCGCGGGCCACGATGGCGAGGCGATTGGCGTCGTCGTAACTGGCGATGTCATCGGGTGACGTCACGGCTTCAACTTCACCATCTTCACGCATGTAGAAGGCGGGGAGGATGCCCGTCAGTCGAGCCAGTTCGAGAGCCGCTTGCGAGGCATTTTTCTGTTTGTTTTCAAGGAGTTGAAACGGTCCTTGGAAGGGATTGGCCAGATCGGTTGCGGGGTCGGCGAGGGCGCGGGCGGCGGGGAGGGTGAGCCACGGCGTGCGCGCGATGATCACCGGCCCCTGACAGTCGCCGGCCGCGCGCTGGTTGGTGAGTTTGAGCGTTGCCGCGCGCGATCCGGCGAGGAGGATGTCTGCCGTGCCATCGGGGTCGAAAGCGGCCAGCCGCGCATCATCCGCGGTCTCGATGGCAAGCAGATTCAGTGGCCCGACCGCGACCGGCCAGCCGCGGCGAAGCGCATCAATGGCACGCGCGGCTGATTTCGGATCGCTCAGAACGCAAACTCGGTGACCAGCGGGACGTGGTCCGAGGGCTTTTCCCAGCTGCGGCAGGGTTCGTGGACCTGATGCGCGACGGCCTGCGCGGCGACATCGGGCGTGGCCCACATATGATCGAGCCGCCGCCCGCGATCCGACGCCGCCCAATCCTTTGCGCGGTAGCTCCACCAGGTATAAAGCCGCTGCGGCGCGGGCACGAAATGACGGCCGAGATCGGTCCAGTTGCCCGCTGCCTGAAGCTGCCCGAGCGCGGCGACTTCGACGGGCGTGTGGCTGACGACATTCAGCAGTTCGCGGTGGCCCCAGACATCGCTTTCGAGCGGCGCAATGTTGAAATCACCAACGATGATCGTCGGGTCAGCGAGCGTTTCGGACCAGCGCGTCATGCGCTCGACGAAATCAAGTTTCTGGCCGAACTTGGGATTGAGATCGCGGTCCGGAATGTCGCCGCCGGCGGGGATATAGACATTTTCGAGGCGGACACCGTTCGGCAGCCGCGCGCCGATGTGCCGCGCTTCGCCATTATCCTGCCAGTCGTAGCGACTGTCCTCGATCAAGGGCACTTTGGACAGGATCGCGACACCGTGGTGCATCGGCTGGCCGCACAGCATCTGGTGCGCATAGCCAAGCCGGTGGAACATATCGACGGGAAAGACCGCGTCCATCGCCTTGGTTTCCTGAAGGCAGAGAATGTCGGGCGATTGTTCGATCAGGAAGCGCTCGACAATGCCGAGGCGCGCACGGACCGAATTGATATTCCAGGATGCGATTTTCATCGGGTCGATCTAGCGAGCAAAGCAACCGCGCGCAAACGGGGCAACCAGCTGGTGTCTCAGTCGGGATGGCAGAATACGATAAGTCTTCAGCCACAAAACGGGCAATGCGCGATCCCTGAAAGCGGACGAAAATTGGGCGGCCAGTCAGACAATGGTGTGGAAAATCTTTGATGTGACTTGGACGAACAGGGTTTGCCGGGCATTCTATGGTTGATAATCTTATTGCGCGTATCAACCCGATCCCCAGAGCTTGACGAATTCTGCCGTGAAAGGCAGCGCATCAACCGCGCCATGAAGCAACGCCACGAGCAACAGGCTCCGCGTCCGCTGCCAAATAACCCCGAACAGGATCGACATGGGGGAAAGCGCCGCAATGGTGAACGCCGCGACTTGCACCGGATCGGTTGAGAAGCCGTCTGTATCAGGCGTCCCCCTGAAATAGAGGCCCGGCCCATGTGCCAACGCAAACACCAACGACACCAGCAGTATCGCAACCACGGGTGATTTGAACCACGCCGCAAGGCGGGTTTGCAGGACCGCACGGAACAGAAATTCCTCGCATAGCCCCGCCTCAAGCGACATCCAAAGCCATGCACCGAGCACGGACAAAATCGCAGCAGGCAAGGCGAGTTTGAGCGCCCCAATCTGCGACAGCGACGGGCTGACCACCGCAAGCAGGCCGAAAAGGATTATGCTCAAGCCAATAAAGGCGATCCACCAGCGGCGATCGTTAATGCCCGCAGTTAGCAAAGGGCGTATCGCTCCGCCTAGTGTCAGGATAACCAACGCCGGAAGGCCGACATGAATGATCAGCTTATAGGCGAGCATTGCAATCTCTTGCGCTTGCCCCGGCGGAATCGCCGTTTTGAGCGCGCCGATCCCCCAGCCAATAAACAGCAAGGCATACATCGCCAGATAAGCGAGCAGGCCAAGTGACTCCTTGCGCGGATTGGCAACGGGAATGGCAGGCGCACCGATCTTGCGTGTAAGCGCCCAAGCCAAGCACGAGAGCGTTATCCCAAAGATAAGCAAGGCAATGATCGGGAAGGACCAATCTGCGCCTTTAACCGCCAGATAGGCGGTCGCCGCGCCCCAGATCAGGAGGTAAATCGCAATCGCCTTGGCGCCAAGGCCGCTCTTGAGATCATCCCATGTCATTTTTTGACTCCCGAACGGGCAGTAGCATGTTAACTTTGCGGCGTACGGTTTTATCCTAACATTACTCTCACACATGCCCGACCGGCCACGTGAATGGCGGCTTTGCGAATTTTCAGCCCGAAACCGGACGTTCCGGACTCCCCAACAAACCGGCCAAAGAAAAGCTAAGCCCCGCATCAAGTGCGGGGCGACGGGGCGGTAAGCACGGGGCGACGGGCCGAAAACGCAAAGGCCCCCGCTCCGGGGGGCGTGGAGCGAGGGCCGACCAGCGTTCGTCACGCAGGCGTGTCGCAGCGACGATTCGGGGCAACAGGGGGGAAAATCCCGTCGTCGCCAGCCGCGATTACATCTATTTAATATCCTATCGAACCTGTCGTGAATATGAACACCGCCCTATTTGCGCGGCCCCAGCGGGCGCGGATCGCGCCATGTGAACGCTTGGTCGCTGACCGCGATATTGAAGCGCTGATCGGTCAGGCGCACCGACGTGCGGTTGTTTTGCGCATCAAGCGCGACCCAGCCCTGCAAGCGCAAACCCGACGGCGCGGCGGCATCGCGGGCAAAAGCGAGCGTGATCGAGCCATATTCGGGGCGGCGCGGATCGCGCGCTTCGGCAAGGACAATGCGGCTGTCGCCCGCAGGCACGATTTTGGCGAAACGGCTCAAGTCCTTGGTCGGATCGAGCAACACGCCGAGCGGCGAATTGCCGATCGGCCAGCGCGAGACTTGCTTCACCGAATAATCGATGAAGGTCAGCGCTTTGCCATCGCCGACAATGAGCAGCGGGACGCCCTGCTGATATTGAAAGCGGATTTTGCCGGGACGTTTGAGGGTGAGCGTGCCGGTCAGCACTTTTCCGGCGCGGTCGGTTTGCGTGAACGCGGCCGTCATCGTCGTGACGGCCTTTAGATGCGCGGTCACCAGCGTGAGGTCATCGGTCTGTGCCGACAGCGGCGCGGTTACCGCGAGGGCTGCGGTCAGGATGAGAGTATTGCGAAACAGCGGCATTATTTTCTCCGAGATCGGGTTAACGCTGTGTTTGGAGGTGGGGGATTGAATGGACGGTGAATTGACAGGTCGGGAAGCGATACACCGTAGTCCTGAGCCTGTCGAAGGACGGTTTGCGCGTCTTAACCGTGCTTCGACAGGCTCAGCACTGCGGATTAATTCTTCCCTAAATCCCAAAAACAAAGGGGTCCGGCACAATGCTGCGCCGGACCCCCGAATTTGCGAAATGAATGCGCTTATTGCTGGCCGGGGACCAGATTGACCGCCGCATGCTTGCCGCGACGGTCGACTTCGATTTCGAACTCGAGCCGGTCGCCTTCGTTGAGGCTGGTCATGCCGGCGCGTTCGACCGCCGAGATGTGGACAAACGCATCGGGCTGTCCGTCGTCGCGCTGGATGAAGCCGAAGCCTTTCATCGCGTTGAAGAACTTGACGGTGCCGCTTGCTTTTTCGCCGGTCAGCGTCCGTTGTGGTGCACCACCGAAACCGCCGCCGCCTTCGCGCGGGGCATCACGGTCGCGCGGCGGGGCGCGATCGGTGACAGGCATCGGTTCGCCGTCGATCTTGAGATCGGTCGCCGAAACCTTGCCGCCGCGATCGACGAGCGTGAAGCCGAGCGGCTGGCCCTCTGCGAGCCCGGTTAATCCGGCCTGCTCGACGGCCGAGATGTGCACGAACACATCTTCGCCACCATCATCGCGGACAACGAAGCCGAAGCCCTTTTGCCCGTTGAAAAACTTGACGATACCCGTGCCTTCGCCAACGACTTGTGCGGGCATGCCACCACGGGCACCACCGCCGCCGCCGGAGAAACCGCCACCGCCACCGCCGCTGCGGAAACCACCGCCACCGCCGCCGCCGCCGAATCGGTCGCCGCCACCGCCGCCAAAGCGATCACCGCCACCGCCACCGCCACCGAACCGGTCACCACCGCCGGCAAAGCCGCCGCCATAACCACTGCTGCCGCTGCTGCTGCTGCCGCCTTCATCACCGAAACTGTCGCGTTTGTCGCGTCCGCGTCCGCCGCGATCACCGCGGCCACCTTTATTAAAACTCATGCCGTGCCCGTACTCTCTTCAAAATCGCCCGCCTGCTCATTCAAGAAACATCATGCGCCGGACGCGGGCAAAATGTTTCCCGGCGCAACATCATAATGCGCCATGCGAGTCGCGATAGCCGAAAAGCGCCACTGCTGCGAGCCAAAATCGCGTTGTGATTCATCGCGGGTAAATACGGATTGCCCGCTTGCAGCTTTGCGTTGTGAGTGCGATTGCAAAAACGCGCACACAAAGGACGTTCATGACTGTTTATCTGCACCAGGAAGATTTGCCCGCCGGCGTCCTTGGCGAGGGGCCCGTGGCGGTGGATACCGAGACAATGGGCCTGCACCCCGCGCGCGACCGATTGTGTCTTGTCCAGATTTCGGATGGTGGCGGCGATGAGCATCTGGTGCGGTTTTCGGCGGCGAGCGATTTTGCCGCGCCCAATCTGAAAGCCGTGCTGACCGATCCGGCGCGGCTGAAACTCTATCATTTCGCGCGATTCGATCTGGCGTCGATCCATGCCTATCTCGGCGTCGTCGCAGCGCCGGTGTTCTGCACCAAGATCGCGTCGCGGCTGACGCGGACCTATACCGACCGGCATGGGTTGAAAGAGCTGGTGCGCGAATTGCTCGGGCTGGAGTTGTCGAAAGCGCAGCAGTCTTCGGATTGGGGCGCCGACGAGCTGACCGAGGCGCAAAAGGAATATGCGGCGTCCGACGTGCGCTATCTGCACCGGATGCGTGATATTTTCGACGTGCGGCTGGCGCGCGAAAAGCGGACCGCGCTGGCGCAGGCGTGCTTTGATTTTCTGCCGGCGCGGGCGATGATCGATCTGGCGGGCTGGGACGACGTCGACATTTTCGCGCATGTCTGAAGCGGCAGTTCTTGACCGCGACAAACGCATCGTCTGGGCGCGGCCGGGCAGCGGGCATGACCGGCTGATCCGCGGGGCCAAGCTGGTGCTGCCGATTGTGATCGGTGCGCTGGTCGCGGTGCTGGTCATTGCGCCGCTCGCCAAGCGCAGCGAAATCAGTTTCCTGCTCGCCAAGGACAAGGTCGACATTGCCAAAGAGCGGATGCGCGTTGCCGAAGCGGTCTATCGCGGCGAGGATGCCAAGGGGCACCCGTTTTCGCTGAGCGCGGGCGGTGCTGTCCAGCGGTCATCGAAGTCTCCCGTCGTCGAGCTGATGGATTTGTCGGCGCGGATCACGCTTGACGATGGCCCGGCGGTCTTGCGGACGGCGGGCGCGACGTATGACATGGACCGCGAGCTGGTGCGCGTGCCCGGCGCGTTGCAGTTTGAATCGGCCGATGGCTACCGGATGGCGACAAGTGGTGTCGGCCTTGATCTGAAAGCGCGGACGATCATCAGCGATGGCGCCGTAACGGGTCAAATGCCGCTCGGCACGTTCAGCGCGGCACGCATGCGCGCCGATCTCAATGCGCGCACGGTCCGCCTTGAGGGGCGCGCACGCTTGCGCATTACGCAAGGGAGCGTCAGAGGGCGATGATGCGTTTGTTTCTTCTACTTTTCGTTGCTGTCGTTGGCGCACCCGCGTCGGCGCAAGCGCTCAAGGGGCATAATGCAAACGCGCCGGTCGATGTCGATGCCGACCGGATCGAAGTGCAGGACCGCGCGGACCGTGCGATTTTTTCAGGCAATGTGAAGGTTCGCCAGGGAGGGCTGGCGCTCGATGCGGCGCGGCTGACCGTTGCTTATTCCAGAGTGGGCGGGAACCCGACGATCCAGCGCATCGATGCCTCGGGCGGCGTCACGGTGCGCAGTGCCAGCGAAACAGCGCGCGGCAGTTTTGCGATCTATGATCTCAACCGGCGGCTGATCACGATGATCGGCGGCGTGACGCTCAATCAGGGCGCCAATGTCGTGCGCGGCGGGCGGCTGGTGATTGACCTGAATTCGGGGCGATCGGTGATCGATGGATCGGCTGTGGGCGGCACACCCGGCGTGTCGGGCGGCACCGGCGGGCGTGTGTCCGGTCGATTTTCGGTGCCCCAGCGCACGAACTGACCGGCGGGCCGCAATTGGGCCCACCCGATCAGCCATGCACAAACCCTGCCAATTGCCCACACCGTAACTCTTCGTTAACCAAGGCCTGCCAGCACAGGAACGAGCATGAACGACGTCAGCACCTTGATCCGCCCCGAAAGCACCGCGACCGTGGGGAGCGGGCTTGAAGTCGTCTCCATCGCCAAATCCTATGACAAGCGTTCGGTGTTGCACGATATTTCGCTCACTGTCGGGCGCGGCGAAGTGTTCGGGCTGCTCGGGCCGAACGGCGCGGGCAAGACGACCTGCTTTTATTCGATCATGGGGCTGGTGAAGCCCGATTCGGGCCGCATCATGCTCGATGGCGCCGATATTACCGGCCTGCCGATGTATCGCCGTGCGATCCTCGGGCTGGGCTATCTGCCGCAGGAAACGTCGATTTTCCGCGGCATGACGGTCGAACAGAATATCATGTCGGTGCTCGAACTCGCCGAACCCGACAAGGCAGCGCGCGTCGCCCGGCTTGACCAGCTGCTCGATGAATTCAGCCTCACCGGTCTGCGGACGTCGATGGCCACCGCGCTGTCGGGTGGCGAGCGGCGGCGCTGCGAAATTGCGCGAGCGCTGGCGGCGGACCCGTCGATCATCTTGCTCGACGAACCCTTTGCTGGGATCGATCCCATTTCGATCGCCGATATCCGCGACTTGATCTGCCAGTTGAAGAACCGCGGCATTGGCGTCCTGATCACCGATCACAACGTCCGTGAGACGCTCGACATCGTCGATCGCGCCTGCATCATTTATGATGGCCGCGTGCTCTTTGCCGGTTCGCCTGCCGATCTGGTTGCCGACGAGAATGTCCGGCGGCTGTATCTGGGCGAGAGCTTCTCGCTGTAATGACATGATGCTGTCACGCCCCACCGCAGTCCTGAGCCTGTCGAAGGACGGTTGTCGCGAACCGTGCTTCGACAGGCTCAGCACTGCGGATTCACGCGATCCTGTCTGACAAATGAGCCTCGCGCCACGCCTCGATCTCAGGCAGAGCCAATCGCTGGTGATGACGCCGCAGTTGCAGCAGGCAATCAAGCTGCTGGCGCTGTCGAACCTCGAAATCGAAGCGTTCATTGCCGAGGAAATGGAAAAAAACCCGTTGCTCGACGGCGGGGCAGAGGAAGTGCGGACGTCGACCCCCGACGATGGCGATGGCTTCGACGCGCCCGAACCGGCGACGGCCGACGAGCTGATCCTGAAAGGCGCCAGCGACAGCGATGCGCCGCTCGATGCCGACTTCGCGCAGGATACATTTCATCATGATGGCCCGACCGACAGCATCGCGAGCAGCAGCGCGAGCGGCGAAGACATTGATTTCGACAGTTTTGCCTCGGCCGATGAAAGCCTGATCGATCATCTGAACCATCAGGCGGGCGAAGCGCTGTCGGGCGCGGACCTCGCGATTGCGACGCAGCTGATCGACGCGATTGATGAAGTGGCTATCTGACGGTTTCGCTGCTCGATACGGCACACCGGCTCGGTGTGCCGCTGTTTCAGGTCGAAACGGTGCTGCGCGTGATCCAGACATTCGAGCCCACCGGCGTCGGCGCGCGAACGCTGTCCGAATGCTTGGTCCTGCAAGCCAAGGAAGCTGATCGCTATGATCCGTGCATGGCGCTGCTGCTTGATAATCTCGACCTGCTCGCGCTTGGCCGCATCGCGCAGTTGCAGCGCCTGTGTCAGGTTGATGACGAAGACATGGCCGACATGATCCGCGAAATCCGGGGCTATGATCCCAAGCCCGGCCTGCGGTTTGGCGGCGGGCGGATCGAGGCGGTTGCGCCCGATGTCTATGTGCATGAAACGGCAAAGGGCTGGCGCGTCGAGATCAACAGCGCGAGCCTGCCCAAAGTGCTGCTCGACCGGCGTTATTATGCCGAACTCAATGCGGGCGCGCAAGACAAGGCATCGAAGGCGTGGCTGAACGATTGCCTCGCCAGCGCCAACTGGCTGGTCAAAGCGCTCGACCAGCGGCAACAGACGATCATCAAAGTGGCGAGCGAACTGGTGACGCAGCAGGAAGGATTCTTCCGTCATGGCGTCAGTCATCTGAAGCCGTTAACGCTGAAAGCCGTGGCGGACGTCGTCGGTCTGCACGAATCGACGATCAGCCGCGTGACGAGCAACAAATATCTCAGCTGCGCGCGCGGCGTGTTCGAACTGAAGTATTTTTTCACGTCGGGCGTTGCGTCGAGCGAAGGCGGCGAGGCGGCGTCGGCGCTGGCGGTGAAATCAGCGATCAAGGCGCTGATTGCCGACGAAGCGGCGGATGCGATCCTGTCCGATGATACGCTGGTCGACCTGCTCCGCGACAAGGGGTTTGATCTGGCGCGGCGGACGGTCGCGAAATATCGCGAGGCGATCGGCTTGGGCAGTTCGGTGCAGCGGCGACGCGCGCGCGCGATCGAGACGAAAGCAGCTTAGGCGCAGATTGGCGCGTTTGCGTTGACTTAACGAAGCTCGCTTACTATTTGAGCCACTTGCTGATGCCCCATCGTCTAATGGTAAGACACCGGTTTCTGATACCGTTTATCGAGGTTCGAGTCCTTGTGGGGCATCCAGCGGTTTTCAGATAGCTTTAGTCGCGGGGCAGATTCCGCATCGCTTTTTCCATCTGCTTGCCCATGCGCTCACCCATCTGGCGTAGTTCGGGCATCATCTCGGCCATGCCGCCCGCCATTGCGCCCATCGTACCGACGGCCATGCGGCTGCCATCGGCGAGCTTGTCGCGGAAATAGGGGTCGTCGCGCTCGACGATGTCGCCCAGCGTGCGCGCATCGTCCCAATTGCGGTCATTGCGCGCATCAGGATCGATGCGGGCAATCGCCGCACGCAGTTTGTCGACGCGCAGGTCCATGACCATGTCGGCCATTGCGACCATCATGCCCGACATGGCGGATTGCGTGCGCGGGTCATTCAACTTGTCGGCCATTCGCGCCATTTCGGCGTCCTCGCGCCGCGAATCAGAATCGCGCGGTGCGGCAAGCACCGACGTGGAAGAAACGAGCAGCAAAGCAGCAACAGCGAAACGGTGCATCTTAAAGTCCCCTCAATCGGCGAGCTAAAGGGAATACGCTGCGTCCGCTTTCACCACGATGAATGCCTATTCTGCCGCGATGAGCGCTTCGCAGTCATCCAAAGGCTGCGCGAGGCGCGAGAGCATTTCCTTGGGGCAGACCTGCCAGAATTTGCCGCGCCAGCGGTCCCAGTCGTCGAGCACGGCGTTCGACCATTTGCTGTCGGTCGCGATTGCATGTTCGGCGATGAGTGCTTTGGCTTTCGTTTCCCAATAAGTCGAAGCGAGGCGTTGCCAGACAATGCTGTCGGGGTTGGCGCGGCGCGCGAAATTATCCTCGGTGTCGAGGACAAAGGCCATGCCGCCCGACATCCCCGCGCCGAAATTGTCGCCGACTTCGCCGAGGATGATTGCCGTCCCGCCGGTCATATATTCGCAGCCGTTCGCGCCGCAGCCTTCGACAACAACATCCGCGCCCGAATTGCGCACGGCGAAGCGCTCGCCCGCACGACCCGCCGCGAAGAGTTTGCCCGAGGTCGCGCCATAAAGGACGGTGTTGCCGATGATTGTGTTGTGCTGGCTTTCCAACGGGCTGCTGACCATCGGGCGCACGGCGATGATCCCGCCCGACAGGCCTTTGCCGACATAGTCGTTTGAGTCGCCGAAGACTTCGAGCGTGATCCCCTTGCACAGGAAGGCGCCGAGCGACTGCCCCGCCGAGCCGCGCAGCCGGACATGGACATGGCCGTCGTTCAAGGCCGACATGCCATATTTCGCCGTGATTTCCGCCGAGAGACGCGTGCCGACTGCGCGGTGCGTGTTGCGCACAGTATAGGTCAGCTGCATTTTCTCGCGGCGCTCAAACACGGGCTTGGCGTCATGCAGGATTTGCGCGTCGAGGCTGTCGGGGACGGGATTGCGCCCGCCGGGGACGTTGAAGCGGCGCTTGTCATCGTCGGCATCGACCTTGGCGAGGATCGGGTTGAGATCGAGATCGTCGAGATGCTCGGCACCACGGCTGACCTGGCGCAGCAGCTCAGTGCGGCCGATCACGTCGTCCAAGGACTTGCAGCCAAGGCGCGCGAGGATTTCGCGGACTTCTTCGGCGATGAAGGTCATCAGATTAATGACTTTTTCGGGCGTGCCGGTGAATTTGGCTCGCAGCCGGTCATCCTGCGTGCAGACGCCGACGGGGCAGGTGTTCGAATGGCATTGGCGGACCATGATGCAGCCCATTGCGACGAGGCTGAGCGTGCCGATGCCGAATTCTTCCGCGCCGAGGATCGCGGCAATGACGATGTCGCGGCCGGTTTTCAGGCCGCCGTCGGTGCGTAGTTTCACGCGGTGGCGCAGGCCATTGAGTGTCAGCACCTGATTGACTTCGGACAGGCCCATTTCCCACGGGGTGCCGGCATATTTGATGCTGGTCTGCGGTGATGCGCCGGTCCCGCCGGTGTTGCCTGCGATCAGGATGACATCGGCATGCGCTTTGGCGACGCCCGCCGCGACGGTGCCGATGCCAGCGGAGGAAACCAGTTTGACACAGACCCGCGCGCGCGGGTTGATCTGTTTCAGATCGTAAATGAGCTGGGCGAGATCCTCGATCGAATAGATGTCATGATGCGGCGGCGGCGAAATGAGGCTCACCCCCGGCGTCGCGTGACGCAGTTTGGCAATGAATTCGGTGACTTTGAAGCCGGGCAGCTGGCCGCCCTCGCCGGGTTTCGCGCCTTGCGCGACCTTGATCTCGATTTCTTCGGCCGCGCCGAGATATTCAGCGGTCACACCAAAGCGACCGCTAGCGATTTGCTTGATTGATGAATTGGCATTGTCGCCATTGGGATAGGGTTTGAAACGGATGCTGTCCTCGCCGCCTTCACCCGAGACGGCTTTTGCACCAATGCGATTCATGGCGATGGCAAGTGTTTCATGGGCCTCGGGGCTGAGCGCGCCCAAGGACATGCCGGGCGTCACGAAGCGCTTGCGGATTTCGGTAATCGCTTCGACGCTGTCGATGCTGACCGCGTCCTTGGCATAGTTGAATTCAAGCAGATCGCGCAGATAGACCGGCGGCAGATCGCGGACGCCGCGCGCAAATTGCAGGTAAGTCGAGTAACTGTCGGTACCGACCGCGGTTTGCAGCAAGTGCATGAGTTGGGCGGAGTAAGCATGCGGTTCGCCGCCTGCGCGCTGGCGATAAAAGCCACCGATGGGGAGGGTGGCCACCGCTTTGTCGAAGGCGGCCTCGTGGCGCTCGGAGGCGTTTTGATAGAGCGAGACATAGCCTTCGCCCGAAATCTTGGCGGGCATGCCGGGGAACAGGTCGTTGACGAGCGCGCGGCTGAGGCCGACGGCTTCGAAATTATAGCCGCCGCGATAGCTCGAGATCACGGCGATGCCCATTTTCGACATGATCTTGAGCAAGCCGTCGCCGATCGCTGTCTTGTGTTTCGCAATGCACTGATCGAGCGACATATCGCCAAACAGGCCGCGTGACTGACGGTCGGCAATGGCGGCTTCGGAGAGATAGGCGTTCACGGTCGTCGCGCCGATGCCGATCACGACGGCATAATAATGCGTGTCGAGGCATTCGGCCGAACGGACATTGACGCTGGCATAAGACCGCAACCCCTTGCGGACGAGATGCGTGTGGACGGCAGCGGCGGCGAGCACCATCGGGATGGCGACGCGGGCTTCGGACACATGCTCGTCGGTCAGGAACAGCTCGCTGCGCCCTTCGCGGATCGCCTGTTCGGCTTCGGCACGGACATGCGCGATGGCGGCGCGCAGGCCATCGGCACCGCTCCCCATGTCGAAGGTGCAGTCGATCTCTGCGGCTGCCGTGCCGAAATGGGCTTTCAGGCGGTGCCAGTCACCGTTCGTCAACACGGGCGTATCGAGCACCAGCACGCGGTCTCGCCCCGAATCCTGATCGAGAATGTTGGCGAGATTGCCGAAGCGCGTCTTCAAAGACATCACCTGGCGTTCGCGCAGACTGTCGATCGGCGGATTCGTTACTTGCGAGAAATTCTGGCGGAAAAACTGGCTGATCAGGCGCGGATTGTCCGACACGACGGCAAGCGGGGTATCGTCGCCCATACTGCCGATGGCTTCCTTGCCGTCCTCGACCATCGGCGAGAGGATCAGCTCCATATCCTCCATCGTTTGCCCCGCCGCGACTTGGCGGCGGACGAGTTCGGCACGCGGGAAATAGGCGGGCATCTCGTCTGCATCGGGCAATTCCTCAAGCGTCAGGAAGTCGCCGACCATGTCGCGATAGGGCGCTTCGGCCGCGAGCCGATCCTTGATCGCGCGATCCTGATACAATTTGCCTTCGTGCAGATCGACGGCGATCATCTGCCCCGGGCCGAGCGCGCCTTTCTTGAGGACAGTCGCTTCAGGCACAACGACCATGCCGGTTTCGGAGCCGACGATCAGCAGATCATCATTGGTCAGCGTATAGCGCAGCGGGCGCAGCGCATTGCGGTCCATCCCCGCAACCGCCCAGCGGCCATCGGTCATGGCAAGCGCAGCGGGTCCGTCCCACGGCTCCATGACGCTGGCGAGATAGGCATACATCGCGCTGTGTTCGGGCGGCATGTCATGCTTGTCCTGCCATGCTTCGGGGATCAGCATGGTCTTGGCGGTCGGCGCGTCGCGGCCACTGCGCGCGATGACTTCGAAAACCGCATCGAGCGCGGCGGTGTCGCTCGCGCCCGCCGGGATCACGGGCTTGATGTCGTCCGACGCATCGCCGAACGCGAGGCTGGCCATGCGGATTTCGTGCGCTTTCATCCAGTTCTTGTTGCCGCGGATCGTGTTGATCTCGCCATTGTGCGCAAGGCAACGGAAGGGTTGCGCGAGCCACCATTGCGGGAAGGTGTTGGTCGAATAGCGCTGGTGAAAAATGGCGACCCGCGACGTAAAGCGTTCGTCCTGGAGATCGGGATAAAAGACCGACAGGCTCTCGGCGAGGAACAGCCCCTTATAAACAATCGAGCGCGCCGACAGCGAGCAGATGTAAAAACCCTGAATCTGCGCTTCGATGACTTTCTTTTCGATACGCCTGCGGACGAGATAGAGCGTCTTTTCAAACTCGTCGAAATCGGTCGTCTTCGCGTTCGGCCCGGCGATCATGATCTGTTCGATCTCGGGCCGCAATTCCTGCGCCTTTCGCCCGATGACCGAGACGTCGACGGGCACCTGACGCCAGCCATAGATGGTGAAGCCCGCGTCGATGATTTCGGATTCGACAATCGTGCGGCATGTCTCCTGCGCGCCCAGATCGGTGCGTGGCAGGAAGACCATGCCAACGCCGAGCCAGCTGTTGTCGATCGGCTTGTGCCCGCTGGCGATGATGGCATCGGCAAAGAACGGCATCGGCAGATCAACATGCAGCCCCGCGCCGTCGCCAGTCATGCCGTCGGCATCAACCGCGCCGCGATGCCACACAGCTTTCAATGCATCGATTGCAGAGGCAACGACGCGACGGCTCGCGCGGCCATCGGTTGCAGCGACAAGGCCAACGCCGCAGGCATCCGATTCGAATTCGGGGCGATACATGCCGTCACGGGCGATACGGGCGCGTTCGGATTCGGTGGTCATTTCTTAGGCCTTTTGGCAGCAATAAAGCCATTGCCAACACTTGTAATTCGAGCGCTCAAGCGAGGCTGATACGCTGGAAAAATCTGTGCGACGACGGTCGGCACCCGTGTAAATGCTTGCGCCGTTGCCGCGCGTGCCCGCTGCCCCGCGCCGCTCGTCTGATAGCGCCCAATAGCGCGACGATGGTCTGTCGAAAGCGAAGCCAACGACACCATACCGCTGGAGTCCATCGTCGAAGGGTCAAGCGATGCAAGTGCCTTGCCGGCGTCCGACCTGTAGAATGCTAGTGTTTCGCGCAGGTCATCTATTGACATTGCGTCTGCAAAGCCTGCCGCAACTGCATCAAATATTTTTGGTTCGATCTCGTCCGTAATTTTGGACATTTCGTCTCGTCCGGCAGCAGCCATGGCATCCACAAGACCAGGGTTTCGAGCCGCAACAGCCACGTTGCGCGGATCAGCAAGAAAACTCTGACGAAAATTGGCCTCATATGAAGATAATGACGCCGATTTTGCGCGCGCTGCTGGATAGGTCAGTTTTACAATCTCCAGTGCGAGCTGCATGCGATCTGTTGTCGCGCTCGGAGTTTTTATGACATCAGTCGCAGCGGCTCTCTGCGCCAAAGCAGGCGTCGTTACTAGAATCGCAAGGGTGATCAACATCGTGCGGATCATGCGGCTTTCCTCATCGTTGCGGCCTTTGCCTTCAGATAACGGTGCATGTGGTCGCTCACGTCGCGCCCGTCGCGGATGGCCCAGACGACGAGGCTCGCACCGCGGACGATGTCACCCGCGGCGAAGACACCGTCGAGGCTGGTCTGCATCGTTTTGTGATCGACGCGGAGTGTGCCCCAGCGGGTGACGCCGAGGTCGGGCGAGCCGAACATCTTGGGCAGGTCTTCGGCATCGAAGCCGAGCGCCTTGATGACGAGATCAGCGTCGATCTTATACTCGCTGCCGGGATCGGCTTCGGGCGCGCGGCGGCCACTGGCATCTGGCGCGCCGAGGCGCATTTTGGCGACACGGACGTCGTTGACCGCGCCAGTGTCGGCAGACCCGAACGCTTCGGGAGCGGAGAGCCAGACGAATTCGACGCCTTCTTCCTCGGCATTGGCAACTTCGCGCTGGCTGCCGGGCATGTTGGCGCGGTCGCGGCGATAGAGGCATTTGACCGATTTGGCGCCCTGGCGGACGGCGGTGCGGACGCAGTCCATTGCGGTATCGCCGCCGCCGATGACGACAACGTTCTTGCCCTCCGCGTTGAGCGCGCCACTGTCGAACAGCGGCACGGCATCGCCAAAGCCTTTGCGGTTCGAGGTCATCAGATAATCGAGCGCGTCGACGACGCCATCTGCGCCAATGCCGGGGGCTTTGATCACGCGTGCCTTGTAAACGCCTGTCGCGATCAGGATGGCGTCATGCTTCTGGCGCAAGTCGTCGAGGCTGGCGTCGCGGCCGACTTCGAAATTGTCGTGGAAGACGATGCCGCCATCTTTCAGCCGGTCGACGCGGCGCATGACGACGGGCTTTTCGAGCTTGAACCCCGGAATGCCATAGGTCAGCAAGCCGCCTGCGCGGTCATGACGGTCATAAACATGCACCTCGTAGCCAGCGACGCGCATATATTCCGCCGTTGCCAGCCCCGCCGGTCCCGCGCCAATGATGCCGACTGATTGCCCACGCGACGGGCCCGCGACGATAGGTTCGACCCAGCCTTCTTCCCATGCGGTATCGGTGATGAATTTCTCGACCGAACCGATCGTGACCGCGCCGTGTCCCGAAAACTCGATGACGCAATTGCCTTCGCACAGCCGGTCCTGCGGACAGATGCGGCCGCAGATTTCGGGCATGGTCGATGTGCTGTTCGACAGCTCATAGGCTTCGCGCAACCGGCCTTCGGCAGTTAGCCGCAACCAGTCGGGGATGTGATTGTGCAGCGGACAATGGACCGAGCAATAAGGGACGCCGCATTGCGAGCAGCGCGCCGACTGCTCCTCGGCACTCGGCACGGCATATCGGTCGGCAATCTCGCGGAAATCCTCGGCGCGGTGGGTCGGCTCGCGCTTCTCGGGGTAAGCCTGCGCCTGATCGACAAACTTCAGCATCGGGTTTTCGGCCATCGCGCCCTCCAACACTGCGATTGATAGCCGATTACGCTCGAGTCAAGCGATTAGGACAGCTATACAGACCTATTGCAAATCATGAAGATGGCAAGCGGTTCGATTTCCGCGATTGTTCGATTTGATTTGTCCCGTTTCGGACCTAACGGTTGAGCAGCCAGATCAGCGCAACGGTGCCCGCAACAATCCGATACCATGCGAACGGGGCAAATCCGAATCGGCTGACAATGCCGATGAACGCCTTGATGACCGCCAGCGCGACAACGAACGACACAACAAAGCCAATGCCAATGCTCGTCCAGTCGATGCCACCGAGATGGTCTTTCGCTTCCCATAATTCCTTCGCGCTTGCTGCGATCATGACGGGCACGGCAAGGAAAAAGCTGTATTCCGCGGCGGTCTTGCGATCGACGCCGAGCGACAGCGCGCCCATGATCGTTGCGCCCGAACGGCTCACGCCCGGGATCATCGACAGGCACTGAACTATGCCGACGCCCAATGCCGTTTTCCACGACATGGTTTCGACCGAGCCGGGCGGTGCGGGTTTGACGAGGCGTTCGATGGCGAGGATCACGACGCCGCCCACGATCAGCGCGACCGCGACCGTGACTGGCGACTCAAGCATTGCTTTGATGGCTTTATAACCGAACGCGCCGATGATCAGCGCGGGGGCAAAGCCAAGCAGGACATTACGCGTGAAAGCAATTGCGGTTGGCTCGAGCCGGATCAGCCCCGCCGCGACGGTGGTAAAGCGCCGGAAATAAAGCACCACCACCGCAAGGATCGCGCCGAGCTGGATCACGATATCGAAGGTCGCCGACTGCGCACCCTTGAAGCCAAGCAGCTCGCCGGCAAGAATCAGATGGCCGGTCGATGACACCGGGATAAACTCGGTGAGCCCCTCGACAATGCCGAGAAGGATTGCCGTGATCGGATCCATATCAGTCGGCCTTGTTCGCGAAACGC
This sequence comes from Sphingomonas sp., assembly GCA_043778785.1. Taxonomy (GTDB): domain Bacteria; phylum Pseudomonadota; class Alphaproteobacteria; order Sphingomonadales; family Sphingomonadaceae; genus Sphingomonas_O. Next base: position 7,951 of record JAYWFN010000297.1, on the reverse strand, counting down.
CCGTGGCGCTGATATTGGACGAGCCAGCCATCGGCGACCGATTCGAGCGGCGTCGGGATAATGCCGAACGCACCCAGTCCTTTGGCGTCGGGTGCCACGACATTGTCCGATTGCAACATCAGCCACTGATCCTTCGTCATCGGTGCGCCGGGCAGCCAGCCGACAGCGGACGCCATTGTGCCCGCGATAAAATCGGGCATGTCGATGAAACCGCGCCGCCGCCCGGTCGCTTTGGCGATCCAGCGGTTGAGGCCGCCCATGCTGATCACGTCGGGGCCGCCGAGCTCGTATGTCTTGCTGCCATGCGCTTTCGGGTCGGCCAATGCAGCGGCGACGGCTTTGGCGACGTCGCCGACGTAAACCGGCTGAAACTTCGCATCGCCCCGGATGATCGGGACAACCGGCAGCATCCGGATCAGGCCGGCAAAGCGGTTCACGAACTGGTCCTCGCGCCCGAAGACAATCGAGGGGCGCAGGATCGTGGCAGCGGGGAAAGCAGCGCGGACGGCCGCTTCGCCGTCGCCCTTTGATTTGCCATAGGCCGAAGGGCTCAGCGGATCAGCACCGATGGCCGAGACCTGGACCAGTGCTTTGACGCCCGCATTCGTCGCGGCTTCGGCGACGTTGCGCGCGCCGTCGACGTGGAACGCCTGGAAATCACCCTTCAGGATACCGACGAGATTGACCACGCCGTCCGATCCCGCCAGCGCCCGCGCCACGCTGTCTGCCTTGCGGATGTCGGCAGCGACGAACTGCGTCTGGCCGAGGCCGCCTTGCGTCTTGAGATACAGGCCCCCCCGCGGATCACGTGCGGCGATGCGCACGCGGACGCCCGATTTGAGCAGTGCCTGCACGACATAACGGCCAAGAAAGCCGCTGCCGCCGAAGACCGTGATAAGCTGGTTTGTCATGTCCGTTGCCATCTTGCCGCCCTAGCCGCGCAGGCTTTGCATTGACAAGCGCGACGTTGCCGCTATCCGCGCCTGCTTCTACCCCCGGTAACTCGGGGCGTGCCCGGATGGCGGAATTGGTAGACGCACCAGCTTCAGGTGCTGGCGATCGCAAGGTCGTGGAGGTTCGAGTCCTCTTCCGGGCACCATTTCCCTGTTCGTTAGTAATCGCGACGTGCGGCGGGTTTTACCAAACCCGCCAATTCCCCGCGGCGGCCACGAAAATAATCCCCAATATCCCGGCGATCAGCAGACTCTGGCGATCGCGCGCGGCGAAGACGACGGGGTCGTCGTGGACTTCGCCGCGGTGCGTTTTCATCCAGAGGCGCGCGACCCAGTAGAGGAATGTCGGCGGGATCAGCCAGAGCCAGGCGCGCCCGGCATATAGCGCGGCGGTCGCGGGCGATTCGATGTAGAGCGCAAGGACGAGGACAGCCATCATCCCGCTCGACGCGCCAAGCGCCATCAGCACGGGCAAATCCCGCGCATAATAGCCGCGCCCGGCAAGAATGCCGCCGTCATCGTCTTTCAGGCGCAGCTCGGTATAGCGCTTGACGAGCGCGAGGCTGAAGAAAATGAATTGGGAGAACGCGAGCAGCCAGAACGATGGGGCAATTCCGGTGGCCGCCGATCCCGCGATGATGCGCAGCGTATACAGTCCGGCAAGCAGGATGACATCGACGATGACGTGGCGCTTGAGCCAGAAGCTGTAGAGGCCGGTCAGGACAATATAGCTGCCCAGCACCGCAAGGAACATCGGCGCGAGCAGCAGGCCGACGAGGATCCCGGCGGCAAGCAGCGCGGGGGCGGCAAGCACACCGGTGGCGACCGGCAGCGCCCCCGAGGCAAACGGCCGCGCGGCCTTGCGGTGGTGGCGGCGGTCGGCATCGAGATCGAGAAGATCGTTGACGAGATAGACCGACGACGCGGTCAGGCTGAACGCGACAAAGGCGAGCACGGCATCGAGGAACAGCGCGGGCTCGCCGAGCTTTTGCCCCGCGAGCAGCGGCACGAACACCAGCAGATTCTTGAGCCATTGCACGGGGCGGACAGCGCGGAGGAACGCGCGGCCGGCATGCGACGGGGATGCAATCGGGTGGACCTCGGCGCCACTGGCGGCGGCGCGCTTGTGCAGGCTGCGGCGACCGCCGACGACATGCGCGCGGCGTGCCTTGTCCCACACCGCCGCGTCGACATGGTCATTGCCGATATAATCGAAACCACGGTCGCCGAAACGCTCGACAAGGCGGTCCGCTTTGGCTGCGCCCGACAGGTTGGTTGTGGCATCGCTGCTGATCACGGCATCGAACAGGCCGAGATGGCTGGCGATGGCGGCTGCAAATTGCGGAGCCGCAGCGGTCGCGAGGATGACCGGGCGGCCTGCGTCGCGCGCTTCGTTGATGATGGCGAGAACGTCGGCATTATAGGGGAGCGTCGCGACGTCGATGGTGACGCGCGCGGCAATGGCATGTTTCAGAGGCGCGCGACCGCGCGACAGCCAGCCGGGAATCGAGAGCAGCGCCAGCGGTTCCTGGCGCGCCAACGCCAGTGTCGATTCGTGCAGCACGTCGGTGCGGATCAGTGTGCCGTCGAGGTCGACGCACAGGGGGATAGCCGTTGCCGCCACTGTCAGCTCCGCGCGACTAGCACGACGCCAGCACAGATCAGCACTGTCCCGGCGACACGGCTGAGCGACATGGGCTCGTTAAACAGCAGCCATCCGGCAACCGCCGTAATGACAAAGCCGAGTGCGACGAACGGATAGGCGAAACTGACTTCGAATTTCGCAAGCACCAGCAGCCACAGCATGGCCGCGGCAAAATAAAGCAGCAGCCCGCCGAAGACGAACGGGTTCAAGAAAACACCGGCCAGCCGGAGCGAGACGCCGTCCCCGACCAGCCGCTGCACCGCCGGGCTTGTCATCCCCGTCTTGAGGACAAGTTGCGCCGCCGCCGTGATCGAAACACTGAGCAGGATGATGCCATAAAATGATTTTTCCATATATGACGCTAAGCTCCGATTTCGCGGCGCTTGGCAACGAGCAGCTCATGGGCATAGGGGCCGAGCGACCGCGCGCCCGTTTTCACGATCTGCGCGCCCTGTGCCGTGACCCAGCGTTTGACATCGTCAATCGACCGGTAGTGAATCCACTGGCGCGCGAGCAGCAGGTCATGCGCCCGGTTCCACAGCGCACTGAACAGCGGTCGCGTGGCCATGTCCTTGTAGATCAGGACGCCGCCGGGGCGGACGTGGGCAAAGCCTTGTTCGATCACGTCGCGCTGATGCGCGGGCGGGATGTGGTGGAGGACATCGACGATGCTGACGACGTCAAACGGGCCTTCGGGCCATGCGTCGCCGACAGCGCGATGCTCGAAGGTGATGCGGTCCTGAAACCCGTTGTTTGCCGACATTTTTTGCGCCGCCGCTATGGCATGACTACTTGAATCAAAGCCGATGCCGCTGGTTTGCGGGTAACGATCCGCAATGAGGCCGAGCAGCAATCCAGCGCCGCAGCCAACATCAAGGACATGGGCATTTGCGGGAACAAAGCTCAGCAAATCATCAAACGGGCAAATATAGGGCCGCAAGCTTTGAAGCGCGCGGGCAACAGGCGGCGCTGACCGGTAAAGGCGCTGCGCCATCGCTGCCACGCTGTCGTCTTGCCTCATCGTTCCAACCATATCCGCTTATTCGCTCGTGTCGGTTGAGGGCGCGTTAACGGTCAACGCGTCGCAACGATAGATAAATGCTTCTTCTTCGCCAAATATCACCCGGCCGCCTTCGACCCGCGCGACTTGCTGGCAGGTGGCGCGCAGTGACCGGAAAAAATCGCGATATGCCGGTAATGGGCTGTCAAACAGGCGGGCATTTTTGATGACAAACAGCGTGAAACCCTGTGCCCGCCAATAATCGAGCTGCCATTCCCCGCGCTGGAGCGGCCAGGCGAATGGGAGGACGACTTTGACCTTGTCCGGATCGACCGATTCAAGACCGCCGATCACCCACGGGTAATCGCGAACGATGTAACCGCCGGGCGCGGTGCGAACCGATTCAGCGGCGACGGGGGGCAGGGTGACGTTATATTTTCTGGCGAGCCGCTCATGACGCGCGCGGTTCTCGTCGCCGCTGATCGAGGCGACCGGCAGGCGGCCATCCAGCGGGATCGGCGAAAGAATGCGCGCCCCAGGCGGTGCGATTTGCGCGATGGCGACGGCGAGCCGCCCGGCGATGGGCGGGGCCAGCGTTTGGCGAAGGATATCGGCGGCGCGGACCGTGAAAAGTGCTGCTATGATCGCAAGCAACAAGCCCGCGAATAGGATTTTTGTCGCCTTTTCGCCTGTTCGCGCAACGGTCAGCGCAGCGATTGCAAGGGCTGTCACGATCAACGTCGTGTAGGGCAGATAGAGATAGGGTAACTGGCGCGTGCCCGCGATAGCGGCAATGATGACCATGCCGATAACCGTTGCTGTTGTCATCGTGACGATGCGAAAGCGGATGGCCGGCGTCTTTATCGAAACGAGCGCCGTGCCAACGGTCAGCGCCCACAGGATCAGCACGACCGCCGGGATGCCCGAGACCGTATGCGTGACGCTTTTGAACCATTCTTGCGCAGCGATAGCCGGGCCAGCGGATCGCACCGACATTTGCGACTGGACGACTTGCGCGTCGATAAACCCTTGCGGATTGAGCACGATGCCGATGTTCATCGGGATCCAGAGTGCAATGGCTGTGACCACGGTAATAGCCAGCGCCTGGACAACCGCTTTGAGCGGCTGGCGCTGGGATCCCCACAGCGCCGCCGCGGCAAGGATGACGGCGATCGGCACGATGAAGAATATTGCCGACTGTTTGAAGCTGACTCCAAGCGCGAGCGCCGCGCCGAGGGCAAGCGCGCGGCCTGGGCTGCCGATCCGGTCGAGCAGCCGAAAGCCGGTCAGCAGGATCAGGAGATAAGCGGGGCCAAGCGCGCTGTCCGACTTGGCGATATGCGCCCAGTAAATCGCGCCGGGCAGCAGCGCGACCAGCGCGCCGACGATCAGCGCATCGCGCTTGCGCACATGATGATCGAGCGCCAGCAGCGCGGCAAGCGGCGCCGCCGTCGCCGAAAGCGTTACCGTCACGGCGCGCCCCACGATGAGAAACGGCGTCTTATCGACAAAATAGACTTCGCGAAATTCGGCCGACGAGCTCCACCAGCCGACGACACGCCCCGCCGCATAGAGCACCACATAAGCGGCAGCCGTCAGATAAGTGAACAGCGGCGGATAATATTGCTGGTCGGTTGTCAGCTGGCCGGTCAGCACTTTTGCGGCAGCGGCCGGATTTTCGTCGTCATGCGCGCCACCCCAATCGATCCCGATCAGGCGCAAGGCAAGGGCAAACAGAAACAGGAGCGCGAGGATGGCAACGATCGGCAATCGCTTCGAACGCGCTGGGACATCGGCCATTTGGATATTCCCCCCTTAATAACGGCTTAGCGGATGCGCCATTTGCTGGCTAGATCAACGCGCGACCGATGTCGCCCCGACCTGTCACCCATTTGCAACGTTTGCGAATTCTCTGCGTCACGCGCGGCGATGCAATGCAGCAAGCGCTTGACCCTGTGCGTGCGCCTTGCCACGCGGTATCGATAATATCTGACAATAAAAGGGGTTCACCATGCGTCGTTCGCTGCTGCTTGCCACCACTGTCCTGTCGTTCCTTGCCACGCCCGCGCTGGCGCAAGCGCCCGCTGAAGCTGGCATTGGTGAAATCGTCGTTACGGCGCAGCGACGCGAGGAAAAACTGCGCGATGTGCCCTCGTCGGTCGCGGTGCTTTCGGGCGACGCGCTCAGCGCGGTGCAGGCGGGCGGGACCGATATTCGCGGGCTGGCCGCGCGCATCCCCAGCCTGAACGTCGAAAGCTCGTTCGGGCGGACGTTTCCGCGTTTCTACATCCGTGGCCTCGGCAATACAGATTTCGATTTGAACGCCTCGCAGCCGGTCAGCCTGGTTTATGATGATGTCGTTCTCGAAAACCCGATCCTGAAGGGCTTTCCGATTTTCGATCTCCAGCGCGTCGAAGTCCTGCGCGGGCCGCAGGGGACGTTGTTCGGGCGCAATACGCCGGCCGGGATCGTCAAGTTTGACAGCGTGAAGCCGGGCGGCGCGCCGGGCGGCTATGCCAAGATTTCGGGCGGTAGCTATGGCGCGTTCAGTTTTGAAGGCGCAGCGGGCGGCGATCTGTCGGATACTGTTTCGGTGCGCGCCTCGACGCTGTATCAACGGCGCGGCGATTATGTCGACAATGTCGGTAACGGCGTTGGCGACAACGATCTCGAGGGCTTCGAAGATGTCGCGGCGCGGCTCCAGCTCCAGTTCACGCCAAGCGAGGCGCTGACGGTCCGCTTGGTCGGGCAGTTGCGCACCGAGGACGGCACGGCGCGGCTTTTCCGCGCCAACATATTTGCCAAGGGCAGCAATGATCTGGTCGGTCTCGGCGGCAAAGGCACGCCGTTCGACCGTCGCAAGGTCCGCATCGACGGGATTAACTTTCAGAAGCTCAACACTTATAATCTGGGCGGCACGATTGACCTTGATTTGGGCGCCGCGACTCTGACGTCAGTGACGTCGTGGTGGAAAGGCGACCTGCGCAGCCGCGGCGACATCGATGGCGGTTTTGGCGAAAGCTTCCCCGGCGGTGGCTTTGATCCCACGGCAGGCCCGGGCATCATCCCGTTCAAGGCACAGTCACAGGACGACATTCCAGCGCTCGACCAGTTCACGCAGGAAGTGCGGATCGCAAGCAATGGCGATGGCGCGCTGACCTACCAAGCGGGACTGTTCTACTTCAGCGAAATCGTGCGGATCGATTCGCTGAATTTCGGCGATCCACAGTCGGTTGCGGCGAACGTGACGGTCAACCAGCGCCAGAAATCGGATGCCTATGGCGCGTTCGCTTCGCTCGGCTATGCATTGACCGATCAGCTGACCGTCAACGGCGGCATCCGCTACAACAAGGACAAGCGCGATTACCGCAACGCGCGGACCAACACGATTTTCCCGGGTACGACCGGCTTCGTCGCGACGGGCACCGGCACGTCAAGCGTCGATGAGGACAATGTGACGTGGGATGCGAGCATCCGTTTCAAGCCGTCGGACATGCTCACGCTCTATGCGCGTGCGGCACGCGGCTATCGCGCGCCGAGCATTCAGGGTCGCGCGCTGTTCCCCGGCGCCACGCAAACCGTGCAGGACACGATCAGCAAGGCACGGTCCGAAACGATCCAGTCCTATGAAGGGGGCCTGAAATCGCGCTTCCTTGACGGGGCTGCGGGGTTCAACCTGACGGGCTATTATTATCGCCTGAAGAACGCGCAGCAGACGGCGGTGGGCGGCGGCAGCAATGCGGCGCGTGTGCTCAATCTTGCCGCCGTCGATGGCTATGGCCTTGAAGCGGAGTTCGATGTCCGTCCGGCGCAGGGCTTCGAATTCACGGCGGGGCTTTCGTATAACAATACCGAGATCAAGGATCCGAATGCCGAAGTCGAAGGCTGTGGCTCGGGCTGCACGTTGCTTGACCCGGTCAAGCGCGCGATCCCCAACGGCTTTGGCGGTTTCCGCAATTTCGTCAACATCAACGGCAATGCCCTGCCGCAAGCGCCGAAATGGACCGCCAATGTGACGGCGCGCTATGGCGTGCCGGTGGGCAATGGGGAACTCTATGCGTTTACCGACTGGACCTATCGGTCAAAGATCAATTTCTTCCTCTACGATTCGGTCGAGTATAACAGCGACAAGCTGATCGAAGGCGGCTTGCGCCTTGGCTATATGTTTGCCGACAAGAAATATGATGTCGCGGTTTTTGCGCGTAATATCACCGATGCTGTCGAAGCGCAGGGAGGGATCGATTTCAACAATCTGACCGGATTTGTGAACGAACCGCGTATTTTCGGCGTCGAGGTCGGGGTCAAGTTTTAGGGTAATGCCGCAGTGCTGAGCCTGTCGAAGCACGGTTCGCG
>JAYWFN010000296.1:0-2937 GCA_043778785.1 Sphingomonas sp. | reverse complement strand
TCAATAATTGGGAGCTGTCGCGCGTCTTCGCGCGCTCCCCCTCCCCGACCCTCTCCACAGGGGAGGGGGAAATTTATGGCCTCACTAGTGTAACCTTTGTAACCTTCGCCCGACAAAACGCGTCCCCCGCATAGTGAGAACTTCGAGAACTTCGCCGCCGCGCCTACCCCTTCAACAACCCCTTCAACCCCGCAAAGGCAGCACTCCCAACTTCACCCTCGGCGAGCACACCCGCCGCGCGCAATTTCGCTTCGGCGGCTGGGCTGCGCGGAAAGGGGTCGACGCTCAGCGCCAGCGTCTGTGCGACCGCTTCGCCGATGTCGATCGCGGCCCCGTCGAACTCAACGACATCGAGCTCGTCCTCGTCGATCTCGATGTCGCCTTCCACCGCGACGTCGTCGCTTGCGCGGACAAAGTGGATGGCGAACGCTTCTTCGACGGTCTCGTGCACCGGCTCTCCGCTCGCGACGCAGGCGCGCTCGATGACCGCGTTCAATGTTCCCAGCGCATCGACGCCGCCCGCGCGCGCCAGCAGATTGGCATTCGCCGTCAAACTCTCGATCCGCGTCCAGCCAAAGCGCTTGGCCAAAGCTGCGCATTCGGCTTCGTTGGCGGCGATGCCGGTCTTGTGCCCGCCCGCGCCAATCTGATCGACCGGAACGCGCCTTGAGAATTCGGGGGGAGAGAATTCAGGTGTCATCCCAATGACCCTTTCAGCAAGTCCGCCGTCGTCACGGCAGCAATCCGCGTCTCCAATGCCGCGCTCATTGCCACCAATTCGTTAACGCACGGCTCGTCGGGCGGGGCGTCGCGATAGACATTGCGGATCACGGCTTCTTTGCGGTCGCCATCACGATAGGCGCCGAGCCGCCCGCCGAGCATCCCCATGATCCCGCCAACGCGCTTGCCGACGACGAGATCGCCAAAGCCGACTTCGCGCATTGTCCCGTCCATATCGTCGATGAACACTTCGGTGAGCAGGACCGAGGGCAGCGCGCCTGCCTCGCCGTCGCGCTCGAGCCTGAGCAAAACCAGCGACAGCACCAGCGCCACCATGTCGAACCGCCCGTCCATCGTATCGGGCACCCGCGCCCGTTGATACCATGCCGGCAACCGCGCTTCCGCCACAACGGCAGTATAAAGCGGCATCAGGTCGCCGCGATCCCGCCGGTCGCCGAACAGTCGTGATAACAAACCCATGCCTACTCCGCTTGCCGTGTCGTGCTGCCTCGCATATTGAACCTTCAAGGCCCCCGTGCAAGCAGAGTGAGTATCATGACCAAAGTCCTGACAATTTCCGTGGCGCTGATCGCGCTTGTCGCCACCAGCGGTTGTTCGCGGGTGCGCGGGCATCAGGGCTATCTGGCGGATGCCACGCTAGTCGATTCGATCAAGCCCGGCGTCGACAACCGCGAATCGGTCTCGCGGACGCTGGGCCGCCCGACCTTTGCCGGACAGTTCGATGCGAATGACTGGTATTATATCGACCGCGAAACCAAACAGCTCGCGTTTGCCCTGCCGGTTGCGACGAAACAGACGCTGCTGCGCGTGACGTTCGACGATGCCGGCAACGTCACTGCCGTCAGCAAGACCGGCGTTGAAAAGATCGCCTCGATCCGCCCGATGGGCGACAAGACGCCGACACTGGGCAGCAACCGCAGCTTCTTCCAGGAACTCTTCGGCAACATCGGCCAGGTCGGCTCGGTGGGTCAAGGCGGCGGCACGGCGGACAATCCCGACGGCGGCAATAACTAAAGCAAGACTGTTTTCGCGCGGTTGAGCGCGACTTTCCGGTCTGCCAGCCCGTTGATCCCGCCATTGACCGCGCGGGTCAGCGCTTCGATGTCATCGGCATCGGCAAATGCGTTGCATCGCTTGTCGGTCCAGAAAACGCACGCAGCGCGCATGCCCTGATCGGGATTTTCGAGCAGCGCGGGGGTGGTGATCACATCAATACCGGTCAGCGCTTTGACGCGGGCATAATTTGCCCGACCCGTGGTCTGCTTTGCGCCGCGCCCGCGAAAGCGCCAGCCGTCACCGGGTTGGGTGTTGCCCAACTGACCGCGGCCGAATGTGCCACCATAAACGATATTGGCAATCATTTCCTGACGTTCGGCGGGCAATGGCGGCTCTCCTGCCTTGCGCCCCAGTCGTGCGCAATCGGCCGCACTGATTCGCGTGCGGCTGAACGTCGCGAGCAGCCCCGCTTCGCTGTAATTCAGGCTTTCGACCATCGTGCTGAACCGGCCGGTCTCGACACATTGTTGGGCAAGGGCGTGGGCAATGCGCAGCGCTGATGAGATACCTGCCCCCGGAAAATACCGGACAGCGGCCCTGCCGAGCGCGGTCCGCAACGGATCGACATCGGGACGTCGCCCGACATAGCTCATCAGCGCGGCATAGGATTTGCCGCCAAAATCGCCGTCGACACCGAGATTAAAACCCGCCGCGACAAGCCGCGTCTGCGCTCGCCGTGCCTCCACCGCGCACCTCCCTCTGCCCCTGAAACTATGCTGGGGCACATGGCCGCACAGTTCAACCCGTGCGTCCCGACTTGCCAACGCCGCGCAGCCACGGCACTGTATTACACGTTAACCACAGGGAAGGGTTGCCCCATGTTCAATATTATCGGCTGGATCGTCGTTGGCTTTATCACGGGTTGGATTTCGCTGGCGCTGATACCCGGCAATCAGGATCTGGGCTTTATCTGGACGACGTTGCTTGGCATCGGCGGTGCGTTTGTGGGGGGCTTTATCGGTTCGGTTTTTACCAAAGAAAAAGACATGGGCAAACTGAACAAAGCCGGTTTTTTGATGTCGATCGTCGGCGGCATGGTGCTGATCGCGCTTGTTGGTTTGTTCCGGTAATTCAAGCGCAGGGTTCCTGTCTTTGATCCGTTGAGGAAACAAATGTCGTTCCGCGTGGATCGGCTGAGCT
>JAYWFN010000295.1:0-7044 GCA_043778785.1 Sphingomonas sp. | reverse complement strand
TGCGCATTTATGATGATCGATCTCGATCGTTTCAAGGCCGTAAACGATACGCTCGGCCATCCCGTTGGCGACCGGTTGCTGACGCGCGTTGCCGATCGCCTGAAATCGATGATGGACGGTCGCAACATGTGCGGCCGTCTTGGAGGCGATGAATTTGGCGTCGTCGTGTTTGATGCCAGCGACCACAACAAGCTCGAGCGACTGGCCCGCGGCATCATCGAAGCCTTGTCGAAACCCTATGAAGTCGATCAGCACACGCTATATATCGGCGCGTCAATCGGGACTGCTGTTGGCCCACGCGATGGTCGTTCGGTCGAAATGCTGATCCGGTCATCTGACCTCGCGCTCTACCGGTCAAAGGACCAAGGCGGTGGTTCGCATAATGCCTATGAACCACAGCTTCATCAGGAAGCCGAAGAACGACGCGTGCTTGAAATCGCGTTGCGCAAGGCGCTCGAAAACAACCAGTTCCTTGTGCATTATCAACCCGTCGTCAGCGTCGACAGCGGCATGATCGAAGGATTCGAAGCACTACTACGCTGGAATCATCCTGAGCTCGGCAACGTAAGCCCTGCCCGCTTCGTTCCTGTCGCCGAAGATGCGCGCCTGATCGGCCCCATCGGCGAATGGGTATTGCGTACGGCTTGTGCCGAAGCGATACGCTGGCCCGATACAGTCCGTGTGGCGGTAAACGTGTCAGCCGAACAATTGACGGACGCTAGCTTTGTCACGTCAGTCATTTCTGCCCTGTCGCACAGCGGCCTGCCGCCGCATCGTCTGGAGCTGGAAGTCACCGAAAGTGTTTTCATGCGCGAGGGCACCGGCGCGGTCGCGGTCCTCGATCAGTTGCTGGCGCTTGGTGTGCGGTTAGCGCTCGACGATTTCGGAACGGGCTATTCGTCGCTCGGTTATTTGTCGAAGTGCAAGTTCAACACGATCAAGATCGACCGTCAGTTTGTTCAGGGCGCGGCCAAAAACGTTCCCGAGTCTGTTGCGATCGTCCGCGCCGTCGTCGCAATGGCAGGCAGCCTCAACATGAGCACGACGGCCGAAGGCGTCGAAACCGATGCCGAACTTCAAGTGATCAAGCGCCTCGGCTGCCGCAAGGTTCAGGGTTACCTCTTTGGTCGCCCGATGCCCGCCAGCGAAGCCCGGTTGTTGTTTGATGCCGACCGCGCGGTGGCTTGAAGCCTTGCCGCGCTTTCGCTAAGGCTCACAGGCCAACGCACAGGAGTGTAGCTCAGTTGGTAGAGCATCGGTCTCCAAAACCGAGGGTCATGGGTTCGAGTCCCCTCACTCCTGCCAGGCAGCTCCACGGCTTGCATAGCATTTACAACGTCGCTATGCGCTGGGCTTCGCGATAGTAACAATTCGGCTTACCAGTCTTACTGGGGCCGGGCGGCTGTCCGCAAACAGATTTGGAACTGAGACACCGTGGCAAAGTCGACCCCAGGCGAATTCATCCGGCAAGTGCGCGCCGAGACGGCGAAAGTTGTCTGGCCGTCGAGCCGCGAAACGATGATGACCGCGATTATGGTCGTCATCATGACTGTTGTGCTGAGCATCTTTTTTTTCGGCCTTGATTCGGCGTTCGGCGCGATCGTCAAGTCGCTGATGTCGCTGGTAGGATAAACGAACACCATGTCACGCTGGTACATCATTCACGCTTACTCGGGTTTCGAAAACAAAGTCCGCGATGCCATCATGGCCGATGCGACGCGTCTTGGGCTCGAAGCGCTGGTTGAATCAGTCGAAGTGCCAACCGAAACCATCACCGAAGTGCGGCGCGGCAAAAAGGTTCAGTCGGAAAAGAAGTTTTTTCCCGGTTATGTCCTCGCCAAGCTGAGCATGAACGACGACGTCTATCACCTTGTTAAGAATACGCCGAAGGTCACAGGCTTCCTCGGTTCGATGGGCAAACCACAACCGATTTCCGAAGCCGAAGCCGCGCGCATCCTGAACACCAAGGAAGAAGCCGCCGCTGCGCCCAAGACCAAAATCAAGGTCGATTATGAAATCGGCGATTCGGTCAAGGTGCTCGACGGCCCGTTCGCGAGCTTCAACGGCATTGTCGAGGAACTGGATTTCGACCGTTCGCGCGTCAAGGTCAGTGTCAGTATTTTTGGCCGGGCAACCCCGGTCGAACTGGAATTCGAGCAGGTAGAGCGCTCGAAGTAACTGCGGGAGGCCGATAAGGCCGTTTGTACCGCTAAACCTGAGAAAGGGTGAGTAAGTGGCTAAGAAGATTACGGGTTATATCAAGTTGCAGGTGCCTGCGGGCGCTGCAAATCCTTCTCCGCCGATTGGGCCGGCCTTGGGCCAGCGTGGCGTGAACATCATGGAATTCTGCAAGGCATTCAACGCTGCAACGAGCGAAATTGAAAAGAACATGCCGATCCCGACGGTTATTACCGTTTACGCGGACCGCAGCTTTTCGTTCATCACCAAGTCTGCACCTGCCAGCTTCCTGATCAAGAAGGCCGCCAATCTGAAGTCGGGTTCGAAAGAGCCCGGCAAACTCTCTGCCGGCAAGATCGCACGGTCAAAACTGACCGAAATCGCCGAGTTGAAGATGAAAGATTTGAACGCCAACGACATGGAAGCGGCAACGCGGATCATCGAAGGCAGCGCCCGTGCAATGGGCCTCGAAGTGGTGGAGGGCTAAGACATGGCAAAGTTGACAAAACGCGCAAAGGTCCACGCCCTCGTTGACCGCGAAAAACTGCATGGCATCGACGAAGCCATTGCCATCGCCAAGGCGAACGCAACGTCGAAATTCGACGAAAGCATCGAAGTCGCCTTGGCACTCGGCGTCGATCCGCGTCACGCTGACCAGATGGTTCGCGGCGTCGTGACCCTGCCTAAGGGCACGGGCAAAACCGTCCGCGTCGGCGTCTTCGCCAAGGGTGCCAAGGCCGATGAAGCCCGCGAAGCTGGCGCAGACGTCGTTGGTGCAGAAGACTTGCTGGACATCGTGCAGGGCGGCAAGGTCGATTTCGACCGCTGCATCGCGACGCCCGACATGATGGGTCTCGTTGGCCGTCTCGGCAAGATTTTGGGGCCAAAGGGCATGATGCCCAACCCCAAGCTTGGCACGGTTACGATGAACGTTGGTGAAGCCGTCAAGGCAGCCAAGGGTGGCCAGGTCGAATATCGCGTTGAAAAAGCCGGGATAATTCATTCGGGCATCGGCAAAGCGTCGTTCACTGCCGAAGACCTGCGCGCTAATTTTGATGCGCTGGTCGATGCGGTGTCGAAAGCCAAGCCGACGGGAGCGAAGGGCAAATATCTCAAGAAGATCGCAATGTCTTCGTCGATGGGCCCAGGTATCAAGATCGACGTGGCCGAAGTTACTGCGTAACGCTCGGTCGTTTTACGCAGACAAAGAAAAGGGCCGGGTTTCCCCGGCCCTTTTTTATTGAACGCTCGTTGAAGCCTTATGCCAGATCAAAACGATCTGCGTTCATGACTTTCACCCACGCCGCCACAAAATCGCGCACGAATTTTTCTTCGTGCCCCTTCTCGGCGTAGACTTCAGCTGTTGCCCGCAATTGCGAGTTTGAGCCAAAGACCAAATCAGCGCGCGTGCCTTTCCAGCGCGGTGTGCGACCGCCGCGATCATAGCCCACAAACGCTTCTTCGTTACTGCCTTCAACGGGTTCCCAGAAGGTGTCCATGTCGAGCAGGTTGACGAAGAAATCAGTGGTCAGCTGTCCGACCCGGTTGGACAGCACGCCGTGCGCACTGTTACCATGTGTCGCCCCAAGCGCCCGCAACCCCCCAATCAACACCGTCATTTCGGGTGCAGACAATCCCAGTAATGCCGCTCGGTCGATTAAAAGCTCTTCGGTCTTTACGGACTGCTTGGTCGACAGATAATTGCGAAATCCATCAACTTTGGGCTCAAGCGGCTCGAAGCTTTCGATGTCAGTCCAGTCCTGAGTCGCATCGCCGCGACCGCCGGCGAACGGCACTACAACATCAAATCCAGCATTCTTTGCCGCTTTTTCGACCGCTGCCGTTCCCGCCAGCACGATTGCGTCCGCCAACGAGATCGACCCGCGCAGTTCGTTGAGCTTACCCAGAACGGTCGCCAATTCGGCGGGCTCGTTGACTGCCCAATCCTTCTGCGGCGCTAGGGCAATGCGCGCACCATTGGCACCGCCACGATGATCGGACTTGCGATACGTCGATGCAGACGCCCAAGCGGTCTTGACGAGCTGGGTAATGGTCAGTCCGCTGTTCAAAACCTTTGCCTTGAATGCAGCATAATCGGTGTCTGACTGCACCAAGCCTGCGGGCACCGGATCCTGCCAGATCAGATCTTCGGCCGGCACTTCTGGTCCGAGATAACGAACCTTTGGCCCCATGTCGCGGTGACACAATTTGAACCAGGCGCGCGCGAACGCATCGTCAAGGTCAGCCTGATTGTCGCGGAACCGCTCGGAAATGGCACGGTATGCCGGATCCATTTTCAGGGCCATGTCTGCTGTCGTCATCATCGTCGGCACTTTCTTCGACGGGTCACGCGCATCGGGGGCCATGTCCTCGAGGTCGGGGTTGACCGGCTGCCATTGCTTTGCCCCTGCCGGGCTCGTGACCAGTTCATAATCATATTTGAACAGCAGCCGGAAATAATCGCCGCCCCATTCAGTTGGGTTTGGTGTCCATGCCCCCTCGATGCCCGACGTGGTGATGTGACCTTCGTTTATTTCATTGGTGTCGTGCAGCCAGCCAAAGCCGAGCCGCTCCATCGATTCAGATTCGGGGCTGTGGCCGAACGTTTCGGCGGGCTTGGCACCATGCGCTTTTCCAAACGCATGGCCGCCGGCGGTCAGCGCGACGGTTTCCTCATCGTTCATAGCCATCCGCTCGAACGTCGTGCGCATGTCGCGCGCCGACTGCAGCGGATCTGGATTGCCGCCCGGTCCTTCCGGATTGACGTAAATCAGCCCCATCTGGATCGCTGCCAGTGGGTTTTCGAGATCGGCTTCGTCTTCAGGGCGGATGCGCGTCAGTGCGCCATCACTAACCCATTTTTCTTCTTGACCCCAGTAGATGTCGCGCTCGGGTTCAAACACGTCGGCACGCCCGCCGCCAAAACCGAACACGGGTCCGCCCATGCTTTCGATGGCGACGTTGCCAGCGAGAACGAACAAATCCGCCCAGCTGATCTGGCTCCCATATTTCTGTTTGATCGGCCATAGCAGGCGACGTGCTTTGTCGAGGTTGCCGTTGTCCGGCCATGAATTCAGCGGCGCAAAGCGCTGTTGCCCCGCACTCGAACCACCGCGACCATCCGCCGTGCGGTAAGTCCCTGCGGCATGCCATGCCATGCGGATCATGAACGGGCCGTAATGACCATAATCAGCGGGCCACCACGGCTTCGAATCAGTCATCAGCGACGTCAGGTCTGCCTTCAGCGCAGCATAGTCGATTTTCTTGAAGGCCTCGGCGTAGCTGAAGTTTTCACCCATCGGATCGGGTGACACGCCGCCCTGATGAAGAATGTCGATCGGCAACGCGCCGGGCCACCAGTCCTTGTTCTGCCTTCCCAACAGCGAACGGGCCATGCTGGGCTTGTGGACGGGGCAACCAGCGGCTTTATCGTCTTCATAATCGGCCATGGCATCAGTTTCCTCTCGATTAGTGCAACATGCTACACCTTTGGACTTGTCGCGTGAAACAGAAAGGTTCGGTTATGGTGATAGAGGAATTCAATGTAATGGCACGTAATGAGTGGTGACGTCACTGTCTCTGCGCGGTGCCGCCACATGGCTTTGCTTGACTTTGCGGCCGACGCCGCTAGTTGGCCACGCACACCCTGATAGCAGCGATGCCGACGGGGCCGTCCGAGACAGTTGGTGAAGGCACTTCGGCCTTCTTAATGTCCAGCCAAGACGGGGAACAGTTTTTGCCGCATCTGAAAAGGTGCGTCGGGTAACCAGACCCCTCGGGCGGGCCGTATTGGTTCGCTACCAAGCGATCCTTTGCGGCTCAACAGACGCGTCATGTCGGCGCGTCCGAACACGTGGAGAATGGCATGGACCGCACTGAAAAGTCCGATCTGGTTACCAGTCTGAACGCAAACCTCGCCACAGTCGGTGTGGTCGTCGTCGCCCGTAATCTCGGGCTGACAGTGGCACAAACGACCGATCTGCGGACGAAGATGCGCGAAGCCGGGGCCAGTTTCAAGGTCACGAAGAACAAGCTCGCCAAACTCGCGATTGAGGGCACCCCTTATGCCGCGCTCAGCGATATGCTGACCGGCCCGACGGGTTTTGCCACATCGACCGACCCCGTGGCCGCCGCGAAAGTGGCCGTGGAATTTGCGAAGGCGAACGACAAGTTCGAACTCTTTGGAGGCGCGATGGGCCAAACCGTCCTCGACGTGAATGGCGTGAAGGCTTTGGCAACGCTGCCTTCGCTCGATGAACTGCGCGCCAAGATCATTGGCCTGGTGCAAGCACCGGCAACCAAGATCGTGCAAGTCATTCAGGCACCAGCCGGGCAACTCGCCCGTGTTTTTGCGGCATATGCCGACAAGGAAGCTGCATAGTTTTTCGTTTCACAATCAACAAACTCAAGGAATACACAAATGGCTGATCTCAACAAAATCGTCGACTCGTTGTCGGCTCTGACCGTTATCGAAGCGGCTGAACTTTCAAAGCTGCTTGAAGAAAAATGGGGCGTTTCGGCAGCGGCTGCGGTTGCGGTTGCCGGTCCTGCAGCGGCGGCGGCACCTGCTGCTGAAGAGCAGACCGAATTCGACGTCATCCTGACGGGCGACGGCGGCAACAAGATCGCGGTCATCAAGGAAGTCCGCGCGATCACCGGCCTCGGCCTGACCGAAGCCAAGGCCGCTGTCGAAGCCGCGCCCAAGGCGATCAAGGAAGGCGTGTCGAAGGACGAAGCCACCAAGGTCATGGCACAGCTCGTTGCGGCTGGTGCGACGGTGGAACTTAAGTAAGCCGGAAGGGGCGCGGGTTTAGCGGCGCTAAACCCCGACTCCCACAAGGCCGGACGGCGGCACACTGGTGCCGA
>JAYWFN010000294.1:0-7071 GCA_043778785.1 Sphingomonas sp. | reverse complement strand
GAATACCCAATTTTGCCGCGCTTTAGCAAACGGTGAACAATTTCATGATCTTCGAGCGTGTAGGGCCAGATGTTGGGATCAAACCCGCCAGTGACGCGAAGGCTTTGCATTCTATAGGCCTGGGCATAACCACCTGCGTGACATTGCCGAGGCAATAGTCGCGCCATCGTCGCAATTTTGAAACGTTGCAAGCGACTAAGAAACGTCGATGGTGCATCATAGATGTCGCAAGCCATTACTGCCACGATGTCAGAACCGCCGCGTTCGAATAGATCAATGCACGTCTCGAGATACGTTGGTGGATAGTAGGTGTCTGCATCACATGTTGCGACAAATTCCGTATCGACGGTCGCGATACCCGTCTTAAGCGCCAGCAACTTTCCTGGTTCACATTCATCCACAAATATGACGTGAATGTTGGCGGCGTTTTCCATGATAGCCCGCGCTCGAGCCTCGGACTTATCTGTACTTCCGTTGTTAACAAGAACGAGGACGAATGGCTTAAGCGTTTGCTTTTGTAGCGATTTCAAGGTCGCCGGAAGGAAATCCTGCTCGTTATAATAAGGAATTATGACCGTTATCAACATCAATCTAGATTAGCCTAGCGCAGGCGGCGGCGTCCAGTTTGAACTCGTTCTGGGCCGAATCTTCAGAGTGCGGTTGGCGCTGATGCCGATGCTTTCATCCTGTCGTCTGATTATGAAGGGCTCGGCGTTGTTGTTGTCGAAGCGCTCGCGGCGGGTGTGCCCATTGTCGCGACCGACTGTTGCGTGAACATGCCGATGCTGGTCGAGGGGGCGGGGCTGATCGTGCCCATCATGGACGCCGCCGCGCTCGCCGACGCGATGGAGCGGATCAAGATGCTGCCCGTCGATGTGTCAAAAATGCGCGCCCGTGCAAGTGGTTTCAGCGTCGAAACGACGGCACCCGACTGGATTACGCTCTTCGATATGTTGGCGGTTGACTGGTCGGGGAAAGAGGATTCGAACCTCCGGCCCCTGCCTCCCGAAGGCAGTGCTCTACCGGGCTGAGCTATTCCCCGACCGATCCGGTGCATGTGCCCGAAGACACTGCAAGGCGACGGTCCTTAGCGACCACGGGGTCGCGTATCAACCCTGCGCACGAGGCTGGTTACGCTAAAGGCGCGCGCCAAGCATCTCTGCCACACGCGTAAATTTCTCGCGTGGCGCGCCGTCGCGGGCACGGGCAACTTCGGCGGCTTCGATTTTCTGCCAGTCGCGGAACGTGACACTATCGACGCCCCGGCTTTCGAGCAGTACGTCAAGCGCCGGGCGACCCTTCTTCCCCGCGCCATGGCCGATGTCCGCCGCGATCAGGTCAGCAACCGCATAGCCATCGGGCCGGTTGGTGCCGATCGTGCCGCTCGGCCCGCGCTTCGCCCAGCCGACACAGTACAGGCCGGGCAGGATGCGGCCCCCGTCATTGGCAAACCGTCCCCGGCCATGTTCATAGGGGACGCCTTCAATCGGTGGTGTCTGGTAGCCGATACAGGCGACGATCAGGCTCGCCGGAATGGCATAGGTCTCGCCTGTGCCGACCGAGCGGAGATCAGCGTCGAGCTGCGTCCGCTCGACGATAATGCGTTCGGCGCGTCCGTCGCCTTCGATTGCGACGGGCATGGCGAAGAAATCAAAGTCGATGGCCAGCGCTTTGCCCGCGAGCGGTTCGGCGGCAAAGGCGCGCAGGTGCGTCACCGATTTGCGCATGCCGGGTTCGAGCAATGCGTCATCCCCGAAAGGCGGAAGGTCATGCGCGTCGACAAAGGGTTGCGCGCGATCAAGATCGCCGAGCTCACCAAGCTCCTTGGGCGTCATCGCAATCTGGTGTGGCCCCCGCCGTCCGAGCACCGAAACGCGGACAATGCCCGCCGCATCAAGCGCATCGAGAGCGTGGGCCGCAATGTCCGATACGGCAAACTCCGCTCGCGTTTTGGACAGGATCCGCGCCACGTCGAGCGCGACATTGCCATTGCCGATCACAACCGCCCCGGGACCGCTCAGCGCGGGGTTCAGGTCGGCATGATCGGGATGGCCATTATACCAGCCGACAAAGGCTGCCGATCCGACAACCCCCGGCAAGTCCGCACCGGGGATGTCCAGCGCCCGATCGTTCGGTGCGCCCGTGGCCAGCACGACGGCGTCATAAAGGTCTTGCAGCTCGGCGATGCTGACGTCCTTGCCCAGCGTAACATTCCCGACAAAGCGGACCGTGTCCGACAGGTTCACGGCTTCATAACGGCGATAGACGGCCTTGATCGACTGATGATCGGGGGCAACGCCCGATCGGATCAAGCCATAAGGAACAGGGAGGCGGTCGATAATGTCGATGCGCACATCATTGCCAAATGCCTTCTGGACCGCTTCCGCAGTGTAATAGCCCGCCGGGCCTGATCCGACGATCGCGATGTGGCGCATGGCATCCCCTTTTGCTCTGAAGCGATGCTAACGTGTTGATAGGGGCTGGCAAGGGGCGAAAGCCGCGCTATGCGGTGCGTAATGAACCTGATCGAAGCCATCGCCGTTGCTCTTGGCCTTGCCAACATTTCGCTGATCATCCGCCGCAGCATCTGGAACTACCCGTTCGGGATCGTCATGGTGGTGCTTTATGCCCACATCTTCTGGATGGCGAAGTTGTATAGCGATGCCGCACTGCAGATCTTTTTCCTGTTTGTGCAATTCTATGGCTGGTGGGCCTGGGCACAGAAACAGGAAGATGACGGGCTGGTGGGCGTCGAACGCATGACCAACACAGCCCGCACCGCGTGGGTCGCGGCGTCCGTGGCCGCCGCCGGACTTTGGGGCACGATGATGTCGCAGCTGACCGATGCAGCCTTTCCCTATTGGGATGGCGCGGTCGCGATGCTCAGCGTCGCCGCACAGATCATGATGACGCGGCGACTGATTGAAAACTGGTGGTGGTGGATTGTCGTTGATGCGCTTGCCATCGGCTTATTCGCCGTAAAGGGGCTGTGGTTGACCGCTGGCCTCTACGCTGTGTTCCTGATCATGGCGATCATCGGCCTGGTCGAGTGGCAACGGAGGCTTCGGGTCGCGTGATAACAATCTGTTTGCATGGGCCCGAAAGCGTCGGAAAATCTGTGCTCGCGCCGACGTTGGCGGCTCATTTCAGCACGGTCTTTGTGCCCGAATATGGCCGCGCCTATTGCGAGCGGCATGGAACCACGCTCGTCCATGATGATCTGGTGCATATCGGCAAGGCGCAAGCGGCGATGGCGATGGAAGCGGCTGAGCGTGCAAACCGCCTGCTGATCCTCGACACCGATCCGCTGATGACGGCGGTGTGGTCCGATATGATGCTGGGCAGGCGCGACGACTGGTTTGGGTCGTTTGACGCGGTCGCTGATCTCTATTTGCTGTGCGACATCGACTTGCCCTGGGTCGACGATGGCACACGCCTCTATGGCGATGCGACGATCCGTCTGGATTTCTTTAATCGCTGCCGCGATGAACTGATCGCGCGCGGGGTCAAGTGGGCGCTGATTTCAGGCAAAGGAACGGCGCGGACGACGGCAGCTCTCGCCGCCATCGCCCGCGCCTTCCCTGATCTTTAGCGCCCAGTTTTTAACGGTTGTTGGTCGTTGCCCGTGGCGCTGCTGCGGCTGCGTTGGAGGGCAAGCCACCCAGTTCAGTCACCAGCTTGGTGTAGGCATCAAGATAAGCCAGCACGATGATCTGGCCGAGCGCGGTATCCTGATAACCACCACCGGCCGCACCGCCAAACGCGCCGCCGCCGAACAGGCCACCGCCCGCGCCAAAGCTCGTGTCGGTCTTGCGGGCATAACCCTGTGTCAGCGCTTCCTCTTCAGTCGTGCGCGCGTTGACGATGGAAAGCGTGACGTTCGCCTCGCCCTTCTTCACGTTGATACCGCCCGCGACTGCGCCTGCCAAACGGCCCACGCCACCGAACAGACCACCGAGCGCGCCAAGTGCTGCGCCCGCACCGCCACCGCCAGAATTGCGGTTTGCCGTCACGATGTTGGGCTCGAGATAATAGTCGGCGGTCTTGACCTGACCCTTGCCGAGGTTTGATCCGCGCTGCAGTTCGCCGTCATCGGCCATCGCGCGTTCCATCGCGCGGCTCTGCATCGCACGGCCACGGTTGACGAGGCCAAAGCAACCCGATTGCTGGACAAAGACTTTCAGGATGTTCTCGGGGCTGCCGAGGTTATAGTCGCGCCACCACTGCGTGTCCGGCTCGACGATGGCGACCGTGCCGATGCGCTTGGCGCAGCGCGGGATTTGCGCTTCGCCCTTTGTCTGGGCTTGCTTGCCCGACGATGCCTTGCGGTCAACAGGCTGTGCAAAAGCTGGCGCGGCGAATAGCGCGGTCGCAGCCGCGATGGATATGAACTGACGCATGTGAACTCCCCTGGATACGCACGCGCGCCGATGATGGGCTTGCGCGTGACAACGGATGCGACCCCATTAGACACCATCTAGCAGTGCGCGATTTGCTCCGCTAGTGGCGTTGTAATGACACCTCTCGACAAAATCCGTAACTTTTCCATTATCGCGCATATCGACCATGGCAAATCGACGCTGGCGGACCGGCTGATCCAGACGACGGGCGGGCTGACGGCGCGCGAGATGTCGGCGCAAGTGCTTGATAACATGGACATTGAGAAGGAGCGCGGGATCACGATCAAGGCGCAGACCGTGCGGCTTGACTGGAAGGGCTATGAGCTCAACCTGATGGACACGCCGGGGCATGTCGACTTTGCCTATGAAGTATCGCGCTCGCTTGCCGCGTGCGAAGGCGCTCTGCTCGTCGTTGATGCGGCGCAGGGCGTCGAGGCGCAGACGCTTGCCAATGTCTATCAGTCGATCGAATATGATCATGAGATTGTGCCGGTCATCAACAAGATCGACTTGCCCGCCGCCGAGCCCGACATGGTTCGCAAGGAAATCGAGGACATTATCGGCCTTGATGCGAGCAATGCGATCCTGACGAGCGCGAAATCGGGGATCGGGATCGAGGCCGTGCTCGACGCGGTGATCGAACGTATTCCGCCGCCGAAGGGCGACCGCGATGCGCCGCTCAAAGCAATGCTCGTTGACAGCTGGTATGACCCCTATCTCGGCGTTGTCATCCTGATCCGCGTCATCGACGGCGTGATCCGCAAGGGGCAGGAAATCATGTTCATGGCAGCGGGGACCAAGCATCTGGTCGACCGTGTAGGGTGCATGCGGCCCAAGATGGAAATCCTGAGCGAGATTGCGGCTGGCGAAATCGGGTTCATCACGGCGCAGATCAAGGAAGTCGCGCAAACGCGGGTTGGCGACACGATTACCGACGCCAAACGCCCTGCGCTTCAGGCGCTGCCGGGTTTCAAGGAAGTGCAGCCGGTGGTGTTCTGCGGGCTGTTTCCGGTCGATGCCAACGACTTCGAGAAGCTGCGTGAGAGCATCAGCAAGTTGCGGCTGAATGACGCGTCGTTCTCGTTCGAGACCGAAAGCAGCGCTGCGCTTGGCTTTGGCTTTCGCTGCGGATTTCTCGGGCTGTTGCATCTCGAGATTATCCAAGAACGGCTGACACGCGAATATGATCTCGACCTGATCACGACCGCGCCATCAGTGATTTATGAAATCCATTTGCAGCATGCCGATCCTGCGGGTGTGAAAGTGCTTCACTTGCACAATCCGTCGGACATGCCCGACCCGAGCCGGATCGAAAGCATCGAGGAGCCGTGGATTGAAGCGACGATCTATGTGCCCGACGAGTATCTCGGCAGCATCCTGAAGCTGTGTCAGGACCGGCGCGGGATCCAGAAAAACCTGACTTATGTTGGCGGCCGCGCGCAGGTGACGTATGAATTGCCGCTCAACGAAGTGGTGTTTGATTTCTATGACCGGCTGAAATCGCTGTCGAAAGGCTATGCCAGCTTCGATTATCACCAGATCGGGCACCGGCTCGGCGACCTTGTGAAGATGAGCATTCTTGTGAACGAAGAGCCGGTCGATGCGCTGTCGATGATCGTGCATCGTGGCACGGCGGAAGTGCGCGGGCGTGGCATGGTCGAACGGCTGAAAGACCTGATCCCGCGCCATCTGTTCAAAATCCCGGTGCAGGCCGCGATCGGCGGCAAAGTGATCGCGCGTGAAACGATTGCGGCCATGCGCAAGGACGTGACCGCAAAATGCTATGGCGGCGATGCGAGCCGCAAGAAAAAGCTACTCGAAAAGCAGAAAAAGGGCAAAGCGCGGATGCGCGAATATGGGAATGTGAGTATTCCGCAGGAAGCGTTTATCGCGGCGCTGCGGATGGGGGATGAGGGGTAGGCATGAGGGTTAGGCTGGGGTTTCCCATTCTTCCAGCTTGAGCCCGTTGATACGGCGGAAGTCTCTCCCGTTCCGCGTAATAAGCCGTGCATCGCGGGCGATGGCCTGCGCGGCGATCAGACGATCAAGCGTGCGCATACGGTCATGCCCCAAGTCGTAGACGATCTGGCCATAGGCGTAGATGTCCGCAGCCGTGAACATTTCGACATGCAGCGCTTCGAGCAACCGCTCCAGCAGATGCCGCCGCGTGTTCAGGCCCGCTGGTTCGATGTTGACGCCG
This sequence comes from Sphingomonas sp., assembly GCA_043778785.1. Classification (GTDB taxonomy): domain Bacteria; phylum Pseudomonadota; class Alphaproteobacteria; order Sphingomonadales; family Sphingomonadaceae; genus Sphingomonas_O. The sequence continues at coordinate 471 of JAYWFN010000294.1, read as the reverse complement.
TTTTCCAGTTCGATCCGGCTGATCATGGAGATGACAGGGAAGCGACCGAGCGCGCGGATGCGCTCGCGCGTTTCAAAATCATTGTCCCTCAGTGCGATGGCAATATTGGTATCGATGAAGATCATCTCACAAACCCGGTCGGTCGATCCACTCAAAGGGCGGGCGTGGCTGGACGCCATCGGGCGGCGTCCCGATTGCGAGCATGTCAGCGAGGAAACGGTCGAGCTCGGCGCGTTCGCGCGCGGGATCGGCGACGGCGCGGATCGTTAGCGTGTCGCCGCTCCGTTCGACAATGATCTCGGTGCCGATGCCAAAGCCAAGCCCCTTGGGCAGGCGCACGGCTTCGCTGTTGCCGGATTTGAACGTGCGGGCCTTTACGGGAGCGTTCATGCATTGGGATATACGGGATATACGAAGAAGATGCAAGATGGTGCGCTTGACCCGCAGTCCTGAGCCTGTCGAAGGACGGTT
>JAYWFN010000293.1:0-39869 GCA_043778785.1 Sphingomonas sp. | reverse complement strand
GCCGCGCCCGCCACCGCGAGCACATTGTCGAGGCTCATCGATACGTCGGCAACGGCAACGGCCCACGCGGCGGCGGCAAAGCTCTTCGCAGGCTTGATCCCTGTATTCTCGTCACCTTCGATTTCGGGCGAACCGGACGATTCAGTGGCTTCACTGCGCGTGATGTCGCGATACATTTTCCACGCGACCCACATCAGCAGCACGCCGCCCGCAAAGACCAGCCCGACAATGCCGAGCAACCACGTCACCATCAGTGCAAAGATCACGCGAAGGACCAGCGCGGCAATAACACCGATGAATATAACTTTCTTGCGCTGGTCCGCCGGCAGGCCCGCCGCCAATGCGCCGACGACAATCGCATTGTCCCCCGCCAGAACGATGTCGATCATCAGCACCTGAACGAACGCCGAGAATGCCGACGGCGATGTGATATTGGCGAAATCCTTGACGATAGCCGCCCAGATTTCGGCAGGGCCGCCCAGCGATTGCGCGCCCGTCGTGACAGTTTCACTGGCGAGGATGAGGAGATCAATCACGGTCGCGCTCTCATGAATTCATCGAGTCAAAGAAGTCTTCGTTGGTCTTCGAATCCTTCATCTTGTCGAGCAGGAATTCCATCGCGTCGATCGTGCCCATTTGCATGAGGATGCGGCGGAGCACCCACATTTTCGACAGCTTGGTCTTCTCGACGAGCAATTCTTCCTTGCGCGTGCCAGATTTGCCGACGTCGAGCGCGGGGAAGACGCGCTTGTCCGCCACCTTGCGGTCGAGGACGATTTCGCTGTTACCCGTGCCTTTGAACTCTTCGAAAATCACTTCGTCCATACGGCTGCCCGTATCGATCAATGCAGTGGCGATGATCGAGAGCGATCCACCTTCCTCGATGTTCCGCGCGGCGCCGAAGAATCGCTTCGGCCGTTGCAGCGCATTGGCATCGACGCCGCCGGTCAGCACCTTACCCGATGACGGCACGACGGTGTTGTAGGCGCGGCCCAGACGCGTGATCGAATCGAGCAGGATGACGACATCCTTCTTGTGCTCGACAAGGCGCTTGGCCTTTTCGATGACCATTTCGGCGACCTGGACGTGGCGCGTCGCGGGTTCGTCGAAGGTCGAGGAGACGACTTCGCCCTTCACGCTGCGCTGCATGTCGGTGACTTCCTCGGGCCGTTCATCAACGAGGAGGACGATCAGGAAGACTTCGGGGTGATTGTCGGTGATCGCCTTGGCCATGTTCTGGAGCATGACGGTCTTGCCGACGCGCGGCGGGGCGACGATCAGCGTGCGCTGGCCCTTGCCCTGTGGCGAGATGATGTCGATGACGCGTGCTGACTTGTCCTTGACCGTGGGGTCGAGCGTGTCGAGGCTGAGCTTTTCGTCAGGATAAAGCGGCGTGAGGTTGTCGAAATTGACACGGTGGCGTACCGCTTCGGGATCGTCGAAATTGACGAGCGTGACGCGAGTCAGCGCGAAATAGCGTTCGCCATCGCGCGGCCCTTTGACTTCGCATTCAACCGTGTCGCCGGTGCGCAGGCCGTGCTTGCGGACAAGGTTTGGCGAGACATAAATATCGTCGGGGCCAGCGAGGTAATTGGCCTCGGGGCTGCGCAGGAAGCCAAAGCCGTCCTGCAGCACTTCGATCGTGCCGACGCCCATGATCTGTTCGCCGTTTTCGGCCTTCACTTTCAGGATCGCGAACATCAGATCCTGCTTGCGCAGCGTCGACGCGCCCTCGATGCCAAGCTCCTCGGCCATGGCGACCAGATCGGCCGGCGCTGTTTTCTTCAAATCTTTCAGATGCATGGGGTGTTCTTTCGGGGAGTCTTATGGGGCCGGATGGCCGAAACAGCGGATCAAGGACTGATGCTGAAAACGCGGGACCGAGTGGTTCGCGTTGTGACGGAATTTAGGCGGGTTGGGGGGAGAAGTCAACGAGTAGGCGGCAGGCAAAAAGGCGGGAACCTGCCGCCTATGACAGCGCCCGCCATGCGACATAAGCTGCCGTCGCCAAAACCATGACGGCGAACGCGGATCGAGCGATTGCGGCTCGATCCGCAAGCACCCGACCGACCGGAACGGCGATTAAGGACCCAACCGCACCGCCCCCGATGAGTGCCGCAAATACCGGCCAGTTGACAAGACCGGAAACCGCATAGCTCGCGCTTGTCGCGGCGCCAAAGAGAACCACCGATACCAGTGACGAGGCGGATGCGTTGGCCAGCGTCATTCCCGTGGCGGCCATGAGTCCGGGCACGATCAAGAATCCGCCACCGATGCCGAAGAACCCGGCGGCCAGTCCGGTAACAGCGCCCGCAGGTGCGAGCTTAAAAGTGAGCGCTGTCGTCAGCCGGACACCTGCATCTCCATCGGCTTTGCGTGGTATCAGCATCGATCCGCCGACAAGCGCCATCGCCAGCGCGAACCAGATCAGCAACTGGCTGCCATCAATTTGCTTGGCAAAATGCGCGCCGATCAGCGACCCGCTCAGCCCAGCACCCCCGAACACAAAGGCGCAGGGCCATTTCACCCGCCCCGCCCGCGCCTGCACGAACAGGCCGACCGCTGCATTTACCGCGACGGCAGCGGCGGACGTGCCGATGGCGATATGCGGATCGCGGACGCCGACAACATAGAGCAGCAGCGGTGTCGCCAGAACCGATCCGCCGCCCCCGAAAACCGACAGCAGCAAGCCGATGACGGCACCACCGACGATCGCTGCCGGATATGAGATGGCGACAACATCCATGATCTAGACCGCGACCGGTCGATTCCACGGCAGAAAAGCGAGCAGTTTCGCCATGCCGCAAAAACCGCTGATCCCGGCAAAGGTCAATCCAGCGCCAACAAAGGCCGACAATCCGAAGAACAGCGGTGATACCAGCCAGCCGAGCAGCGCGCCCGCCAACACCAACGAGCCGGCGACAATCTGAACCTGTCGCATCATTTCCAGTGGTGCCTTGCGATTGGCCTCGACCGGCAATCCGGCGCGCACCCAATTGTCCAGCCCGCCCTCAAGCAAATAAGCATTGCCATCGACCGGCGCGGCCAGCCGTGCGCTATTGGTGGCCGTGCGCATGCCGGACCGGCAGGTGAAGATGACGTCGGTCCCGGCCATTTCAGGCAACGCAACGGCATCAAAGCGCGACAAAGGACGGGACAGGGCACCGGGGATATGACGGCGCGCGAATTCGTCATCTTCGCGGATATCGATCAGCAGGGCGCGGCCTTGGCGGACGCGCTCCTCGACAGTCTCAGGCGTCAACGCGATCAGGGATTTGGGCATTAGGGGTCTCCACATCATCAGAACAAAAAATCGCAGCGAGCGTTGTCATCACCTGTGCCGCCGCAGGGTCGGCAATGCGGTACCGGATTGACTGCCCCTCTCGGCGGGTTGTGACCAGTTCGTCACTGCGAAGCACGGCAAGATGTTGCGAAAGCGCCGATTGCGAAATGCCGATCAGCGGCAGCAACTCTCCTACGGAACGCTCGCCCCCCGATAATTGGCAGAGGATCATCATTCGCCTTTCGTTGGCGAGCACCCGGAGCAAGCGCGCAGCGGCGGCGGCGCTTTTCTCGAATCGGGTAATGTCAAAGGTTGCCAAGTCGATCATATCGCAAATATATGCATTGAATCTAATTTAGCAAGTTCTTATATTAGTTTAGAGGAGCCTTTTTCATGAATCCCCGCGTCCAGACATTCTTCGATCCTGCGACCTTCACCGCGACCCATCTTGTTGTCGATTCTGCCACTGGCACAGCGGCGATCATCGATCCGGTGCTCGATTTCGAACCCAAGAGCGGCAAATTGTCCACAAGGTCGGCCGATGCGGTGATCAAGGCTGTTGCCGACCAGAGTCTGACCCTGACTTACGTTATGGAAACGCATGTGCATGCCGACCATCTTTCCGCCGGTGACCATATTCGTCGGCTGACGGGGGCAAAGCTGGTCATCGGCGCGAATATCACCAAAGTCCAAAAGACCTTTGCGCCGATTTTTGAGGCGGACGATGTGCGTCTCGATGGCAGCCAGTTCGATATCCTGCTGAGTGAAGGTGATGTCCTGCTTTTAGGCGATCTCACGATCCGCGTTCTGTACACGCCGGGGCATACGCCTGCTTGCAACACCTATTTAATCGGTGATGCGGCGTTTGTCGGCGATACGCTGTTCATGCCTGATTACGGGACGGCACGCGCCGACTTTCCGGGCGGCGATGCACGCACGCTTTATCGCTCGATCCACAAGATCCTGGCGCTCCCGTCCGAAACCCGGATATTTGTCGGCCATGATTATCTTCCGGCCGGTCGTGTCGATTATCGCTGGGAAACAACAGTGGCCGACGAAGTGATGCACAACATACACATTCACGGAGCCATTAGCGAAGACGAATTTGTCACCATGCGCGAAGCACGCGACAAGACACTTGCGCCCCCAACACTGATCCTGCCGTCGCTGCAAGTGAATATCCGCGCCGGCGCGCTTCCCCCTGCGTCGCCATCGGGAAAGGTTTTCCTGAAGTTACCCATCACATCGGCATGATCGACAATATCATCGTGCATCCAATCGTCGTTTAACCGCACACCCCTAAAACGGCTTCACGATCACCAGCACCACAATCACCGCCGTCGCCACGCCGGGGACTTCGTTGAGCAGCCGCATCGTTTTTGACGACACGCTCGCCTCGCCGCGGGCCATTTTTTTGGCGTAGCCTGCCATCCAGCCGTGATAGCCTGACAATGCAATCACGGCGGCAAATTTGGCGTAGAACCAGCCTTCGGCCCACGCGCCGATGTTGATCGTCAGGATCAGGCCCAGCGCCCAGACGACGATCATCGCGGGGTTGAGGATGATCTTGATCAGCCGCGCCTCGCGCTCGATCCAGGCTGCGATTTCGGGTGAGCCGGGCGCGGTTTCCTGATGATAGGCGAAAAAGCGCGGCAGCATGAACAGCCCCGCCATCCAGAAAATCACGAAGATCAGATGCGCTGCCTTCACCCAGGGGTAGGCCGCACCCAGAAACCCGACGCTTTCCATCATCCGCCGCGCACCTGCTTCAAGGCGACTTCGACATGCGAAATCGGTGTGTCGGGCAGGATGCCGTGACCGAGGTTGAAGATATGCGGGCGATCCGCAAACGCCTCGAGAATATGCGCGATCGCTTTCGACAGCGTCGCCCCACCGGCGATCAGTGCGAGCGGATCGAGATTGCCCTGCACCGGCAGCCCGGCGGGCAGATATGTCGAGGCCCAGACCGGATCGACGGTTTCGTCAATGCCGAGCGCATCAACGCCAGTCGCCTCGGCATAGGCAATGAGCTTGCCGCCCGCGCCCTTAGGAAAGCCGATGATCGGCGTGTCGGGATGCCGCGCGCGCAGTTGGGCGACGATCTTGACGGTGGGCGCGATAACCCAATCGTCGAACTGTGCCGGTGACAAGCTTCCCGCCCAGCTGTCAAACAATTGCACGGCGTCCGCGCCGGCTTCGATCTGCCCCGACAGATAATCGACCGTCATCGCCACAATCGCATCGATGATTTCGCCGAACGCTGCCGGATCGCGATAGGCATAGCGCCGCGCTTCGGCTTGCTCCTTGCTGCCCTGTCCGGCGATCATATAGGTCGCGACGGTCCATGGGCTGCCCGCAAAGCCCAGCAACGTGGTTTCGGGCGGCAAAGCGGCTTTCACTTTAGCGACGGTTTCATAGATCGCCGAGAGCCGCTCAGGCGCCGGTTTAAGCCCCGCCAGCGCATGATCGAGGAGCCTGGGGGCTAAGCGTGGTCCTTCGCCTTCTTCGAACCACAGATCCTGCCCCAGCGCATGCGGGATGACGAGAATATCGGAGAACAGGATCGCGCCATCAAATCCGAACCGCCGGATCGGCTGGAGCGTGACTTCGGCGGCGGCATCACTGTCATGCACGAGCTCGAGGAATCCGCCTTTTTCCCCACGTAATGCCCGATATTCGGCGAGGTAGCGCCCCGCCTGACGCATGAACCAGACAGGCGGACGGTCCTGACGTTCCCCCCGGAGGACGCTAAGCAAAGGCTTGGTCAATTCTTATCCTTTAAGAGATATTAAGAAAGAGTCTGATGTAAGATGTAGTGCGGTGTTTGGCGGGGCTTATCGACGTTGCGCGATATTGCCAACAGGTTGACGGGTGCGGACTCGCGGATCCTGGCGGATTCGATTGCGTCGTCCCTATTATCCACAGGGTCGGTGTGAATCATAATCGATGTGGATAAGGCTGGGCGCGAAAACCGTGTCGATGGGGATGCGTTCTTCCCCCGGATCCATCCGCGCGATTCGCCTAGTAAAACTCCCCGTGGTTATGCACAGGGCAGACATGGCGAAACTGCATCTTCATCTGTTGTCCGACTCGACCGGCGAAACGCTTGATATGATGGCGAAAGCCGCGCTTGCACAATATGATGGCGTCGAGATGATGAAGCATTTCTGGCCGATGGTTCGTGGTGAGGGGCATTTGAACCGGATCCTTGTCGAGATCGGCCAAAACCCGGGGTTGGTGCTGTTCACGCTCGTCAATGCTGAAACGCGCAAGCGGCTGGAGTCAGCCTGTCGGATGTTGGGTATCCCGGCAGTGGCGCCGCTGGATGCGGTTAACGACGCGTTGTCGGGTTTTCTCGGGCAAACAGCGCAGGCGCGACCGGGCCGTCAGCATGTCCTTGATGACGCCTATTTTGCGCGCGTCGAAGCCATCCAGTTCACGATTGCACATGACGACGGCATCGCGTGGGAAAATTGGGAAGAAGCCGACATTGTGCTGGCGGGCGTGTCGCGGACATCGAAAACGCCAACATCGATCTATCTCGCCAACCGAGGATATAAGACAGCAAATATTCCCATTGTTATTGAGTCCCCGCCGCCGGAAACATTGTTTTCGTTGAAACATCCGTTGATCGTCGGATTGATTACCAGTGCAGATCGTTTGATCCAGATCCGTCGCAACCGATTATTATCGCTCAATCAAGCGCCCGAAACCGATTATGTCGACGCTGACGCGGTCGCACGCGAAATTGCGTTCGCACGGCGCATATTTGCTGACAATGACTGGCCGGTCATCGATATGACGCGTCGCTCGATCGAGGAAGCAGCTGCCGCAATTATAGGTTTTGTCCAAGCGCGTGAAGCCGCCTGATGCTGGTGCTTGCCTCAATGAGTGCCGCGCGGCGAGCCATGCTTACAGCAGCGGGCGTGCCGTTTGAAGCGGTTGCTCCGCGGGTTGATGAGGAAACCGCGAAAGAAGCGTTCCGGGCGCACGGATTGAGTGCGCGCGACCTTGCGGATGCTCTGGCCGAACTGAAAGCGACGCGTGTTTCGGCATCAAGGCCCGGTGATATTGTGCTGGGTTGTGACCAGACGCTGGTCCTTGAAGATGGGACAATGCTCGACAAGCCCGGTGCTGATGTTGCTTTGCAATTGCGCGCGCTGTCGGGGCGAACGCACACTCTTTTCAGTGCCATCGTCGCCGTAGAAAATGGGCAGCCCGTCTGGCGGCATGTGGATCGCGCTAATATGACAATGCGAACGCTCTCGGAATCGTTTATTGCCGATTATAGCGCGCAAGAAAGTGATGCGATTGCGGGTTGCGTCGGCGGCTATCGCATCGAGGGACTTGGCGTGCAGCTTTTTTCCAAAATCGACGGAAGTCATTTCACGATCCTCGGCCTTCCGCTTCTTCCGCTTTTACAATGGTTGCGGCTGCGGGGAGCGCTGGCGTCATGACACCCTATGCCGAAGTGATTGGCGACCCGGTCAGCCATTCCAAATCGCCGGTAATTCATGGATTCTGGCTGGCGAAGCTTGGTATCGATTGCGAGTACCGGACGTGTCACGTGCTGCCTGATCAACTCGGTGCTTATTTCGAGCAACGCCGCGATGATCCGATGTGGCGCGGGTGCAACATTACTGTGCCGCATAAAATTGCCGCGATGGACCATGTCGATGATCCGGGTGATGTGCGCAGCAGCATCGGCGCGATGAACACTGTTTTCCGGCAGTCCGACGGCACCTTGATGGGCACGAATACCGATGCAGCCGGGTTCTTTGCGCCGATTGCCGATTTTGCGCTGGAGGACATGCTGGTTGCTGTTGTTGGCGCAGGCGGTGCGGCGCATGCAATCCTTTTTGCGTTGTTGCGGGCCAATGTCGGTTCGGTGGCGTTGCTCGCGCGCAATCCTTTGAAAGGCGCGGCAATCCTGGCGCGGTTCAGACTGAAAGGTTCGGTCCAGACGCTCGACAAACCATTGCCGCCGGTTGCGCTGGTCGTGAATGCCACGCAGCTTGGCATGGTCGGGCAATTGCCGCTGTTGCTCGATCTGTCGCCATTGCCCGACGATGCTGTCGTCTATGATATTGTTTATACGCCGCTTATTACGCCATTGCTGGCAGCAGCGCGGGCGCGGGGGTTGGCGACAGTCGACGGCCTTGAGATGCTGATCGGTCAGGCCGCGCTTGCGTTCGAGTTGTTATTTGGTGTCGCGCCGCCGCGCGAACATGACAATGAATTGCGGGCGTTATTGACGTCATGATTGTTGTCGGGCTTACGGGGTCAATCGGCATGGGAAAATCAGCCGTTGCCGCGATGTTTGCGCAGGACGGCGTGCCGGTGTTTGATGCCGATGCCGTTGTCCATGACCTTCAAGGGCCGAGCGGACGCCTGATTCCCGCCATTGAAGCGTGTTTTCCCGGCAGCACGACGGTTGATGGCGTTGACCGGGCAAAGCTTGGTGCCCAGGTTTTTGGCGATTCCGTCAAACTCGGGCAATTGGAAGCGATTGTGCACCCCGCCGTTGCTGATGCGCGCGCTGCATTTCTGGATGACCATAAAGATACGCCGCTGGTGGTCTATGATATTCCGCTGCTGCTCGAAAAAGGTCGATCTCCCGATATTGACGCTGTCGTGGTGGTGTCCGCGCCTGCCGATGTTCAGCGCGACCGCGTGTTGCGCCGGGCGGGCATGACGGCGGAGAAATTCGCGCAGATCGTGGCGCGACAGATGCCCGATGCCGAAAAACGTGCGCATGCAGACTATATTATCGATACCGGCACCACGTTGGCCGCAACACAGGCACGGGTGCGTGAAGTCATCGCTTGTCTAACGGCGTCCAAGGGTTCATCCTGACGACCCAATGCGCGAAATTGTCTTTGATACCGAAACCACCGGCCTCGACCCGAAACAGGGCGACCGGATCGTCGAGATCGGATGCATCGAACTCGTCAATCGCGTCGAGACGGGCAATAGCTATCACGCTTATTTCAATCCTGGCATGGCAATGCCCAGCATTGCCGAACAGGTGCACGGCCTCAGCGATGCCTTTCTCTCGGACAAGCCATATTTCGAGGACACGGTCGAGGATTTGCTTGATTTTCTGGGCGATAGCCCGCTGGTTGCGCATAATGCGATGTTCGATTTCGGCTTTTTGAATGCCGAACTGGGCAATTGCGGGCGCCTCCACATTTCGATGTCGCGAATGATCGATACGCTGGCGATGTCGAAAGCGCGACATCCGGGCGCGAAGCACAGCCTTGATGCCCTCTGCACGCGCTACGGTGTCGACCGCAGCCACCGCGTCAATCACGGGGCGTTGCTCGATGCGGCACTCTTATCGCAAGTCTACATCGAGCTGACCGGCGGGCGGCAGATCGGTCTCGACATGGGGAGTATCGCGGCGCCTGCGCCGATCGCGAACGGCTTTGATACGCCGCGACCCAATTTGTCACGGCAGCCACGCACGCATGTTGCGAGCGCCGACGAGGTCGCGCGGCATCGCGCTTTTGTGGAAACGCTCAGTGATCCTCTCTGGGCAACAAATGATGATTGGGCAGTGCGTATCGATGCCTGATGACGAGCAATAACCAAGGAGAAGAGTTATGGACATCCGCGTTTCGGGACATCAGGTCGCCACTGGCGATGCGCTTCGAACTCATGTGTCCGACCGGCTTCAGGGTGTGGCCGACAAATATTTCTCGCGCGCGATTTCGGCGCATGTCACTTTTGGCCGCGGGCCGCACGATAATGGTTTTTCGTGCGATATCGTTGCGCATGTTATGCAGGGCGTGATCCTGAAAGCGGCAAATAATGCGATGGAAGCTCATCCTGCATTTGATGGCGCGGCGGAAAAGATCGAGCGCCAGTTGCGTCGGTACATGCGCCGGCTGAAGGACCACAAGGGACCCAACGGGATCGCGCCGGTCGAAGCTGGGTATACTGTGTTCGAACCAATCAACGATGATGTTGAAATCGATGTCGGCGATCATCCGCTGATTGTTGCGGAAACGCGTGTTGATGTTCCCGACGCGACGGTTTCCGACGCGGTCATGATGCTTGATTTGCGGAATACGAACGCGCTGCTTTTCAAAAATAACGGGACAGGGGCGTTCAATATGGTCTATCGGCGCGGCGACGGCACGATTGGCTGGGTGGAACCCCAGCGCGCAGCCTGAGTCATTGACTGGCGCACACGCGCCTTGACCCGGAATAAAAATGAACGATTTGCAAGATTTTCTCCGCCCCGGCGCGGTTGTTGCCGCGCTGGTGGCACCGAACAAAAAAGCGCTCTTTCAACAGTTGGGGACACTGGCCGAGCGCATTCATGACGTCGATTCGGCCCTGGTTGTCGAGCGCCTGACCGAGCGCGAGCGCTTGGGCTCGACCGGCTTTGGGGGCGGGATCGCAATTCCGCATGGCAAAATCGACGGCCTCGGTCATGTCGTTGGTCTCTGTGCAAGGCTGGCACAACCGGTCGATTTCTCGTCAATCGATGACGAACCGGTTGATCTGGTGTTCATGCTGCTGTCGCCAACCGATGCCGGGGCGGCACATCTGAAAGCCTTGGCGCAAGTCAGCCGCGTCCTGCGCGACAAGGCTTTTGTCGCAAAGCTGCGCGGTGCGGCAACGGACGATGCGCTCTATGCCTTGTTCGATACCGGTGAGGCTCGTGACGCCGCTTGAGGCAAGCCGTGGCACGGCGGTGCGCCTGACCAGCGCGATGCTGGTAAGTGCATTGGTCCGCCGGATTAGTGCTGAAGGCGGCAATGCGGCGGTGCTCGCAAAGGGCGATGCGACGGCTGGATCGATCCTGTTGATCTGTATGGAAAAAGGTGTCGTCCAATCAGTGCGCGAACGTGTGCTCGATCAATCAGGGGTGTATGCCTGGACGCCTGTCGGCCCAGCCGATCCGGGCGCGTTGTCGGCCTATCTCGAGCGTCGCCGAACTCGGGATTCAGATATTTGGATTGTCGAGTTGGACATCGCGAACGCAGAACGCTTTGCCGCTGAAACCGGTTAACGCGGTTGACATTATTGCAGCGCACAATAATTGAGACGGAATTGAGACGAGCGTAGCCGTTAACGCCCTTTGTATCAGGGTAATGCGGACGCCAGTCGGAAGAATGACCGGGGCATAGTTTTTTGTTTAATGCCCGGCTTTGGTTGTTCGGCCGCACGATAGTAGATTGCATGTCGAGTATTTTTCGTGCCGCAAGTTATGCGGCCACATCGTTTTGCGCATTGGCCGCGATGGGCGCTTTCCCGTCGACTCAGGCCGTTGGTGCGCCACTTTTCCCGCCTGTGTTGAGCGAACCGCTCCCGCTGGAACCAATGATGGAAATGTCGCCCAGCGATGGCGTGGTGACGGACATATCGCCCGACCAGATCCCGTCAATAACTTTTCAAAAGCGCCCGCGTGCCGCGTCGTTAGCCGCGCTTGTCGACCAGCATGCGTCCGATTCGGTCGGTGACCGCGAGGCGGATTGTCTGGCCAAGGCCGTCTATTTCGAATCAAAGGGTGAGCCGCTCAATGGTCAGCTCGCCGTTGCCGAAGTCATCCTCAATCGTGCCAAATCGGGACGCTTTGCCGGAACGCTGTGCGGCGTTGTCAAACAACCCAGCCAGTTCTCGTTTGTGCGCGGCGGTGGTTTCCCGCCCGTCGTGAATCAGGCAATGTGGCGGCAGGCCGTTGGTGTCGCACAGGTTGCGATGAACGGTTTGTGGGAAAGCACAGCGCCGAACGCTTTGTTTTTCCATGCACGGCGCGTCTCGCCCAATTGGGGCAAAAAGCATGTCGCAACGGTCGGTAATCACATCTTTTACCGCTGAGGCTTTTGTTTGTTCCCTGACTGTTCTAGATCAGAGGCATGCTCGCGACGTCGCTCTCCGCACCTGACCTGACGGCAAATGTCGTGCGCGGTGTTGCGCGCTTGTTGATGCGCCATGATTGTCTGACGGTGACTGAGGTTGCGCTCGGGAATGGCCGTCGCGCCGATTTAATGGGACTGTGTCCCAAGGGATTGGTGACGATTGTCGAGGTGAAGGTTTCGCGCGCAGACCTCCTCGGCGACCAGAAATGGACGGATTATCTCGACTATTGTGATCGTTTTTACTGGGCGATTCCCGATATGCTTAATTCGGACTTGCTGAGCCGCGCGGGCAAGTTGCCCGACCGCGCCGGGCTGATCATCGCCAATCGCTATGATGCCGCCGTCGTGCGCGAGGCGTCGCTTGTTGCATTATCACCATCACGACGAAGGGCGGAAACATTGCGCTTTGCCCGTCGTGCAGCGCGGCGGTTGCTGGGTGATCTCGACGACGGCGTGCTGACGGCGACTTAGTTTGGGCCGACCTTGGCTTTTGCTTTCGGCTTCACATCGTCCATCGCTTTCACGATCGCGGCCGACCGTAAATCGCGTTCGGCATATTGGCGCGCGGTCAGGCCCGATGACGTATCGGTCTTGTTCGGGTTGGCGCCTGCTGCCAGCAACGTCCGTACCGTTGTAATGTCGCGGTTCTGCACCGCGCGCATCAGGGGTGTTTCGCCGCTGCTGTTCGCCAGATCGACTTGCGCCCGGCGATCAATGAGTAATGACAGCCCTTCGGCAAACCCCAGTTGTGCCGATAGCATCAGCGCCGTGTTGCCGGTGGCGTCGCGCATGTCGGGGTTTGCCCCTTTCGCAAGCAGGAACGACAGCCAGGTCACATCACGGCGCTTGGTGACGATGTGCAGCGCGCCTTCGCCCGTCGATGTGTCGCGCGTATTGACGATGACCGAACCCGATCCGGGTTTGTTGAGCGCGTCGGTGACTTTCTGGCCATCGCGTTCGCGGATTGCTTTGAGGAAATTATAGCTGTCCGAAAACTGCGCCTGTGCAGGGCTGGTTGCAACGACCGCCACCATAGCCAGCGCTAAACCTGCGTATCGCATATCATTTCACCTGTTCGAGTCGCACCCGTCTTGCGTCGGACCCGTTAACATCGCAAGGCTGGCACTGTCATGAACAGAAGCATTTTTGCGCTAACGCTGCTGCTCGCCGCTTGCACGGCGCCCGCCCCCCGTCCGCCGCTCGAGGGTGCGCGGATCGGTGGCCCGTTTGCGTTGACGGATCAGAATGGCGCGGTGGTGACGGACAAGAGCTTTCCCGGCCAGTACCGGATCATGTATTTCGGCTATACCTATTGCCCCGACATTTGCCCGACCGATGTTGCGAATCTGGCGCGTGGGCTGAAAGCATTTGCGAAAGCCGAACCGGCGCGGGCCACGAAAGTGAAACTAATCTTTATCAGTGTCGATCCTGCGCGCGATACCTCGGCAGCGCTCAAGGACTTCACTTTGGCCTTTCATCCCGACATGGTTGGGCTGACCGGCAGTGTAAAAGCTATCGCGGATATGACCAAGGCTTACGGCGTTTCGGTCTCGATTGCGCCCGACCAGCCCAAGGACGGCTACCTCGTCGATCACAGCCGCGCGACCTATCTGATGGACCCCGCCAACAAGCCGATTGCCCTGATCCCGCAGGACGGCATGGCAGACGAGATTGCCACCGAGATCGGCAAATGGGTCAAGTGACCGATAAGTTCTGGGAAACGACCCCGCTTGCCCAGCTTGACCGCGCGCAATGGGAAGCCTTGTGTGATGGCTGTGGCAAATGCTGTCTGCACAAGCTCGAAGATGAAGAAACCGGCGATTTTTACCCGACCAATGTTGCCTGCAAATTGCTCGACCGGCGCAGCGCGCAATGCTCGGACTACAAGCATCGCCATGCCTTTGTGCCTGATTGCATCCGCCTGACGCCGGCAAAGCTCGAAACGATGGACTGGTTGCCGCCAAGCTGTGCCTATGTCCTGCGTGCCGACGGCAAACCGCTGCCGGATTGGCATTATCTCAACAGCGGCGACCGCGATACGGTTCATAGCGCCGGGAAATCGGTGCGCGGCTGGACGATTTCGGAAATCGATGCGGGGGACCTTGAGATGCATCTGGTTGATCGCGATGACCTCTGACCTGATGTTTTCGGGCGGCGGCCGCGCGCAGCCACTGGTGATCATCCGGCGGCGCGGCGCCAAGGGGATGCGCCTCAGCATCGATCCGCGCGACGCCAGTGTGCGGCTTAGCCTTCCGTTACGCGCACCGCTGCGGCCGGCGCTGACCTGGGCCGCCGGCAAGCGCGCGTGGATCGAAGCCGAGCTGGCGAAAATGCCGCGCGGAGAGCCAATCGTGCCGGGGATGCGCTTTACCGTTGCCGGCGATGATGTGGCACTGGACTGGTTGGCCACCTATCCGCGCAATCCTGTTCTGGTTTCAGGCCGGTTGCGCGTTGGCGGTCCCGTCGAACAAATGCCCGCGCGCGTGCTGCGCTTCCTGAAACGGCTCGCGCTTGAGACGCTGACCCGCGAAACACTCGATCTGGCATCAGCGCATGGCATAACCATCAGCACAGTCGGTGTCGGGGACCCGAAGTCACGCTGGGGCAGCTGCGCATCGTCGGGCGATATTCGTTATAGCTGGCGGCTTATTCTCGCGCCCTCGTCTGTCCGTCTGGCCACCGTCGCGCACGAAGTGGCACACCGTGTCCACATGAATCACAGCCGCGAATTCCACGATCTCGTCGCGACATTATACGATGCGGACCCAAGCCCCGCGCGTTGCTGGTTGCGCGCTAACGGCACGGCGCTTCACTGGTTCGGGCGCGGCAACGACTGATCGGCGGCGGTCGCCGGCTTTGGCGGCGGTACCGTCGGTTTAGGGGGAAGTGGTTTGGGCGCAGGCTGTGGCCCTTGGTCGCGGCCCAGCACGCCATCGATCCATTTCTGGTCAAACTGCTGGGGCACCTGAACGTCAGGATTGACGTCAGGCTCGGGCATCCCTGCGCCGGGTTCGGGCTCGATGGGAACGCCGTTTTCATCGACATACATCGCGTCATCGGCGTTGCCGAAATAGGCTTCCTCGTCGGGCTCGAGCTGCCATTCGGGCAGCGTGACTTCAGTCTGGAATTTTTCGATCGGACGTTTGGCGACGGCAACTTTCATGAACTGGGCAAAGGCTTGCGCTGGCGCCCGCCCGCCCTGAAGACCCGGGATCGGATCGGCATCGTCGCGGCCCATCCACACACCGGTGGTGATTCCGCTTGAAAAGCCGAGAAACCAGCCATCCTTGTTCGAACTCGTCGTGCCGGTCTTGCCGGCGACAGGCCGCCCGATCTGCGCGGCACGTGCTGTCCCGGTGTTGACCGCAGTTTGCAGCAGATCGATCATCTGCGCTGCGACAGCAGGCGCAACAAGGACGTGGCTGGTATCGGCGCGGTGCTGATACAGAACTTCGCCTTTGCCCGTTGTTACCTTGACGATACCGTAAGGCGCGACCGCAACACCATTGCCGCCGACACTGGCAAAGGCGCGTGTCATGTCGATCAGGCGCACGTCAGACGTGCCCAGCACCATCGACGGCTGCGTATTGATCGGCGTCGTGATGCCAAAGCGCCGCGCCATGCTGGCAATTGACGATGTGCCGACTTCGGCCCCCAGCTTTGCTGCAATCGTGTTCACGGAATAGGCAAAGGCCGTGCGCAGTGTGATTTCGCCCGAAAAACGGCGCGACGAATTGCGCGGTTTCCAGCCGTTGATGTCAACGGCTTCGTCAACGACCATGTCGCCGGGCGTATGCCCGGCTTCGATCGCTGCGAGGTAAACGAAGAGCTTGAACGCCGATCCGGGCTGACGCACGGCCTGCGTCGCACGGTTATAGATCGAGGCGACATAATCCTTGCCGCCGACCATCGCACGGACGGCCCCGTCGCGGTCGAGCGAGACAAGCGCACCCTGCGCTTTGCCCGGGGTGTTCATGCGGATTGCGTCATCAGCGGCGCGCTGCATGTTGAGGTCAAGCGTCGTCCAGACGTCAATCGGCTCCCCGCCCTCGTCGATCAGCGTATCGAGCTGCGGCAGCGCCCAGTCGGTGAAATAGCGCACGCTGTTCTGCTTGGGTTCGGGCGCCAGAACAACATTGGCCGGGTTGGCCGCAGCGACTTGGGCGGGCGTCAGCAGTCCCTGTTTTTCCATCACGTCGAGAACGACACCCGCGCGACCGATGGCAGCTTTGGCATCGGCGCTCGGCGAATAATTGGATGGCGCTTTCACAAGCCCGGCGATGATCGCACTTTCGCCCACCGACAGCGTATTGGCGGGGTGACCAAAGAATTTGCGGCTTGCGGCATCGACGCCATAAGCACCGCCGCCGAAGTAAACCCGGTTCAGGTAAAGCTCGAGCACCTGATCTTTCGAGAATTTCCGTTCGATGGCAAGCGCAAGGATCATCTCGCGGATTTTGCGCGACCATGTCTTGTCGTTGGTCAGGAACACATTGCGCGCGAGTTGCTGCGTAATCGTCGAGCCGCCCTGGGTAAAGCGGCCGCGCGCATAGCGAACCTGAAACGATCGCGCGATGCCGAGCGGATCGACGCCGAAGTGGCTGCGAAAGCGCTTGTCCTCGACGGCAATCATCGCGGTCTTCATCGGTGCCGGTATTTGGTCGATGCTCAGCCATTCGCCATAACTGGGGCCAATCGACACGATGACTGTGCCGTCGGCGGCATGGACGCGGATCATCTGGCCATTGGGCGACGATTTGAGTTCGGAATAGGACGGTAGCGACTGGTAAGCGACGGCCACAGTGATGGCGATCACCATCAGGCCGATCAGCCCTGTAATCAGACTGATACGGAACAGCCGCCACATCCAGCCGAAGCGTCGGGGCTCTGACGAAGAGGATGTTCGGGCCATTCGGCTACCGAGTTACGCGTTAACCTGTCGGCTGCCAAGCGCCCTCATGCAGGATCGAAATCGAGTGACGCGCTGTTCATGCAGTATCGCAAGCCGGTTTCGGCAGGTCCATCGGGGAAAACATGGCCGAGATGCCCGTCACATTTGGCGCAGCGCACTTCGATCCGTGTCATGCCGTGGCTCGTGTCGCGAACCTCGACCACAGCATCGTTGGCGGCAGGGCGCAGGAAGCTCGGCCAGCCTGACCCTGAATCGAATTTTGCGTCGCTGGTAAACAGCAACGATCCGCATCCGGCACAATGATAGTCGCCGGGGGCTTTGTTATTGTCATAAATGCCGGTGAAAGCGCGCTCGGTGCTATGCTGGCGAAGCACCTGATATTGCTCGGGTGAAAGGCGGGCTTTCCACTCGGCGTCGCTGAGTTCGAATTTTTCCATGCGCACAAGATGGCGTCGATCCGCGCAGCCTTCAATCCCCGATTCGCGTTGCGCGCGCGAAACTTTTGGCAATGAACGGGGCGAAGTTCAGGGCGCGGGTGGCAAGCATGGCTGTCCACGGCGTTTCGCCGCGCTCCCACAGCCATTTGGCAACCGCGACGGGGCGGCGGGTGCGGCGGGCGAAATCGGCCTGATAGGCCAGCGCTGCCTCGCGCCCGCCCGACGCCCAGAAAGCGGCGGCGGCAATCCCGCTCGCAATCGCGATCCCATTGCCTTCGCCTGCGATCGACGGGATAACAGCGGCTTGATCGCCGAGGCGGAATATGCCCGGAACGGTTTGCGTCGCGCGCCAGCCATAAGGGACGGACGCAATGGCATCGGCATCGGGCACGTTCTCGAGAAACGCCAGCCGCTCACCGAGCGCGGGGACGGCATCGCCCAATTGGCGGAGCAGCAGTTCGGGCTTGCCGCCCGCTTCGGCCAACCGCGATTTGCGCACGGCAAGGCACAGATTGGCGCGGCCGTCTTCCTGCAACAACAGCCCGACATAACCGCGATCAAACAGGTGCAGCTCGATACTGCTGCCGATCAGCGCCGTCAGCCGAGGGTGTGGGCCAATCTTGACGCGCAGGCCGAGCGTCGAATCAGCTGTTTCGAGCTTGGGTCGTGCAAGGCCGCGCAAATCATGCTTGCCGGTCGCGAGAAACAAGCTGTCGGCGTCGATCTCGTCGGCATTCTTGACCGTGACAATCTCCAGTCCCGCCCCCATTGCCTGCGCTTGCGCCAGCAACAATGTATCGAGCCGGTGCCGCGACAGACCGACCGCGCCGGCGGGGAGTTCTGCCTCGGCGCTGCGGTTGCCGGCAAAAACGCGCACCCGGTTAATCGGATGCCCGCCGGGATCAACGCCGAGTCGCGCAAGGCTTTTCAGCGTGTGCCAGCTCATGAACCCGCCGCACAGCGCGTCACCGATGATGGCCTGCCGCTCAAGGATCAGCGGTTTCGCGCCGCCGCGCGCGAGCATGATCGCGGCGGACGATCCCGCAGGCCCGCCGCCGAGGATCAGCGGATCTTGGTAACGCATAGTCGAAACGGAAATTTGCGTGCGATGACTGCGCCGGTGACGCCAGCTTCGTCGAGGATCGCAGGCCATTCTGCGGGGCGGTAACTGCGGGCGATCGACAGCTGCCCGTCATGCCGGACGATCGGATGCCAGCGCATGATCGTCGCGAGGATCGGATAACCCAGATAGGCAAAGCCATGCCGGTGCAAGTCGTTGATGAACCACCCCAGCTTTGCGCGGGAATCCATGAACCGCACGAAGGCGACGAGTTGTTGATGCGTCATATGATGCGCGACGAGGCTCGAAATGATCACATCCCACGGCTCGCCGGCCAGATCGTCATAGTCGCCGGTGCGGTAGTCAATGTTGAGGTCATCAGCGGTTGCGTCGCGCGCCGCCAGCGCACTGCGCGGATTAAGATCGATCCCGACAAGTGTCACATCGGCGCTCTTGTGCTTGGCCCATTGTGCAATCGTCCGCAGCATGTCGCCATCACCAAACCCGACATCAAGAATGCGAAGCGTGCGCCTGTTCAGTGATTTCAGAAAATCTATGGTCGGTCGCCGCGCCATTGTCAGCGTGTTGACCTTCGCCAGATCGTGAACGACTGCGGCATAGGTTTCCGCGTCAAGATCGTCGGCATCCATTAATTCTTCGGCAATGGCGCGCTTGCCGAGCATCAGCCGGTCCACCCGAATCGCAGTCCTTCGGCAGCGAGGCCAGGGCCAAATGCAAGAGCAACACCGCTCTCGGGTTTATCGGCCATTAGTCTCGCCAGCACAAACATAAGCGTCGATGACGACATATTGCCATTGTCGTGGAGCACGCCGCGCGACGCCGCGAGTGTTTCGGGCGCAAGATCGAGCGCGCTTTCGACGGCATCGAGAATTGATCGCCCGCCGGCATGCACCGCCCAGGCATCAACGGATTTCGGTTCGACCCCGCCGGTCAGCGCTGCGCGCGTTTCGGGAACCGCAAGTGCGGCGGCGATCCTGCCCGGGACTTCACCCGATAAATGCATCGCAAAGCCGGTATCGCCAATGTTCCAGCGGATCAGCGCATCCGAATCGTCCAGCGTCGCGGCAAAGGGCGACTCGAGGCCAAGGCCATCGCCCTGTCCCGTGACCAACGCTGCCGCTGCGCCATCGCCAAATTGCAGCATTGCCAGCAGCGGTTCGATGGTCAGATCGTCCTGCAAATGCAGCGTCGACAACTCGACCGTGACAACCAGCACGCGCGCATCGGGTTCTGACCGGACAATATGCCGCGCTGCTTTCAGGGCAGTCACCGCCGCATAGCAGCCCATGAAGCCAATCAACGTGCGTTCGACCGACCCATTCAGGCCGAGTCGCGCGGCGATGATCTGGTCGATGCCCGGCGCGACAAAGCCGGTACAGCTCGCAACGACCAGATGCGTGACGTCCGAAACGTCGGGCAGCTTCGCAATGGCCTCGAGTGCCAGCGCCGGTGCTGCCTCGGCATAAAGTGCCATCCGTGCGGCCGTGCCCGGCATGCCGTCGGCATAAAATCCGCTGTCATCAACGGGCGATCCGCCATTTGCACCAGCGGGCAACACCGACCAGCGGTGCGCGATGCCCGATCGCCCTGCCATCCGTGCAAAAACCGCAGCATCGCGCCGGTCGGTCAGCCGCGCGCCCGCCCAGTTGATAAAGGCATGGTGGATGTCGTGGCTGGGCGTGGCAGTGCCGATGGCAACGATACGGGGATAGTGTGGCACGCGCGACTTTCGCATTATCATTCAACACCGGAAATGCGGCATTGGGTCCGGTGTGCATGGCGTAGTTAACGATTCATTGGAAGCCACTGCGCTATTGCGGCTGAAATGAAACGTCTCCTGTTCCTTCTTGTCCTGGCAATGTCGTCTGCGGCGCACGCCGATTGCCGCCTGTGCGCGTCTGAGGTTAGCAAGCGACCAACGACGCCCGTGCTCCCGCTGCGAATCGAGGTGGAAGCCGCACTGGATTTGGGCCGCGCCGCACAGATTCGGACCGGGGGTGGCGGGGCAATCAGCCTGGATCCTGCAACCGGCGAGCGCCACGTAACAGGGGGACTTGCTGATCTCGGCGGATTTTCACTGAAAGGAACTGTCCGGTTGACAGGAGATCCGTTTGCGCCGGTTTCGGTTTCAATGCCATCGCGGATTCCGTTGACGGCACCTGACGGCAGCAGCGCCGAAGTCGTCGAGATCCGCACAAATCTGTCACCAAACGCAACGCTTGATGCGCAAGGACATCTGGCCTTTGCCTTTGGGGGGCGGTTGGTTGTGACGGCCGGGCAGGCCGGGGATTTTCGCGGACGGATCAGTGTGGTCGCCGATTACCGTTAATTCCTACGCCCCGGTTAACCAGCCCGCGAAGGAAGTTGTGAAGACCCTATCGTCCAAAGACACGCCAGCAGAGCAGGGGGGGACCTTTTACTCTGCCTGTTTTGTTTCTTTGGGGACCAGATTATTATGACCAATCGTTTCATGAAGGCGGCGCTTGCTGCCACCGTTACTGTCGCTGCCTTTGCATCGACGGGCGCTAAGGCCGCAACAGCGACCGCGACCGCGAAGGCTCAGATCCTTCAGCAGATTACTGTGACCAAGACTGCCGATCTCGACTATGCCGTGATCGTGACCGGCGCTGCGGCGTCGACCGTTGTTGTCACGCCTGCTGGCGTCCGCACTTGCGGCGTCGGTCTTGTCTGCACCGGCACAGCAACGGCAGCAGCGTTCGGCGTTGTCGGCACAGTCGGCCAGGTTGCCACCGTTTCGGTGCCTGCCACTGTTTCGCTGACGTCGGGTGCAAATACGATGTCGTCGACGCTTGTGTCGTCGACCGCGCTGATGACGCTGGCCGCTGTTAACAGCTTTCAGGTCGGCGGCACGCTGTCGGTTGGCGCAAGCCAGGCTGATGGCGCCTATGCCGGCAACTTCACGGTTACCGTCAACTATCAATAAGCCCTCCGCTTAACACGAAGGCTTTGCGTGAGGCCCGCTGGTGATTGTCACCGGCGGGCTTTTCGTTTTCGCGTAAAGGTTAGCGGAAAATCAACCTTGTTCGCCCATGGTTGCGATGACCGTGTTTTAGGGACCAACCCATGTTCAGATTTGCGCCGCGCCTTATTGCGCTTTCGTTCGCGACCATTGCTTATCCCGCACTTGCCGCCGGCGATCTTCTTGTCGCACCGACGCGCGTCGTGCTTGACGGACCACGCGGGACCGAAGTTTTTCTGAACAATGTCGGCCAGCAGCCCGCGACCTATCGTATATCGATGGAACTCAAACGAATGCTGCCCTCGGGCCAGGTCGAGGATGTCGCGCCTGACGCTGCGAGCGACAAAGAAAAATCAACGCTGGCGATGATCACCTATGCGCCGCGCCGCGTTACTCTCGCGCCGAATCAGCCGCAAGCGATCCGCATTGGGGTTCGTCCGCCCGCCGATCTGCCCGACGGAGAATATCGCGCACACATCCTGTTCCGCGCCATTCCCGATGCGACGGCGCCCGCCCCTGCGACTTCGGGGCCGACACAGGGCGTGTCGATTGCGCTGACGCCAATTTACGGCGTCACGATTCCTATCATCGTCCGCAAAGGCAGCCTGAAAGTGACGGCTGCTATATCAGGCATTCAAAAGGTCCGGATCGATCCGTCCACCAACGCGATTTTAACGGCAAAGGCAAAGCCGGGTGAGGCGGCATCGGTTGACGCCATCTCGTTCACGCTCGCGCGCACTGGCACGCGTTCGACCTATGGTCGTATTCGCGTCACGAAGGCAGGGATTGCCAAGCCCTTGTTTGAAGCGCGCGGCATTGCGGTTTACACCGATGTCGCTGCCCGCGTTGTCACGCTTCCGATATCGCCCGAAGTCGCGGCGCAACTTGTCGGCCCTACTAGGGTCGAATATCTCGAGGATATGGACACTGGCGGCGGCATGATTGCCGAAGCACAGGTCGTGATCCGCTAGAAAGCGACCGACCGGTCCACCATCATGCGCCGTTTTTTCCATCGCACTGGCCAGGCGCTTGCCGCCTTGGCCGCTTTGGCGTCGGTCGGGATCGCCCAGCCGTCGCGTGCGGGCGCATGGACCGCGACCGCTGACGATGCCCTGTTATTCGACGTCCGCCTGAACCAGTATCGGCTGGGCGATGGCGTGCGCGGTTATCAGACGCCCACGGGCGTGTGCGTCGATTTCGCTGACGTGATCATGGCGCTCGACATTTCGGTTCGCCTCGACAAGCAGTCGCGCCGCGCAACTGGCTGGGCTTATGATGAACGGCAAACACTGACCATCGATCGGTTGAGCGGTGAAGAACAAATCATGAACAATAGGCGGAAAGTCGCGCCAGACGACATTCGCGACACACCCGAAGGCTGGTGCGTCTCGACGACCGCACTGTCGCGCTGGCTGGGCGTGACCCTCGACCCCGATACCGGCAATGCAATTCTTGCGATCAAATCCGACAAGAAGTTGCCCCCGCAACTTGCGGCCGAGCGCCGGGCACGAGTGCAGTCGACCGTTCCCGTCTTCGATCTGGCAAGCTTGCCGAAATCCAACGCGCCCTATCGCGGTATCAAAATGCCGTCAGTCGATGTCGTGGCCAGCCTTGGCGCAACGCTTGATCGCCGCAACGGCAATCGGTTCGATGCGCAATATGAACTTTATGCCTCGGGTGAAGTCGGTCCGGTTGCGTATGATGCGCGATTGTCATCGGATCGTTCGGGTGTGCCCTCATCGCTGCGGGTGCGCGGCTATCGCACGGATCCCGATGCCGGTCTCCTCGGGCCGCTCAAGGCCACGCATGTCGCGGTGGGCGATGTTCAGGGGCTGTCGACGCCGCTGGTGTCGCAATCGGGCGTCGGGCGCGGGTTTGTCGTGACGAACCGCCCCGTTGATCGTCCGCAGAATTTCGACCGTACCGATTTTCGGGGCGAACTGCCGCGCGGCTGGGACGCCGAACTGTATCGCAACGGCCAGTTGCTCGCATTCGCCAACGATCGTGCCGATGGCCGGTATGAATTTCTCGATGTCGCGCTTCAATATGGGCAAAACCGGTTCGAAGTCGTGCTTTACGGGCCACAGGGACAGATCAGGCGCGAGGTCAAATCGGTGCCGGTCGGGCTTGACAGCATTCCGCCGCGCAAGACCTGGTATTGGGCGGGCGCGGATGAGGAGGGCCGCGACCTCATCAACTTATACCGGGCGCCAACGGTCGCGCGCCGAGGCTGGCGCGGCTCATTCGGGCTCGAGCGTGGTCTTGACACCAAGACGTCAGTTGCGCTGAACGTGAGTAGCTTGCTGATCGACAGCATCGGTCGGCGCAACTTTGGTGAAGTTGCGCTGAGACGGGCGATTGGCCCTGCACTGGCCGAGTTTTCGGGTGCTGTCGACGCCACCGGCGGCCATGCGATGCGCGCACAGGCACTCGCACAACTTGGCACAACCAATTTCGCCGTCGAGACAATCTGGGCAGGCGGCGATTACCGTTCGGACCGCATATTGCAGAATGTCACCGGCCTGCATGTCGCCAGTATCGATCATTTCTTCGGCAACGGGCGCGGCAGTGTGCCCGTGCACGTCGATGCGCGGCTGACAACGCAGCGCGGCGGTAATTCGACGCTTGAGTTTACCACGCGGTCGTCGCTTAGCCTTGGGCGCATGTCACTGACCGGCGAGCTTGCCTACCGCGACGAACGCCGCAAGTTCGGCCCCGATCCGCCCCCGCAAATCGAAGCCGGGTTCCTTGCCAATGCGCGCGTCGGCAAAATCCGGCTGCGCGGCGAAGCGCGGTTCCGTCTTGCGCCCGAAAGCAAGTTTCAATCTGCAACTGTTGTCGGCGAATGGTCGGCAGGAGGCAGCTTGCTGCACCCCGCGCAATGGCGCGCCGAACTTGGCTATGATCAAGCGCTCGGTCGTGCCCGTGCGGGGCTTGGTTACAGCAAGCGTTATGACCGGCTGTCGTTCAGTGCCAGCGGTGAAGTGGCGTCCGATGGCGCGGTTGCGGCAGGACTCAACTTGGCGTTCAGCCTTGGCCGCGATCCCCGCCGTCACGGCAGCGTCCGAATAACGGCTGACAAGCTCGCCTCACAGGGATCGGCGCTGGTGCGCGTCTACCGCGATGCCAACAACAACGGCCGTCGCGATCCCGGCGAGCGCCTTGAAAAGGGTGCACAGATTGCGGCGGGCCGTGTGCCGGTCGAGACGTTGACTGATGCCAATGGCGAAGTTGTGGTCGACGGGCTCGAGCCGTTCCAGCCGGTGCTCGTCAGTGTCGATGGCTCGGTGCTGCCCGATCCGCTGGTCCAGCCGTCAACGCCGGGTTCGGTGGTAACGCCGCGCCCGGGCGTGACAGTGACGCTCGAACTGCCGCTCGTCGCAACGGGCGATGTTGACGGGACGCTGGTTCGTGCGGGCGGTGGTAATCTTGAGGGAATAGATCTCGAACTCGTCGACGTGGAGGGACGTGCGGTGGCGCGTACGCGATCCGACTTCGACGGCTTCTTCCTGTTCGAATCGGTTCCTTACGGTCGCTATTCGGTGCGGATCGCCACGCTGTCGGCGCAAGCCTCCGAGCTTGATTCGATACTGGCGGGGCAGGCGCAGGTCGGCGAGACGACGCCCTCGGTGCATCTGGGCGCGGTGGCGGCGCAGGTGATGGGTGTTCGGGCGTCGAAGTAGAGTGGGTCCGTCGTGGCAAAGCCACGTCGTCAGTCGTCGCTTTGGCGACGCTGGCCGGTCATGCCGCATATCGCTGACGATAGCCGCGCTATCGCTTCGCGCGGCATGACTGGTGCGGCCAAGAAGACTCGAACTTCCACGGGCTTTCGCCCACAACGACCTCAACGTTGCGCGTCTACCAGTTCCGCCATGGCCGCACAGCCATCAGCTGCCGGGTAAGGACAGCGGGGTAGGCGCGGGCCTCTAGCAAAGCCGATGCCTGCCCGCAATGCCCCTATTTCGCTCCCTCTTTCGTCCCTTCTTTCGGTGGCGCGCCCGAGAAGCTGAGATTAAGCTTTTTCGAGCCCTTGGGCACATCGATTTCTGCTGAATCAAATTCGATCTTGCCGCGCGCTTCGATGGTCCGTTTGGGCGGCGTGATTGTCCAGCCATAGACCACGCGGCCTTGCGCGTCGCGCAACTCCGCAAGAATGTCGGGAACACGCTGCGCGCTATCCGTCGGGTTCACGATGCGGCCCGTAAGTGCGAACAGCTCGTTGCCGCTCGGCAATTCGCGCCGTTCGGGCTTGCGCGGCACTTCGAGGAGCAGCGGCACATCAATCTGTCCGCCCGGCAGTCCGGCTCGTGCCAGCATACCGGTCACAAACGTCGGCGTCCCAAAAAATTGAACCGCGACAACGCCTGCCATCAACAGTGCGGCGACGATCGCGGCTGCCAATGTCCAGCGCTTGGCCGGATTGCGGCGCGGACCAAAAGGCGGCGACGGCGCAAACGCGTCATAGTCTTCGTCAACAGCGTCGAGCGTCGGCGTGATCTGGGCCGGTGTAGGAACAACGGGCGGTGGCACAAAAACAGGCTGTGCGCGCTCGATGCGGGGTTCAGCCGCGGCCTCTTCAGGCGGCGGTGTCGTTGCCTGGATCGCACGGTCGACGAGATCGAGCGGCGCAGGATCCTGAAACCAGCTATGCCTGCACGAAGCGCAGCGAACCTGGCGCCCCGATGGACCCACGGCGCTGTCGGGCACGACATATCGGGTGCGGCAGGCGGGGCATGACAGGATCATTAGGGATGCGATACTCTGAAAGCGTAATAAGCCACAACCTAAGCACTGTGCGTGCCATGCTGGCAAGCGCTTCCCTTTACGGATGCGCCTTTGCCGTGCGATGGCGTGATCACTGCTAAGCGTCGGGCGCGGGGACCGTGAGTAATATTGTCCAGTTCGAAAATGTGGGGCTCCGCTATGGCACCGGAGCCGAAACGCTCTCCGACCTCAGCTTTTCGCTGTCGCGCGGGGCGTTTTACTTTCTGACCGGCCCATCGGGCGCGGGAAAAACATCGCTGTTGAAGCTGCTCTATCTCGCGCAGCGGCCCAGCCGCGGGCAAATCCGCATGTTTGGCGAAAACCTCGTTGCGGCGCCGCGTGGACGACTCCCTGCCTTCCGAAGGCGCATTGGCGTGGTCTTTCAGGACTTTCGCCTGGTCCAGCATTTGTCCGCATTCGACAATGTTGCACTCCCCCTGCGCGTCGCGGGCACCGATGAGCGCGAGATTGCCGCGCCTGTGCGTGAAATGCTCGCGTGGGTCGGTTTGCAGGACCGCGCCGATGCCCGCCCTGCGACGCTTTCTGGCGGCGAGCAGCAGCGCGTGGCGATTGCGCGCGCTGTGATCGGGCGGCCTGATTTGCTCGTTGCTGACGAACCGACGGGCAACGTCGATCCTGAAATGGCACAGCGCTTGTTGCATCTCTTCGATGGGCTCAACCGCCTCGGCACGACCGTCGTGGTCGCAACGCACGATCTTCATTTGCTCAGCCGTGTCGGGACCGCTCAGATGATGCGGCTTGATCGCGGGCGGTTGTCCGATCCGACCGGTGCGCTCAAATATCCGCCGCTGAGTGAAGATACATGAGCACGGCCCTACGTGCCTCGGTGGCCGATCGGCGCTTGCTGCCCGAAGGGCGGCTGGCGGGGCCGATGCCGTGGGTGATCGCGATCATGACGTTCCTGACCGTGCTCGCGGCAGGGGCAGGACTCGCGCTGGGCAATGCGGCGTCGGGGCTGGGTGACCAGCTCGCGGGCAAGCTGACCATCCAGATTGTCGAGCCAAACCCCGACAGTCGCGACCGGCAGACGCGCACTGTCCTTGCCGAACTGGCGCAGCTTGGCTCGGTGGCGCAGGCGACGCGTGTTGACGAAGCGCGGATGCGCGAATTGCTCAGCCCTTGGCTGGGTCAGGATGGGCTGGATCCTGATCTGCCAGTGCCGTCTTTGATTGACGTGTCGCTGCGCGCCAATGATGCGCGCTTGATCAGTGAGTTAACGGCCACGGTAAAGGCTATTGCCCCGTCGGCGCGCGTCGATGCGCATGCGCAGTGGCTGGGACCGTTGCAGGGGTTGCTGTCGACTCTGCGCTGGCTCTCGGTTGCCCTTGTCGCGCTGATGGCGGCAACGATGGCAGCCGCGGTCGTTTTGGCAGCGCGGACGGCACTGGTCACACATCGTTCGACGATCGACATCATGCATCTCATGGGCGCAACCGATGTTCAGGTCGCGCGCTTGTTTCAGCGCCGCGCCGCGCTCGATGCGCTGTTTGGCAGTCTGCTCGGCTGCGTCTGCGGTGCCTTGGTCGTTTTCGGGGTTGGCGGGCGGATCGCAAATGTCGGCGCGGCGCTGCTCGATAAGGGTGGATTGGGCTGGACGGGCTGGCTGGTTATCGCGCTGCTGCCGATTGCCGCTGTCCTGCTTTCGATCATCACCGCGCGGCTGACCGTCGTTCGCGCTTTGGCGCGCATGTTGTGATCCGGCGTCTTGTCGCTCTGGCTCTGGTCATCTGGGCACTTGGCTTTGCTGTCTTTGTCATCATGCTGCCCTTGCCCGCCGGACTGACCAAGACCGACGCCATCGTCGTGCCAACAGGGGCACAGGGGCGCATCGCGCGCGGCACCGATCTGATTGCAAAGCGCGTTGCACAGCGCATGCTGATAACCGGCGTTGACCGCAGCGTGAAACCTGCTGAACTTGCCGAGGCCCAGCATGTCTCGTTAAAAGTCATGGCCTGCTGTGTCGATTTGGGGCGCGAGGCCAGTGACACCCAGTCCAACGGGGACGAAACGGCCGCCTGGATTCGCAGGAACAAATATCAAAGTGTGCGACTTGTTACGTCCGATTGGCACATGCGCCGTGCCCGCTTTGAAATGGAGCGTGCGTTGGGCACCGATATCGTCATCATCCCCGATGCACTGCGCAGCGACGCCAGCCTTGCTGTGCTGCTGCGCGAATACAACAAATATCTGTTCCGCCGTGTCGCAGTGCTGATCGGCCTATGACGCTTTTCCGCTCGATCCTGTTTACGGTCATTTTCTATCTGGGCAGTGTCCCGCTGGTCATTGCCGCCGGCCTTGGCGCATTGTTCGGGCAGGAAGCCATTATCGCGGGGTCGCGGCGCTGGGCGCAATATCATTATCTCTGTGTCCGCTGGATTCTCGGCATCCGCGTCGTTGTCGAAGGGAAATTCCCGACCGGCGCATGCATCATTGCGATGAAACATGAATCGATGCTCGAAGCGATCGAGATTCTTCGCTTGATCGACCGACCAGCGACGGTGTTCAAGGCCGAGCTGATCCGTATCCCCGTTTGGGGCTGGGTCGCGCGGCGGCACGGCGTCATCCCGATTTCGCGCGAAGCGGGCTCGGCAGCGCTGCGCATGATGCTCAAAGCAGCACGCGAAGCAGCCGCAGCAGACCGCCCGATTGTGATTTTCCCCGAAGGCACGCGGGTGGCGCCCGGCGAGCGACCCGAATTGCGGCCAGGGGTCGCGGGTTTGTATAAATCCCTGGCCCTGCCGGTCTATCCCGTTGCGCTCAACACCGGTCGCCTATGGCCGAAGGGCAAGTTTTTGCGCTACCCCGGTGTTGTCACCGTAAAGGTCGGTGAGCCGATTCCGGCGGGCCTGCCACGCGAAGAGATCGAGACGCGGATTCACACCGCGATCAATGTTCTGAATCAGTGATCGGATCGCCCGAAATCGGGCCGGTCGTCATCCTGACCCTGCTCGATAATGCTCCGCCGTATCGCCCGGGTCCGCGTAAACAAATCGAACAAGGCTTCGCCGTCACCCCAGCGGATGGCGCGTTGCAGCGCGGTCAGATCTTCGCTGAACCGCTGGAGCATCTCGAGCACGGCATCCTTGTTGGTCAGAAACACATCGCGCCACATTGTCGGGTCCGACGCGGCAATGCGCGTAAAGTCGCGGAAGCCACCCGCTGAATATTTGATCACTTCGGATTGCGTGACTCCTTCAAGGTCGGATGCAGTACCAACGATGGTATAGGCAATCAGATGCGGCAAATGGCTGGTGACCGCGAGCACCAGATCATGATGCGCCGCGTCCATGATTTCGACCTGCGCGCCGAGCCGCTCCCAGAAGGCCGTGACCTGTTGGACAGCGCTGTCAGATGTTCCTTCAGCCGGCGTCAGGATGCACCAGCGATTGTGAAACAGCGCCGCAAAACCCGCTTCGGGCCCACTCCGCTCGGTCCCCGCCACGGGATGCGCGGGGACAATCGCATGGTCGGGCAGTGCCGCCGCGAGCGCCGCTGTCACGGCCGCCTTTGACGAACCGACATCGCTGATGACAGCTTCGGGTGGCAAGTCGTTGGCGATACGCTCCGCCACGGCGCCCATCACGCCGAGCGGGACGCACAGGATCACCAGGTCGGCATCCGTCACCGCAGCCCCTGCGGTATCGGCAATGTCATCACACAGCGTCAGTGCCCGTGCGGTCTCGCGCACGTCGGGGTCAGCATCATATCCGCTCAATGATACTATCGGCATGGCGTCACGCACCGCGCGCGCAATCGAGGAGCCGATCAACCCCAGCCCGATGATCGAGACGCGCGCAAACGGCAGCATCAGGTGACGATTGCGCGCAGCGCCGCCGCAACACCGCGCGTTTCGTCCTCGGTGCCGATTGTAATCCGCAGGCCGTTTGCGAGTCCCTGCCCTGGCAACCAGCGCGTGATGAAGCCATGCTCCATCAGCCCTTTATACGCTGTTTCGGCACTCACAACGCCTTCGAACAGGATCATCAGAAAGTTCGTTTTCGATGGCAGCGCACGCAGGCCCGCATTACCCATCTTGGCAATCTCCTCGCTCAGCCATGCCCGCCAGACGGCGTTATGCGCCCGGCTGTGGTCGACAAAAGCCGTATCGTG
Organism: Sphingomonas sp.; assembly: GCA_043778785.1. Lineage (GTDB taxonomy): Bacteria > Pseudomonadota > Alphaproteobacteria > Sphingomonadales > Sphingomonadaceae > Sphingomonas_O. The sequence continues at coordinate 9,408 of JAYWFN010000293.1, read as the reverse complement.
TAGCGCGGCAATCGCTGCAGCCTGCCCGCCGCTTGTGATGTTAAACGGTTGGCGGATGCAGTGCATTGCATCGACTGCGGCGGCGGCGCCATAGCCCCAGCCGATCCGTTCCGCCGCCAGCCCGTAAATCTTGGAGAATGTCCGCGTGATAATCACATTCGCCTTGGTCTTGGCGAGCTCCAGCCCCCAATCGTCCTCGTGCGGGTCAAGATATTCGGCATAGGCCTGGTCGATCACGAGCATGACATCGGTCGGCAGCCCTGCGTGCAACCGCGCCATATCTGCGCGCGATGTCAGCGTGCTTGTCGGGTTGTTCGGATTGGCAACAAACACGACCCGCGTTCTGGGCGTCACGGCCGCCAGCAGCGCATCGACATCGGTCGCGTAGTCCTTATCGGGCGCGGCAACCAACGTCGCGCCGACGCGCCGTGTCGCGATCTCGTAAACCGCAAAACCATAGCGGACTTGCAGCACTTCGTCGCCCGGCCCGGCATAAGCGCCAGTGATCATATGCAGGATCTCGTCAGATCCCGTCCCATAAATCACACGCGCCGGATCAAGATTATAATGTGCGGCAATCGCTTCGCGTAGCGCTGCCGCCGACGCATCGGGATAGCGCGCGAGATCGGTGGCATGGTTCGAAAATGCTGCGGTCGCGGCGTCACTCGTACCCAGCGGATTTTCATTCGAGGACAGCTTGATGACCTTGCGCCCGTCATCGGTCGCGGTCCGCCCGGGCACATAAGGCGCAATGTCCATGATCCATGGTTTTGGTTGGGGATGTGTCATGTCTGCCCTTTAACGCGCTGGCAGTGATTGTCACGGGGCGGGTCGTGTGATTAAGGCACGCCTATGTGCAACCCATCCGAATCCAACCAGGCTGGCCTTGAGCGCCTGATCGTCCCCGCGCCGGTCGGTTATGTCGGCACGGGCAACTCGACTGGCGAGACCGAGGCGATGGCGCGCTTGAAGCCCGGCACGGTCATGATGATGGGGGACAATCCCGCGCTGCCCAAAATGCCCGCCGCGCCGACATTGCTCGATTTTTTTACGCACCGGATTGACGGGATCACCGAACGCCACCTGATTTCGAGCGCTATGCGGGCGCTCAATGATAATCAGCCCGAACCAGTCATCATGGCGTGCCTGCTGCATGATATTTCGAATGCTTGCCTGGTCCGCGCCGACCATGGCTATTGGGGCGGACAGATGATTGCGCCCTATGTCGACGAAGAAGTCGCGTGGGCCGTCGAGAAGCATCAGGCGCTGCGTTACTTCGCCGACGACAGTGTCGGTTACAAATATCCCGACAGCTATGACCGCTTTTTCGGCCCTGACTATGTGCCGCCCGAATACATCCGCCGCGAGGCCGAAAATGCCAGGAATCACCGCTGGTACATGTCGTCGCGGCTGGTGACTTTGTATGACATCTACTTCTTCGAGGATGAGACGACGCCCGACATCGCGCCACTGATCGACATCATCGGCCGCAATTTCCGTCAGCCGGTGGAGGGCCTCGGCTTCGACGGATCGCCGACCGCGCATATGTGGCGCACAATGATCTGGCCGAACAACTTTCTTTAGGACTCCCGCAGTGCTGAGCTTGTCGAAGCACGGTTTGCGCGAACTGTCCTTCGACAGGCTCAGGACTACGGAGAGACCGCGAACAGTGGTTGCATCCTACCACTGTGCCCGCCAAAGCCCTCGCGCAATGGAAGATCGTTTCGGCCTCAATCGCACTGTCACGCTGCCCGGGCCGCTCGCGCTTGATGGTGGCGGCACGCTCGCGCCGGTCGAGCTGGCCTATGAGAGCTATGGCGCGCTCAATGCCGATGCGTCGAATGCGATTCTGATCTGTCATGCGCTGACGGGCGACCAGCACGTCGCCTCGGCGCATCCGATTACCGGCAAAGCCGGCTGGTGGTCGCGGCTGGTGGGGCCGGGCAAGCCGATCGATACCGACCGCTTCTGCGTGATCGCGGTCAACGCGATTGGCGGGTGCATGGGGTCCTCGGGGCCGGAAACGCTTGCAGCGGATGGCCACCCTTACGCGATGCGCTTTCCCGTGGTCACGATCAGCGACGTGGCGCGATCGCAGGCGATGCTGCTCGACCATCTCGGCATAGTGCGGCTTCACGCGGTCGTCGGCGGGTCAATGGGCGGGATGCAGGCGCTCAGCTGGGCCGCGCATTTCCCCGATCGTGTGGCCGCGGCGCTCATCATCGCGTCGACAGCAAAGCACAGCGCGCAGAATATCGCCTTTCACGAAGTCGGGCGGCAAGCCATCATGGCCGATCCCAACTGGCGCGGCGGTGATTATTATGGGGACGGCCAAAACCCTGGCATTTCGCCCGATGCGGGCCTCGCGGTGGCGCGGATGGCGGCACATATCACTTATTTGTCGGAGCAAGGCCTGACCGAGAAATTCGGGCGACGGCTTCAGGCGCGCCCGGAAAACCCCGATGGCGCCAAGACCTTCGGGTTCGATGCCGATTTTCAGGTCGAAAGCTATCTCCGCCACCAGGGTCTGAGCTTCACCGATCGCTTCGATGCAAACAGCTATCTCTACATCACCCGTGCCATCGATTATTTCGACTTGGCCGAAGAGTTTGGCGGGCACCTCGCGCATGCGTTCAAGCAGACGAAGACACGCTTCTGCATCGTCAGCTTCGATACCGACTGGCTCTATCCGACCGCTGAATCCAAATCGATTGCGCAGGCGCTCAACGCAGCGGGGGCGGCCGTCAGCTTTGTCGAGCTGACCAGCCCCTATGGCCATGACGCCTTCCTGCTCGATACGCCCGGATTTGATGCGGTCGTATCGGGCTTTTTGTGTGCGACATGCTGAGAGCTGATCTTGCCATCATCGCGGCGACCGTGCCGCCCGGCGCGCGTGCCCTTGATGTGGGGTGCGGTGACGGCGCCTTAATGGCGGAATTGCGCGCCAAGGGCTGCGATGCCCGCGGTATCGAGATTAACGCAGGCGACGTCACGGCGGCGCTCGCACGCGGCCTGTCGGTGATACAAGGCGATGCCGATACCGATCTGGCGGACTATCCCGATGCCAGTTTCGACTACGCCATTCTCAGCCAGACACTCCAGACGACGCGGCGCCCCGACCTTGTGATCGATCAACTGCTGCGGATCGGGGCGCGCGCGTTTGTCTCTTTCCCCAACTTCGCGCATTGGCGGATACGGTTTGCGTTGATGTATGGCGGTCAGATGCCAGTGACCAAGCAGCTCCCGTCGCGCTGGTATGACACGCCAAATATCCACCATGTGACGATCGACGATTTCCGCAGCTTCATCGCAATGCGACATATCAAGATCGAGCAGCAATGGTTCCTGAGCGGTGACCGGATGACGACAAGCGCAGGCGCGAATCTCTTCGCCGAACATGCCGTGTTCTTGCTCAGCCGTTAGAACAAGCCGGGCACTTCGCGCTGGCTGACGGTCGGCGCTTCGGGGCGCAGCAATTGCGGGGCGGAGGCGCGCAGCGACAGCGATGCCTGACCCGTTGCGATCGGCGTGCAGGCTTTGCCCGCGAGGAAATCGAGCGCCTGACGCACCGATTCTTCCTGTGCGCTGCCGAGCGGTTTGGTCACATCATCGGTTGCCGCGCAACTTGCTTTTACGGCGGTTGCCAGCCCGTCATAATAGGCATCCGAATTCGCCGAATTGCGCAACGAGAAAGCAATCGCACGAAGCCGGTCGTCGCAGGCCGCGCGGTCAAGCGCGACCTGGCCGACCGGCTTGCCGAATGTATTCGCGCCGATCAGCGCCACGTTCGCCCCGAGATAGGGGACGAAGCTGTTGATGACGAGTTCGCTTGCCGATGCCGTGGCTCCCGTGCCGATAAACGCGATTTTGACCGGCGAGACCGATTGCGCAAGCGGACTGAAACGCTTGGTCGAGTTGCGGCTCGATTTTTCGGGGCGATATGTTGTTTGCGAAAAGACATCGAAGGTGGATCGGTTGCCGCCCAGCAGATCGCCGAGCAAGTCAGCGGTGGAGACCAGACCGCCGCCATTATAGCGGAAATCGATGATGAACTCGGTAATCTCCGCCGCGCGGAAATCGTTGAACGCCGTGCGCAGCTGTGGATCGGCCGACGAGATGAAGGTGCGCAGATTGAGATAGCCGACGCGCTTGCCACCATCATCGATAATCTGCGTGCCATAGCGGCTGGACACCGGGCTCAGCGCATAGTCGGCTTTGGTGACGGAGACTGTCGTGGTGCCGCTTGCGTTGGCAATGCGCAGCGTGCGGGTGATGCCGGCGGTCGTTGGTCCCAATGCTGCTGTGACGCCAGCGGTGCCTTCGGCTGTGATGATGTCGCTGACCGTGCGCAGCGATGACGCCGTGTCACCAATCGCCACGATTTCGGTGCCGCGATCGAGCCCTGCCGCCAGCCCCGGTGCGCCTTCGAATGCTTCGGACACAAATGCCTTTTTGGTGGTCGCGTCAGTCGACAGACGAATGCCGATCCCGGCGCTCGATCCCGACGTGTTGAAAGCGTTTTCCTCACGGATTGACGTAACATAGGTAAAAAACCGGTCCCGTCGCTGTGATCGCGCGGTCGCGGTCAGCGCATCGACATAATCATCGAGATTGGCATAGGGCGCGGGGCTAAGCGAGGCTGGAAGCGTTTCGGGAAACAGATACCATTCGTTTAACTGCGCGAAGGCCCAATTCTGCCGCTCGACCAGCGAACATCCGCTCGTTGTTGTGCCGCCGCTGCCTGATGATCCGCCGCCGGCGGTTGCAGTACCGCCGCTGTCACTGCCACATGCGGACAACGTCAGTGATGCCGCTGTTACCAGCGAAACCAGAGCACGGGACATAAACAACCTTTCGCGACCCTGCGCGCATGAATGTGCGGCGCAGTCTTAGTCGTATCAGGTGCGAAGCGTTGCTCCAACCTTAACAGCGGCGGCGACAATCTTTGCGGTGATGGCTGACAGCTCCTCGTCGGTAAAGCTCTTGTCGCTGGGCTGAAGCGTTACTTCTACGGCAAGCGAAATCTGCCCGTCAGGAACGCCAGCACCAGCAAACACGTCAAAAAGGCGTGCGCCTGTGATCATGGCCTTATCCGCGCCTTTGACCGCGCGGATCAGCGCATCGCTCGCAACATCGGCGGAAACGAGAAACGCAAAGTCGCGTCGCACGACTTGCAGCACCGGCGGCGCAAAGGCGGGGCGCATGAAGCCGCTTCCCCTTTTGGCGGGGACTGCGTCGAGATAGATTTCAGCGGCCACGACCGCGCCGGTCAGGTCGAACGCCTTTGCCGTTGCCGGGTGCAGCATGCCGAAACTGGCGAGGACTGTCTTGGGGCCGAGGCGCAATGTCCCCGACTGGCCGGGGTGGTAGTGCGCGCCTGCGTCTCCAAAGACTTGGAGATTGTCGACGGGGGCACCGGCAGCGCCGAGCAGTGCGAGCGCTTCGGCTTTGGCATCATAGGCGTCGAAGGTTCGCATTTTGCCCTGCTGCCAACCGCGCGGCGTCCGTTCGCCTGCAAGCACCACGCCGACAGTCAGCGGCTCGGCATCGCCCAGATAGCGCCGCCCAATCTCGAACAGGCGGATGCTGTCCGCACCACGATCCGCATTGCGTTGTGCTGCCGACAACAAACCGGGGAGCAGCGAGGGGCGCATGACTTTCAGGTCTTCGGAAATCGGATTGCTGAGCGCCCACGGTGCGCCGCCAAAGGCCGCCGCCTCGGCTTCGCTCAGGAAGCTCCAGGTGATCGCTTCGTTCAGTCCGCGCGCGGCGGCACTGCGGCGGACTTTGCGTTCGACCATCTGTATCGGCGTCGCGGTTGGCTTTGCCACGCCCCCCAAGTCTCTGGCATCGCGCGGCAGCGGCGTCGAGACGACATGGTCGAGGCCGGTAATGCGCACGACTTCCTCAACCAGATCGGCAGGCCCATCGACGTCACGCCGCCAGCTGGGGACAGTGACAGTCCAGTCGCCCGCCACGGCAAAGCCGAGCCGCTCGAGGATCGCCTGCTGTTCACGCGGCGGCACATCGATGCCACCCAGCCGCGCGCAAAGCGTCGGATCATAAGCGATGGTCTTGGCCGCAACCGGTGGCGACCCCGCGCGGATCACGTCGGACGCCGTGCCACCACAGACGCCCAAGATCATGCCCGTCAGTATCTCGATGGCCTCGTCGAGGAATGCCGGATCAACCCCGCGCTCAAACCGCGCGCGTGCATCCGAAGTCAAACTCAATGCCTGCCCCGTTTTCGCAATCCGCTCAGGATCGAAATAAGCGACTTCGAGCAGCACGTCAGTCGTCGTGTCGGCCACGCCCGAATGCTCGCCGCCCATGATTCCGCCAATGTCATGCGCACCATTGTCATCGGCGATCACCGTCATCGCCGAGGTGAGCGTATATGCCTTGCCGTTGAGCGCCGTAACGGTCTCACCGTCCCGCGCTCGCCGCGCCACGACTGCGCCTGACAAGGTGGTCAGGTCATAGGCATGGCTCGGCCGACCGAGATCGAACATAACATAGTTGGTAACATCGACCAGCGCTGAAATCGGCCGTTGTCCGATGGCTTTTAGGCGGCGCTGCATCCAGTCAGGCGACGCACCGTTGGTGATCCCACGAATGACGCGGCCATAGAAAGCGGGACAGCCCTCGGGATCGTCGGTGCGGATCTGAACACCCTCGCCCTGCGGGGGAGAGGGCGACTCGCCAACGGCGAGCGGGGAGAGGGGTTTAAGGGAACCGACTCCGGAAGCTGCCAGATCGCGCGCAATCCCGCGCACGCCCATGCAATCCTGGCGGTTGGGCGTGATCGCGACATCGAACACCGCATCGTCGAGTCCCGCCCAGCCCGCATAGACCGCACCAATCGGCGCATCGGCGGGCAGTTCGATAATGCCGTCATGATCGTCGCCCAGTTCCAACTCGCGCGTCGAACACATCATGCCGTTCGACTCGACACCACGGATTGCCGCGACTTTCAGGACCATGCCGTTCGACGGCACCACGGCACCCGGCGATCCGAACACACCGACCAGTCCCGCGCGGGCATTGGGCGCACCGCAGACGACCTGTAGCGGTCCGTCGCCGGCATCGACGCTCAGCACTTGCAGCTTGTCCGCCTGCGGATGCGGCGCGGCGCTCAGCACCTTGGCAATGCGGAATGCGGCCAGTTTTTCGGCGCTGTTCTCGATGCCTTCGACCTCAAGGCCGATGGCGTTGAGTTTCTCGGCAATCGCATCGACGCTCGCCGTCGTTTCGAGATGCTCCTTGAGCCAGCTTAGGGTGAACTTCATGCCCCAACTCCCCCGCTCAACGTGGGCACGTCGAGCGCACCGAACCCATAGTGTCGCAACCAGCGCAGATCGCCGTCAAAGAAGGGCCGCAAATCATCCATCCCGTATTTGAGCATCGCCAGCCGGTCGATGCCGGTCCCGAACGCGAAACCCTGCCACACGTCGGGGTCGAGCCCGCACGCTTCGATGACCCGCCTGTGCACCATCCCGCTGCCCAGCACTTCCATCCAGCCTTCGCTGCCGCCGATAACGCGCTTGCCGTTCTGCATCGTATAGCCGACATCGACTTCGACCGAAGGTTCGGTAAACGGGAAATAGCTCGGGCGCAGGCGCAATGTCACATCGTCGCGCTCGAAAAACGCTTTCAGGAAGGTCTCGAGCGTCCATTTGAGGTGCCCCAGGTGAATCCCCTTGTCGATGACCAGCCCCTCGATCTGGTGGAACATCGGCGTATGCGTCGCGTCCGAATCAGATCGGTAAACCCGACCCGGCGCAATGATGCGGATTGGCGGCGCTTGTGACGTCATGGTGCGGATCTGCACCGGCGACGTGTGGGTTCTCAACAACTTACCGTCAGGGAAGTAAAAGGTATCATGCATCGCCCGGGCTGGATGGCTTTCGGGAATGTTAAGCGCAGTGAAATTGTGCCAGTCGTCCTCGATCTCCGGGCCTGACGCGACCGCAAACCCCATGTCGGCGAAGATCTCTGACAGTTCGTCAAGCACCTGGCTGACCGGATGCACCGAACCCTTCGGTAATTCGGGCGACGGCAACGTCATGTCGAACCGATCATGTTCGAGACTTTTGTTAAGCTTGTCGGTCTCTAGCTCATTTTTACGATCGTCGATCTTTTGTGAGAGCGTGGTCCTCACTTCGTTGTAAACCACGCCTCGCATAGCGCGTTCCGTAGGCTCCATCTTCCCTAACGATTTCATCAAATCTGTGATGATGCCTTGCTTACCAAGAGCAAAAATCCTCGCATCCTCGACCGTTCGGGCAGAACTTTTGGAGATTTCAGCATAAAGGTCGGTCAAACCGTACTTGTCGGCGTTCTGTTTAAAGTACGCGGCTCGGTTATCTGCCTCACGCATCCATTTTGCGACCTCTTCAATTTTCTGGCGCAATGCGATTTCAGCATTTTTGTGTGAATCTGTGGTCATGACGGGCACCTGATAAGCAAATGGGCGCAAGCGGCAACCCGCTCACGCCCATTTGCGCATTACAACGAAGAGACGGTTAGGCTGCCTGAGGCCCCGCCGCGCATATCGCGGCAAAACCCGCTGCCTTATGCCGCTTTGGGCAACGCCGCCTTCGCTTGCGCGATGATGGTGCTAAACACGGTGCCTTCGTTCATCGCCATGTCGGCAAGGACTTTGCGGTCGAGTTCCACCCCCGCCAGCTTCAGCCCGTGCATGAACTGGCCGTAATTCAGGCCTTCCATGCGGACGGCCGCGTTGATGCGTTGAATCCACAGCGCGCGGAAGTTGCGCTTTTTGACCTTGCGGTCGCGATACGCATATTGACCGGCCTTTTCGACTGCCTGCCGCGCGACGCGGATCGTATTTTTGCGACGGCCATAAAAGCCCTTCGCTTGTTCGAGGATTTTCTTGTGCTTTGCGCGCGTCGTAACGCCGCGCTTTACCCGTGCCATGTCCTAGGCCTCCTTATTTCAGGCCGTAGGGAGCCCAGGACTTCACCGTTGAGGTGTCGGCCTTGGACAGCACCGAAGTGCCCCGGTTCTGGCGGATGTATTTTGCGGTATGGTGCGTCAGGCGGTGGCGCTTTCCGGCGACTCCGTGCTTCAGCTTACCCGTAGCGGTCAGCGTGAAGCGCTTCTTCACACCGCTCTTGGTCTTCAGTTTGGGCATTTTCGTCCTTTCGAATGACGTCCCTGAAGTCGCCTTGGCAGCCCTTTCAGCCAGGCGATTCGTAGCGGGTCGTGCGTTGAAGTGGCGGCCAGTAGCGAAGACGCCGGGAATTTGCAATGGTCTGCGCGATGTTTGAGACTATCCGGACATGGGCAGCAGCCCTGAAGCGCGACGTGGCGGCGCTCATCATTGCCGTGCGCGACCCGCGAACCCCGCCGGTCGCGCGGATCGTTGCGGCGCTGGTTGTCGCT